>JANOPX010000065.1:0-124334 GCA_031422115.1 Chamaesiphon sp. VAR_4_metabat_408 | reverse complement strand
TTTGTTAGTTTCCTTGCGAATCTTACCCACGATATTGGTCGTAGTAATCGCAAAGAGGGGGAAAATCGCGATCGAAATTAAAGCTAGCTCCCAATTGAGCCAAAACATCACCCCCATCATCCCGACGATCGTCACTACATTCGCCAGAAACGGCAGTACAGTTTTGATCGTCACCAACCGCAAGCGTTCGATATCATAAGTAACTCTCGCAATCAGATCGCCACTCTTGAACCGTTGATGGAAAGATAGCGATAACCGCTGAATGTGACTATATAAGTTGCTCCGCACCTCAGACAGCACCTGAATTGCCGCCAGTGCCATCCCATAAGTACTCAGATAAGCTGTGACACTGCGTAATGCAGCGATCGCGACGATCGATACAGACAGCAATGTCAGCAACCACAGTGGCGACAAACCCCGCGCAAAACCCAAAATATCGGGATAAATATCTGTGCGGGAGAGCAATACACCGTCAAAAATGAATTTCAACGGCCAAGGTTCGAGCAATCCTAGCGCGGTTTCGAGTAATAGCGTGAATAACGAGGTACCGATGAGCACTTTCCGCTGGCGGATTTGCGGCCAGAATTTGACCAAGATGTGCCAACTACCAGGGATGATGCCTTTAAGTTCTTTCTCTCCTGTCTGAATCATTATTTTGGGTTGTATAGATACTTACCGAGGGGTGGAAATCCCCTCCTCGGAGGGGTGCCCGAAGGGCGGGGTGGGTAGATCTACGCCACACATCAAACCGACTCTAATTCCGAATCCGCCTTTTCCTTCAGTGGCTTCTCGAACTTCATCCCACCTTTCAATCGTTGCGATCGACGCAAGCCCAGACTGTGGCTAGCATACTCATGTAGACGAGCATATCGATCGCTGATAAAGTTATTAATTGGACGCTCGACAACTTGCAACCAATCGGCAAAATCACTGCGCTTATTCTTGAGTGGGAACCGACTGATAATCGGACGCATCAAAGCACGATAGCGACGAAGGCCGAGGCGATTGTATCGACGCTCGAAGTACCAATCTTCTTCCACGTCCCATTTAGCGCGGAAATGGTCGAAACTCGCCAAATCCCAAGCATCGCTCCACCGCAGGCTAAAGTAGGTATAGTCATACCAATCAAACTCGGCCCCAGTCATATAAGTGACGACACTCTGGCGTTCGCAATAGACAGTACCGCCCACTTTTCCTACACACAAGCACAAATCAATATGCTCCCGCGTACTGAGCAAGCCTTCATCGAGCAAACCGTGTTCGTCAAAAAAGGATTTGCGGACTAAAGCAGTGTGGAACTCGACAAATTCGCACTTAAAGCGGGTCATTTCGTCGGCAATTTTCGAGACACGCTTTCCTTCCAAATAACTTTTTTGGACGGCATATCGAGCCGTTTTGGTGCCTTCGGTGCGAACCTCGATGTAAGTTGTACCGCCGCCATTGTGGACGACTTCATGCAGGGGGTTATCGATACAGGTGAGGGTGCCAACTACAGTCGCGTCAGTTTCTTCGGCGCATTCTACCAATTTTTGCAGCCAACCTTTTTGGACGAAGACATCATTATCGACAAAGACGATATATTTACCCCGTGCGGCTTGGATGCCGATATTGCGGGCGCGATTGGGTGAGAGAAACTCTTCTGTGCGAATCAGTTTGAATTGTTTCTCCTGAGCTTGTGTTTCTAAATAAGCCTTGAGTTGGGGGGAAGATCCACCATCTACATATACCAATTCAAAGGGATAATCTGTCTCAGCGTAGACGCTTTCTAATGATTCCTGGGAATAGCTAAACCGCTCGCGAGGTACGACGACGATCGTGACCATTGGTTGTTCGATCGAGCTGGAAGTGTGAGTATTTTCTAAAGGTAAAGTTGTAGTCATGATTGAAATCCAATTAATAATAGAGTTAGGTAGGTTGGGTTGAAGAATGAAACCCAACATTTCTAGGGTGTTTGTGTGTGGGTTGGGTAGAGCGATAGCGAAACCCAACCTACGATTCCCCTACTAATAGATTCAGTCCGCGTAGGCGGACTTCGCATCATAAGCCCCGATTTTAATCGGCGGCGTTCTCTGCGGCATCAGCAGATTCTCGATCGCAATCTTCGTTTTCTCAGCACCATCGAGATCGAATGATTTAGAGAATTTTGGTAGATGTTCTGATTCAATCGATCGCACAATCTTATCGGCGAATTGTTGAGACTGAAGGTCTTCATGTTGGAGCATTGTGAGTAACCCCATCTTTTCCAACTTTTCAGCTCTCACCGTCTGCTCCCAGTCTTTATTCGATGGTAAAATCATCGAATTTACGCCAGTACGCAGAATGTTCATCGTGGTGTTGTATCCACCCAAACTAATTGAAAGTTTTGATTTTTGCATATAGCTTAGAAATTGAGATGTAAACTTTCTCAGGGTGAGATTAGTTTGTCCCGCCGCTGCTATTGACAACGCTCGAAATCGATCGATCGAAATAAATGCCCCCGTAAATATCTGCAAATGATACTCCGGCAATCGTGTGGCTAAAATCGGCGCAACCATCACTGCTGCATCGAGTAAATCGTAGCCCAGTTGTCCACCCCCGACACTTATTAAAATCGTCGGATTAGCGCGAGATAAATCGCTCTCATCTTCTTTCGTGCCAGTAGATACTTCCGTCAGCGGTTGGGCGACAAATCCGGTATACTGAATCGGACACTTAATATCCGTGACGGCTGAGAAGCTTTCTTCTAACCGATGGAATTGAGGATCTGAGTGGATTAACAACAGATCGAAATATCGATTTAACCTGTCGCAAGTTTTGGCACAACCTTATCTCGATCGAGATAAGGTTGTGCCATCACGACATCGCGCAAACTACAGACAACCTTAATATCTTTCTTTGCAGCCTTGACTCTTTCTAATAACGGAATCGATTCAAATTCAAACTGATATTTTTTGAATGGATAGCCTTCAATGATTAAACAGTCTGGTTGAAATTCATCAAAGATATTTAATAAGGTTATCGTCCTTTGTTGCTTGACTGTCTCTAAATCCTGACTTGGATCGGCAACTTGAAGCTGACGATGTTCGGATAATAATACTGGCAATGTCACTACCTGAATATTTTCAGGTAAATCTAAACCTTCAACGTCTGTACCTCCTTTGACAAAACAAATCTCAAATTCTGTCGCCAGACTCCGCAATATTTCGACACTGCGAACGAGATGACCCATCCCCAAATGATATTGACAGTAAAATAGAATTTTTTTCATCGATTAGCTCCTAATATTAGACAGAGACTGAAGTCTTCGCTCATGATGCAAAGTCCGCCTAAAGCTGTACTGAATTATTAATTAGTCCGCGTAGGCGGACTTTGCAACACTAGCCACGATTTTAATCGTAGGCGTTACTAACGTTGAATTAGGTTTGAGTAACCCTTGTAAAATCATCGAGGCTTTTTGTGCCCCGTCGAGCTGAAGAGCATATTCTAGATTTAATGTCGATTCTTCAGCTAAATAATCGACGATCGATCTTGCCAATACTTCTGGATCTAATTCAGACTTATCTATAATCTTGAGCAAACCCAACTGCTCTAGCTTCTCTGCCCTAATTGCCTGTTCTCGATCCTTATCAGATGGATAAATCATCGACTTAACACCAGTTTTTAAGATGTTCATGGTAGTATTATAACCACCCAAACTAATCGATAAATCTGCTCGATCGAGATAAGCAATCAAACTAGGTGTAAATCGACATAAACTAACATTCATCTTTCCTTGAGCTAATTTTACGAGCTGCCGATATTTAGGTTCATCCATTAATGGCCCAGCAAAAATTACGATTCGATGAATAGTTTCTTGCTCAATTAATGGGGCAGCTTGCACGATCCTCTCTAATAGATCGTGTCCGAGTTTACCACCGCCGATACTGACAACTATCTTGGGAGTTGGATCGTTAAGCAGTGCTAAATCTGCTGGATCGAATTCGACTCGATCGGGTTCGGACTGCACCACATAGCCAGTATAATAAACAGGACAAGTTAAGTAGCCAGCATTAGCAATATTATCTTCTAATCTGTGAATTGCTGGATCGGAATGTAGCAGAATAGCGTCATAATATTGGTTGACAAATTCACAACGTCTCTTTTCTTCAGCATCGCGATCGGCAAATTCTTTCACCATAATAATATCGCGCAAACTGCAAATTACTTGAATCGTTCGCGCAGCGTCCCCCTTGGGGAATCGATTAGAATTTCTAACATGTTCTAGCAAGGGAACCATTTCAAAAGCTAATGCCTTATTCTTACTAAAGGGGTAGCCCTCAGTAATCAGCACATCGGGTTGGAATCGATCGAATACCTCGATTAGTTTCTGTTGCCGAAACTCCTTGACTTCCGCCAAAGTCAGCGTACTACCGATAACCTGAAGCTCCTTACCGACTTGAAGCGAATCAAATACCTCAACTTGAATCGTCGGCAATTGAACGACTTCCACTTTTGGGAGCATCTCAAATCCAGCCACCTTTTGTCCGCCCTCAATTAGACAAACTTCAAACGTCTTGACGAGTTCTCTCATCAATTCCGTCGTGCGGACTAAATGCCCCATCCCTAATAAATTTTGACAATAAAATAAAACTCTCTTCATGACTTTACTACCGGATAAATAGCTTGAATTGATTTAATTTAAGCCAACAGACACTCGATTCGTTGTCCGGGAAATTGTCGCAGTTCTCCCATGATTAATTTACTTGAAGTTGCCGTTAGGATACTGTCCGTAATCCGAGGTAGCGCATTCAAATCTACTTTTTGAATATTGCTAGTGTAATAACTTGGATTGTTTAACTGATGGACTAATTTATCCATTAAAACTGCTGGAGTTAATTCATCAGGGTGAATCATTTCAAGTAATCCCAGTTGAGCCATTTTGCGAGCGCGAATGACTGTTCCAAAACATTAAATCTCATATCCCCGACTTCTCCAAGAAGTCGGGGATATATCTACACTGTGCTTTTGTGTAAGTAGTGTTGTAGGTTGGGTTGAAGAATGAAACCCAACATTTCTAATTGGTATGTCAGTAGGGTTTTACGATCGATCTGCCAACGCCCAAGCCCCAGCACGTAGCTTTTGAAGTAGCCTCACTAAATTCTTTTTTTCTGCTGCTGTAAGGGTTTCCATTAGTCTTTTCGTGCGGCAAAAATGTTCAGGCAAAATATTCTGCATGAGTTCCCGACCCTCGTTGGTTAGATGAATGATTAGCATTCGACGATCGCTTGGATGTGGTTTGCGTTGCACCAATCCTTCTCGCTCTAATCCATCGAGCAAACCCGTAATTGTGGCACGAGTTACGTTCGCTCGTTCGGCAAACTCAGACGGTGGAATGTCTTGTTTTGCCATGTAGAGCTGCATGAGAATCGTGAATTTTCCCCCTGATAGTCCATACCGCTCGAAGTGGGCGTTGAAAGCCGCATAAACATCAGTTGTCGCATCGAGAAACGCAAGACAGGCGGCGATCGATTCTCGGTCGAATTCTGGGAAATCCTGTGCGAGTGCCTCAAATGATTCTTGCTCTGGAAAGATTTGCATACGGCGAAGTTCTAATTAGCTTCCTTATTATAAGGAGGTCAAGAAGTATTCCCAACCGCTTGACGCACAGTAGTAAACTACGTTTTAATTTAATTAGCCAGTTAACTATCAGGCGGTCAATTAATATAGATAAATTATGAAACTAAATGTCAAGCAGCGAAACTGGTTACTTAGCCTGCATATTGCTTCAGGCGGATTATGGTTTGGGGCGGCTTTGTGTTCGGTCGCGATCGCCTTGGGTGGTAGCAGTCTCAAGGATGGCGACGGGTTGTATGGACTCAATCTCGCGCGGAATCTACTGGGTGAATTTGCGATCGCTCCCGCAGCAATTCTATCTGTGATTACGGGAGTATTACTTTGCGCCTTCACATCCTGGGGCTTCTTCAAGCATCGCTGGGTCATGCTCAAACAAGTTATGACGCTGATGACGATCGTGTTCGGTTCGGTGTGGCTGGGGCCTGGGACAAAGGAAATGACCACGATCTCAGAAGTAGTCAGATCCCAGTCTTTGCAAAATTCCCACTATCTGTATCTTCAGCAGGTAGTCACGATCGGTGGAGCCGTGCAGACTTTGGTACTCTTGATGGTCATTGCCATTTCAACAATAAAACCGTGGGGCAAGTGGAAGGCGATCCGTACACCAAAATAATCCCAGTTATTGGTTATCTATTTTATAAATGACTACACCTACTTACTTAGCTGTAAATTTGAGTAACTATGCAGCAGATTTCAAGATTCGATCGTCGATCTGTGTTGGCAAAAATGTCGATCGATTCACCCGATCGACACTCGGACGACCGATACCGATATAATCAAAGCCAGCATTCGCTAAGGCTACAGCATCTAAATAATTGCGTCCATCGACAATTGTCGATCGCTCCATCAGACTGGCTAAATGAGCATAATCCAACTTTTTAAATTCTTGCCATTCAGTCACTAATACCAGCGCATCACAACCTACTGCTAAATCTTCAGCACTAGTAGCTAAAGTAACTCTAGCTAGATCGGGATGCGATCGATCCGAAATAATTAACGGATCGTAAGCTTTGACTTTCGCGCCTAAATGTGTCAATCGATTAATTAAATCTAAAGCAGGCGCATCGCGGAGATCGTCTGTATCTGGCTTGAAAGTTAGTCCCAATAAGCCGATCGTTTTACCCTTGAGAATCTTGAGTACTTGTTGCAGTTTGTCAACCACAATTAGTCGTTGCTGTCGATTGGTTTCGATCGTCGATTTTAGCAATTGGGCATCATAACCATAGTCAGTCGCCGTATGTACGAGTGCGGCAACATCCTTGGGAAAACAAGAGCCACCCCAGCCAATTCCCGCTTGCAGAAATTTATGTCCGATCCTTGTATCCAATCCAATCCCTTTTGCCACCAATTCCACATCAGCACCCACGCGATCGCAAATATTCCCAACTTCATTAATAAAACTAATTTTGGTAGCCAAAAAAGCATTAGCGGCATATTTAATCATTTCCGCCGAAGTCAAATCTCTTACCAGTACGGGCACGGGTGGTAAATCGGGATACTGAGCGAATTGTCGCGTCACAATCGGCGCGTAGAGCTGCTGCATCAAATCGATTGCCCGCTGGCTACTACTGCCAATTACAATTCGATCGGGATTGAAAATATCATAAATCGCCGATCCTTCTCGCAAAAATTCTGGATTGCTAACCACATCAAAACTAGTAGTCTCTGAGTGGCACTCAGCAGCCCCATCCAGGACGATCCGGCGCACCCAGTCCCCCGAACCGATCGGTACCGTAGACTTATTCACGATTGCCTTGTAGCCACCGTTGAGATGATTTCCGATCCCGTGCGCCACAGCTTCCACATAGCGAGTATCACTCGCACCAGAAGGGAGAGCTGGAGTACCGACAGCGATAAATAAAATCTCACCCCACTCGACACAAACTTGCATCGGCTTCTCGCTCCTGAATTCTAGCTACTACTCAGGTTCTCAAGTTTTGATGAAGTAGGTATGAAGCTTTGATGAGATTTATCTCATGCGATCGAAATGAGAAGCGACAGCCCCTGACTAGAGGCTTGTTGTATGGAATCTATTTGAGATCTCTCACTTTATGGGCGAGTGTGTAGAGGAGATGCGGCTGGCTAGACAAAATTAGCAGTACTTCTCGACTCATCACTTGCCCTGGATGACGAAAGAATGTTTCGGCGAGGATAAATTCGCCGGATGGTAAATCGATCGACAGGTTGCCAATTTTAGCCTTGCGGGTGCGTAAATCTAGCACGATCTCGCCGATGCGTAACTTTTAATGCTAGGGAAATCGCCTCATCAGCATCTGTCGCGATCGTCGGAATCAAGCCATGCGATCGCAGTCCTTTTTCAATAAAGGCAGCGATGCGGGATTCATCTTCGGCGACGAGAATTTGATACATGAGGAACCAATGATTCAGAGCAATCTATCGGCAAGACGAGTGTAAAGGTAGATGCGGTTCCCGGATTACTCTGCAAAGAGATCGATCCATGATGAGCTTCGACGATCGCTTTGACAATTGCCAAACCCAATCCCAATCCCGATCCGTCCGATCGACGGCGAGCATTGGTGACGCGAGCACATCGTTCAAAAATCCCTGTCTGTTCTGCGGGCAAAATCCCTTCTCCGGCATCCTGAACCCAAAATAATACTTTGCCCCGGTCTAGATTGGAGCCTAGCATAATTATAGTCCCCGCCATCGTATGTTGAACGGCATTTTGCGCCAAATTCATCATTGCTTCAGCGATCCGCTGTCGATCGACCAAGATCGATCCAGTTGCTTGATTTTCCACTCGCCAATCGCGATCGCGAGACAGTGCCGTGGCTTTGAGATACATTTCCTGCATCAGCACCGCCGCATCCACCCATTCCAGTCGCAAAAAATCCACCCGTTCGCTCTTGGCAAGTAGCACCAAATCATCCACCAGGCGCGTCATTCGTGCTAATTCATCCATCACTAGGGCGATGGTTTCTTCGCGCTCCTGGAGGTCATCTCCCATCAATTCCAAGTGTCCTTGGATAATCGTGATGGGAGTCCGCAATTCGTGTCCGGCATCATTAATAAAATTGCGCATTTTTGTTGTTGGTGAAGACATCCCAAGCTTTAGCACTAGCTTTTCAGCCATTTGTAATGGCACCGATTCAGATCTTTAGCGGAGTGGAGTTGAGAAATTGACACTTACGATTGTAAGTATAAAATTTAACTCTATCTCGTAGATATACTGACTAGCCATTTGCGTGGACTTTCGGCTCGATCCTCTCAAGCCGAAAGCCACCAAGAGCTGCTAGTTTATATCGACATAAAAAATATGCCAACTGAAAATTTTGATGTTGCCGATCGAAAAGTAGATACAAGGGTACGTGGATTGGATACAATCCGGTTTTTTCTGGCTATATGGGTGACAATCGGTCATTTCTGGGTTCCGTTAGATCTAGACAAAAGTACCGTAGTTGGAAAGATAATTGTTGGATTGTATACCAATCTTGTTAATGGCCCTGCCGCAGTAATTGTATTTTTTGTTATCTCTGGTTTCTGCATCCATTATCCGTATAGATATAAGCAAGAGTTATTAATAATTCCTTATTTTTCTCGCCGACATTTAAGGATCTGGATTCCGATCGTTGTTGCAGTGCTTTGTGGAATGCCTTTGGGTGTGAAGTTTCCCCTATTAGAGCGATCGATTCTTTGGAGTTTGTTGGCAGAGGAAATTTATTATCTCATCTATCCAATGCTCTTATCTTTACGAAGAAAGTTTGGCTGGAAGAAAATTATGTTTTTTGCCTATATCGGGGCAACGGCGATCGTCGCTAGCAATCCTACTATTAATGATTATCCATCATATGGGCCTTACTTAACTTGGTTATTGGGATTACCTTGTTGGCTATTGGGCTGTTGTTTAGCAGAAAAAGCCGACAGGTTGCGAGATATAGCTTCAATCGTTGAAGTTAATATTTGGAAATGGCGAGTTGGTGCTTGGCTGCTAAGTTTTATTTGTATCGTTCTAAACTTTCACTCGCCAATTAAACATGGAATTACCCTGACACTGTTTGCGATATTTGCTTTTTACTGGCTACAAAAAGAAATTATCAATTATCAATCTTACGCGCCTCTACCCATATTAGAGAATGCTGGTAAAGGAGCTTATTCGATCTATCTTTTTCACTTAGTCACGCCGCCACTTTATAAAGCACTCAATCTACCTGTCTTCGCACCAACCATCCAATGGTTCGTTCAGTTGTTCTTTTCACTAATACTTTGCTACGTCTTTTATCTCTTGGTAGAGCGACCCTCACATCTTCTAGCTAGAAAAGTCGCTGAAATTCTATCACCAAAGAAGTCTATTAAACATCTAAATTCTTAATGCGAATTATCCTAGTTATCAATTCACCCCCGTTACCTTTTGGTAGTGCAGATGCCAGATGGTACTATGTACTGCTAAAGGAATTAGTAGCCAAAGGTCATCAAGTTACCACCTTTGCTGTTTGTAGCAATTTGGCAGATATTGCCAAGGCTCAAGCTATTTTCCCAGCTCCAGATTACGATTTACGTTGTTATCCAGTTGTGCCTGGGAAGACGGGATTGGCGGCAAAGATTGCCACATTTAGACAACCTTATGCTTATATCTTTAGTACCGATCTTCGACGAGATTTAGCAATCGAATTAGCTAAACCTTACGACATTCTACATTTAGAGCAACTTTGGAGTGGCTGGTTGAGTCTAGATTGCCCCGATCGATCGGTAATTAATATTCATTACTTGCATTCTTTGGATGGTAGTTTCGACACAAATAAATCTCTAGAGACCAGGTTACGAAAATTGATGACCGATCGAGCCGAACAGAAGTTGCTCAAAGCGTACCCACGTATTCTAACACTATCCGACAGGTTATCTCAACAGATTCAAATTATTAGCCCTCAAGCTAAAATTGATACTGTACCACTAGGTATCGATCTATCCCTCTACCCTTTTATCGAACAGAAAAAGATTAATCCACAACCAATTGTTGGATTGATTGGTAGCTTTGAATGGGGGCCATCTTATTCAGCGGCGGAGAGATTGATTACCCAACTTTGGCCGGAAATTAAACAGCGAGTGCCTAATGCTAGGCTGCAAATTGTCGGGCGGAATGCAGAGCGGGCATTGGCAAAATTTGTCGATACAGTGGGATTGGAAATTTATCAAGATGTTCCAGATACTTTACCTTATTTTTGCGATCTGGATGTGATGCTCTATGCCCCTGTAGCGGGGAGTGGGATGAAGGTAAAGGTTATGGAAGCTTTTGCACTGGGTACTATAGTAGTGACGACATCTGAGGGCGTAGAAGGGATGCCTGCAATCGATCGAATTCATGCCGGAATCTGTGAAGACAATCGAGGTTTAATCGATCGCACAGTAGAATTATTAACCGATCGATCGCACTCCCAACAAATGCGCCTCAATGCCAGACAATTACTAGAGCAGTATTGCACTCCGACGGTGACTGTATCCCAAATAGAAGCAATTTATACTCAGATTGTAAATACATGAAAATAGGTTTTAATGCTAGATTACTAGAGGATCCTAGTCTGAGGGGATGGAATCGTTATACTATTAATTTATTAGTAGAACTAGCGAATCTGGGGATCGAGCTAGTTCTCTACTCAAATCGACCTTTGCACGATAACCATCTCACTAAATTACCGCATGGTAGTTATGAGGTGAAAATTGCTCCCCCAATGCCATATTTCTGGTGGGAACAATACTGGCTACCCAAACAATGCGCTAAAGATCGGGTCGATATTTTACATTGTCCCTTCAATTTTGGATTACCTTGGTTTAGCCATTGTCCGCGAGTATTGACTTTACATGATGCGATCGATCGAATTTATTACGATCCCAATCGACCTCGAAATTGGGCATTTAACTTACCCTATCTCCAGAATAAACTCTACCATTGGATCTCCAGACATCGGGCAAATGTAGTTATTACTGTTAGTGAATATTCTAGACACGATCTAATCAAATATTTAGATATACCTGAAGCCAAAATAGAGGTTACTTATGAAGCAGCCGATCGAAATTTTCATCGAGAGCTGAGTGAAATCGATCGAGAGCGAGTGCGCACAAAATATGAGTTGCCACTTTTATATATTTTCTATGTTGGTGGTTGGGAAGCTCGGAAGAATATCCCTTTTTTAGTTCGAGCCTTTGCTGAGGCTAATCTTGCTGATGTAAAACTAGTATTAGCTGGAGGTAAATACGATGAGAAAACTACATTAATTGAATTAACAGATTCATTGCAAATTAGTAATAAGATTCGGCTATTAGGCTGGATTGATGAAGAGGATTTACCAGCTCTTTATGCAGAAGCAGTTGCTTTTGTCTATCCAAGTGAATATGAAGGATTTGGCTTACAACTATGTGAAGCAATGGCAGTAGGTTGTCCGATATTAGCAGCTAATGCTAGTTGTCTACCAGAAGTTTTGGGTGATGGCGGAGAATTATTTTCTTTAGCTGAGGGTAGTCCAGAATTAGTCGATCTGTTAAGACGTTTAAGTCAAGATAAATCTTACTATCTCGATCTAGTCCAGAAAGCCAAACACCGCAGTCAAAAGTTTGATTGGCAAAACACAGCAATTGAAACTAAATATATTTACCAAAAAATCTATAAATTATCATGTTAAAAGATTTAGTTTATTTAAACTACTGGCAACGAAAAGAGCTTTTGAGAACAAAAGTCTTAACATTTCCTGTGATTAAGTGGTGGCAATCGAGCGAATTGTGCGAAGTAGAGAGAATAATTTTTGATAAGGTAAAAGATAGAAAAAACATTCTAGATATTGGAGCTGGAGATCTCAAGCTCAAGCACAAATTTCAACAAGCAGGTTATTCAGGCGATTATCACACCCAGGATATTGGGGCAGAGTTTGCTTATGACTATAACGAATTGAGTGAAATCGCGAATCAGTATTCAGCTATTATTTGTTTAGATGTAATCGAACATTTATCTCTTGAGGAAGGATTATCTTTAATTCACAAGTTATCTAGTCTACTTACTGCTGATGGAGTAATGATTATCCAAACACCAAATGGAAGATGTATTAGAAACCCACTAATTTCTGATATGACTCATGTCCATTGCTATAATTTACCAGATTTGTGGGCTTATCTCACATGTATGAATTTGAGAGTAGAAGGATTTAGAGTCGTTTTTGAAGCCTTAGATAAAAGTTATCTACAGAGACTGCAAAAATTATTGGCTAGATATATAATCACTCGTTTATTTGGACTTGACTACGCTGATAATATATTTGTTGTCGCACACAAATAGCTATACTTGAATATTATTATGATATACATTGCTAAACTATTAGATATTAATTGGCTGACTGAAATGATTCTAACTCGTCGTTCTAAAAAGAGTAAGATGTTTGTGTGCAGGGGGAAGATCCAACTTAAATTACATTTCAACACTTCGATCGTCACTCCGAATAAAACTTGTTATATAGGAATACCTTTGTTGGGTAAATCGACAGGGGTAAGTAATTTAACTATCATCACAGGAGATGCAGAATCTACGATTTTATTAAATGGAGCAACAATCGGACGTGGAGTGAGATTAAGTGTTGGATGTGGGGCAAAATTAGAAATAGGCGACAAATCTTATATTACGGATGGCAGTCAAATTTTTGCTCAAAACTCAATTATTATCGGTGAAAATTGTGCTATTTCTTTCGGAGTGACAATTATGGATGATGATGGTCATGGATTTGGATTACCACCTTATTCAGCCCCAATCACAATTGAAGATGAGGTGTGGATTGGATGTAATGTCACTATTTTAAAAGGGGTAACAATTGGTAAAGGTTCAGTGGTTGCGGCTGGAGCTGTAGTAACAAAATCTTGTCCACCCCATTCTTTATTAGCTGGAGTACCCGCAAGAATAATTAAACAAGAAGTGAATTGGACTGATGCAGCCAAGCTCAATAACTAATTTCAATATACTTTAGTTTCATCGACAAATGTTACCTAATTTTACAGATATTAATAGTGGAAAATCAGCGGACTAAGCGATCGATAGTTAATTTTGGATCGATTGTTGCATTTCAACTTTTGACCATGAGTATCGGGATAGTCTGTACCCCATTACTATTAAAATGGTTGGGTGACGATCGATATGGGGCATTTCGTGCAGCTAGCGATTTGACAAATTATCTCAATTTATTAGAATTGGGATTGAGTGGTTCTTTGATGTCTTTACTCGCTCATGCCGTCGGTATTGGGGATAGTCACTATATTTACCTTACCCTAGTTACAGGCATTAAAGCATATCTGAAAATTACTCTATCGATCGTTTTAACCGGAATTGGCTTGGGAATTTTTATTACTCATTTAGTACCTGTCACAGATGCACTAGTTAGCGATCTTCAAATGGGGTACTGGATCGGATTATTAGCTATCCTAGCATTACCATTGAGTCCATTTAGGTTACTCGCAGATGCGAGCCAACGTAGTTATTTTGCTAATATCTTTTTGGGGTTGCAGAGTGTTGTTATTACTAGTTTGTCCCTACTCCTTGCTTGGCTTAAATGGGGCATCTCTGGGCAGTATTTAGCTTTAATCTTGGGGACAATTGTCTTCCAATTGATTATGTGTTGGGATAGTATTCGTCGCTATCCCAATCTTTGGTCAGTTTGGCACGATCGCAAGGCTCAAATACCGATCGAACAGCAACTTTGGCAATTAAATAAATCTACATTTATTCTCAAATTATCGGGTCAGTTAAGCCTATTTACTGATAATATTATTATTTCCTATTTATTAAGTCCTGCAACAGTGGTACCCTTTTTTATCACCCAAAGATTGACAGCATTAGTTCAGTCACAAATCCAAGGAATTGGTAATTCTAGCTGGGCGGCAATGGCAGAGCTTTATACTCAAGGAAAATACGAGCAGTTTAATGCTAAAACGATCGAACTAACCCGATTAGTCGTCATCATGAGTTGTGCTTTGATGACTCCGATTGTGGCTTACAATCATTACTTTATCGAGTTGTGGGTTGGTAACGATCGATTCGGTGGCGATGGGGTGACAATTTTAGCTGCTGCTAATGGATTGCTATTGGGTATTTTATCTTTATGGGGGTGGCTATTTGCAGGTACCGGGCAACAGGCAAAACTAGTTCGTTTGAATGTTATTTCTACTATTGTAAATGTCATTTTGAGTATAGTTTGTACTCACTATTTTGGGATAGTTGGCCCATTACTAGGCACATTCATCTCATTTACAAGTATCAGTCTATGGCAGTTACCACTCATCATGCGATCGACATTTGGGATATCTACAAAATCTCTGTTTGTAGCGATCTTCCAGCCTTTATTCGTGGGTATTCCTTATGCAATCTCTGTTTGGATATTGGCAAAAAATAATCCTCATTGGGGTTGGATTGGACTAGGCATAGGGGTGGGGTTTACATTAATTGGATATACGATCTTAGCTTGGTGCTTGGTATTAAATCGAACCGAGCAAGAAGCTTGGATCGCCAGGTTCAAAGCTATTAGCAACAGAAAATAAATATCAGTGAGAAGTATATATGAACGAACAAATAGATAGCCGATCTCCACTACCTTTGTGGGCAAGTCTTAAAGCCGATGCGATCGCGCATATTCCCACCGATAAGAGATCGATGTCTCCAATTCAAACTATTCTCATGGGTTTGAAAATAGGTCTATTTTCGAGTGGATTTCATTTGAGCTTATGTTATCGACTTAGTTATACAGCTCGCGCTCATTTGGGTATTTTTGGTAAGCTGATTTCTCAGCTTCTATTTTGGTGGAAGAGACATTGGTATGGGTGTTCGATCGCTTCAACTGCGAGAATATATGGAGGGGTAATTTTTCCCCATCCTCAAGGAATTGTCATCGGTGGAGAGACAATTATTGGCGATCGAACTTGGATATTTCAAAATGTGACGATGGGCGGTGCGCCAGGAAAAAATGGACAACCAAATATCGGTACTGATTGTCGAATTTATACAGGCGCAGTAATTTTTGGCCCCTTAGAAATTGGCGATGGAGTCACCATCGGCGCAAATACAGTGATTTCCAAATCTATTCCCGCACATACATTAGTCAAATCGGCACCTACTGTTTCGGTGACATTATCTTCAGACTAATCTAACTCTATCTCTGCGCTTTCTGCGCCTCTGCGGTTCAGAAATATACATATCACAGCGACTAAAGTCGCCGCTAATGATGCAAAGTCCGCCTCTCTTGAAAAGGTGCTTGACTTGGGGAAACCCCAAGACCGCACTTTTCGCTACGCGGACTGGGATTTAGAGTATTTTTGATATGAAGACTGCCATACCATAGTTAAATTTTGGACTTTCGATCGATCACCTTTTGATATAGTGAAATTAGTTCTTTGCCCAATCGATCGCGGTTAAATCTTTGCATTACTGTAATGCGCCCAGCTATACCCAATGCTGTTCTATCAATAGGTGAGTCGATTAACTTTTCAATTGCTGCGGATAGAGCGATCGAATCCCCAGGAAGGACCCCAATTGCATCTTGTTGATGTGTGAATAGTTCTGCGGCTCCACCTGCCTGAGCGACGATAACAGCCTTCTCACAAGCCATTGCTTCGACAATCGTGCGCCCAAAGGGTTCGGGTTGAGTACTGGCATGAACGACAATATCGAGCATGTTGTAGCTAGATACAATATCTTGTTGAAAGTCAACAAAAATTAACCAATCTTCAACATTTAGCTCCCGTGCTAATTGTTGAAGTTGCGATCTAGAATATTGCGATTTAGCGGTTTCATAAATCGCCCCACCGATAATATAAAATTTAATAGCGGATTGCAATTCCGGTCGTTGTTTGGCAATATGTCCGATCGCTCGAATGAAAATATCGTGTCCTTTCCAGAGGGCATAGGTAGCGACTAAGCCGATATTTAGATGTTGTGAATCTCGAATATTCGATTGCGGTTTATATCGATCGACATCGATGGCATTATAGATTAGCTCGATTTGGAGAGCGGGAAAAACTTTTTGCCAATCATCGGCGATCGATTGAGAAATAGCGATCGCTGCTGAGGTTCGATTGACAAATAACTTTAATAATTGTTTGACTAGTAACCGCGAACCGATAAAATCATGGAGATGCCAAATAATTGGTGTCGAAATACCCAAGCTAGCCGCTAGTAAGTGAGTTTTCATGCCATTAGAATGAATGACATCGGGATCGATTTGAGCGATCGATCGCTTTAACTGCTGCCAATAACTGATAAATTCGCCCAAGAGCGATACATTACGGGCAAAACTGAGCATACTAATTAGTCGATTATTTTCACCTTTCAAACCACTATCGCCTAATTGGGCAATCTTGCTGGGTAATTCTAGTAAGATAATCTCCACGCCTAATCGATTTAATTCTGCCACAAGTGGCCCATTGGCGGCGGTAATTAGTACGGCGATTTCGTTCGCGGAGCGTCTCTCATGGAGAATCGATGTATCTCGATCTTGAACTGCACAAATTGTATCGATGAGATTGCGTTCGGCACCTCCAAGTTGACTGGAGGCATTGAGATATAATAGTTTCATGTTGCTAATTTACTATAGGCGGTGACGATCGTTCGGGCGTAATTATCCCAGGTATAACAGGCTGCTTTAGCCAGTCGGCAATCTAAAGAAGGAGTGCGATCTGGGGTAGTTATTGCCATCAATGAATTAGTCACCCAAGCATCTATATCGCCGACAGGAGAGTAGATAGCAGCATCACCACCCACTTCTCGCAAGACGGGAATATCACTAGCCAAAACGATCGATCCACAAGCTAATGCTTCGCTAATAGGCATCCCAAAGCCTTCTGCTTCACTAGTCATCAGGACAATTTTTGCCTGTTGATAAAGACTAGCGATCGTACTATTTGGTAGATTTGTCAGATGAACGATCGAATTTGCTAGATCCAAGTCAGTTATTTGTTGCTGTTGTTCGGTACTCCAATTTCCCCCAACTTTAACTAAGTGCAACTGGGGCAGTTCTGGGCGGAGTTTGCCAAAGGTATCTAGTAATACATCGATCCGTTTGCGGGGAATGCAGCTACCGACATGGAGCATAAATGGTTTGCCCTGCAAGCGTTCTTGAAGAGCGATAATAGTTGGATCGATCGGTAGAGGATCGAGTTGATATTCTACCGAGACTCCTGGGGGGACGACGATTAGTTTTGACGAATCGATTAGTTGATAATATTCAATCTGTCGGCGAATCTCTTCTGTAGGGCAGAAAACGATCGCCGCTTTCTGCATTCCAGTTAAAATATGTTGAGCCAATCGCCGATATGCCCAAGATCGGGGATATTTGTCGGGTTCGAGGATAGATTCAAATGCGTCCAGATCGTTACAAAAGACACCTGTTTTCGCGGCAGGTAAACTGCTAACTAAATGGGCATAAGAATGATCGGCGACGTGAAAAAAATCGCAATCGGTGGCGCGTGGTTTGAGATATTGGGGATAATCAATAAACCTATTGATAAATCGATTACCGTTAAAGTATTTGGGGATGTGCTGTTCCCAAGGTTTTAATCGCCACTGAAATGGCGGCCGAATTTGGATTGGCTGGATGTCTGAATCAGTTAACTGCTTGGCTCTATCTATCAACATCCGAGCGCAGATATCCATACTAATCCAGCCTTCTTCTAAGTAGTCACAAACAATTCCAAGTCTCATGGATTTTGGATTTTGGATTTTGGATTTTGGATTGACTGATAAATCTTGCACCAACATACGTCAGACACAATTAACCTGTAGGGGTGCCCCTGGTGGGTACCCAAGGGTTGGGGAATTAGCAATTCTGCTAACTGTTGCAAGAAATGAGATTATGCTTCGATCGCACTCAGGATATCTCTCGCCATATCGTCCCAGGTATGGCGGCGTAAATGGGCTGAGAGGTCGATTGCCCGCTCTTGATAATGGTTCGATCGTTCTTGCCATTTGTACAGCCGTCGAACGAGATCTTCGGTGTCGTTCGCATCCGGCAAAAGCAAATCCTGAAGTGCTGGAGTGTAGCGTTCGGCGACACCTGCTGTTGCGGTAGTAATGGCTGGAAGACCGCAACAGAGGGCTTCATGCACTCCCAGCCCATATGCTTCATAGCGAGTCGGTGCTACCAAACAATCAGCCGCGCGGAGGATTGAGGGGACATCTCGCCGAAAGCCCATAAATTGAATTCGATCGCTCAAACCAGCAGCCTGAGTTCTTTGTTGCCATAATGGGAGTTCGTCGCCGATGCCGATGGTGACGAGGCGAGCGTTCCAATTTGGATCTTGACAAAGTTGTTGCCAAGCAGCGAATAATGTATCGAATCCTTTGCGACGATCGCCTAATGCACCGATAAACGTGACAATTGGTCGATCGAGTTCCCAGCCATATTCACCCCGTAGTTTTTCTCGCTCGGCAAGGGTGGGAGGATAGAATACATTGGCATCGATACCGTAGTAAATTGTCTTAATTTTACTCGGCTCTAAATCTAGTAAATCGATTAGGTGGTTTTGAGTGAGTATTGAGTTGGAAATGACCATTTTTGCCGCTTGGAGGGCGATACGTTCGCCTTTGAGAGCTATTTGGCGATCGATTTGTTTTTTGACATTAGCGACGATTCCCGTGCGAGTATCGGGGGTATAAGCAGCATGAACGTAATGTACCCAGTTGATGTCTGGATAGGGACAGTTACCGCCATTGACGATCGATCGACTGTTTTGAGTCTGGCTTAATGTTCTGCATACTGTCACCCCTCGCCGCGATAATAGGGGCGAACCGAATGAGTATGAGTTGAGTGGTTTGGGTACTCGATCGAATGTTACATTCGATCGATCGATTAATTCGGGTGCGGCACGATGAGCGACTAAATGTAGATCCTTACCTTGACGAGCAATATAATCGGCTAAAGCATAATTGGCACGATCCATTCCACCCGTAAGTACAAAATCACCCGTGACGATCGAGAAACAAGTATTCATCCTGATATATCCTTGATAAACTGGAAAATCGGCTATTCACTTAAAATATGCCCAAATTTTGTAAACTTAGAACTACAATCTCTAAAAAGTTATGAAAACAATCCTCTCGATCGTGCCTAGACTACCACCTGCGATCGATGGAGTTGGGGACTATGCTTGGCTATTGTCACAGAATTTGGCAGATCGACATCAGATATCTACTCAGTTTATTACCTGCGATCCAATTGAATCTGAGAGCGAAGATCCAAGTCAGATCCAACTTCCCCAGAGATCCGCAGATGCGCTATTAACTATCCTCGACGGGTTCGATAATATTGACACAGTATTCTTGCATTATGTGGGTTATGGTTATGCAAAACGTGGTTGTCCATTATGGTTGTTGGCAGCTCTGACTAAGTGGCGTAAGGCGAAAGCGTCAAGGCAATTGGTCATCATGTTTCATGAAGTTTATGCTAGTTCTAATCTACCCTGGAGCAGTCAATTTTGGACATCGCCCATTCAGAAACAAATCGCCAAGGACTTAGTTAATCTCGGCGATCGATTAATTACGAATAGTCAGATTTTTGCAAATACTATCTCTAAACTAAGCTCCAAACATAATGGTAGAATATCGATTTTACCTATATTCTCAAACGTTGGTGAATGTTCTACATCTATCCCTCTCAAAGAACGCCAGCCTTGGCTAGTAACTTTTGGAAATTCTGGATTTCGTAAATCTATATATACCAATTCTCTACAGCAAGTTACTAGTATTTGTCGGCAACTAGGGATTGAAGAAATTTATGACATCGGTCACAATTCAGCCGAGATAGTTCGAGAAATTCCAGGAGTCAAGGTAAATTCAATGGGTATTTTACCTGCGGCTGAAATTTCTCAGGTATTTGGGATGGCACAGGTTGGTTTTATCAATTATCCGATTACCTATATCGCTAAGTCTGGTATCTTTGCAGCTTATGCCAGTCATCAACTCTGCTCGATATTCGACCGACATAATTTGGGTGATAATCAGGATGGGATGAGGTTAAATGAGCATTATTGGGCGATGAGAGATGCAGGAGATTCGATCGATCTAGACTTAGCTCAATCGATCGCGGGTAATGCCTATCAATGGTACAATCGACATAATTTAGATCGAACGGCGAGTCATATTGCTACAATCCTAAATCTAAAATAAATCTTAGGCTCTGTTAGCGGAGCGTAACGCACCAATAATATTCTTAATAACTGCGGTTTCAACCCACATTCCGCACTTCGGATAATTCAGCGGTTAAAACCGCTGCTAGTGATACGAAGTCCGCCGAAGCTGTACTGAGATTTACAACCCGCGTAGGCGGGTTTTGCAACACTAGCGGCGGTTTTAACCGCTGGTAATTTTGAAGTGCGGAATGTGGGTTTCAAATTCTCAACTGAACTCGATTTGTTTTAGATATTCGATTAGCAGCCGCAAAAAGTGCTGTATTAAGCAACCAAAATTCCATCCCCATCTGCGAGATAAAAACGGGATAGTTGAAAGTAATCATAATTATCCCGATATTATAAGAAAAAATCACAGCCCCCCAAAATGATAGTTCGTCCCGTCGCTCCCGTTCAAAAGATATTTTTAGCGTCAGATAACTAGCTAAAGCTAATGCGCCAGTATAGGCAAATATCAAAGGAATCCCACCATCTAATAACCATCCAGTCCACTGAATTTCAACCCAAATTTTTTCTGTCAATGGATTACCATTTTTGCCAAAATAAGAATTCATCATTCCCCACCTGCCTAATCCAGCACCCCAAGGATATTTAGGCAATAATACATTAATCGTATCTTCCAAAAAATGACCTCTATTCTGACGATAGACATCCTCTGCGTTACCAGCAAATAGAGAGGTAATTCGATCGAGTGTTTTGGTGCCACCTACGGCAATAGCCCAGCCAAAAGTCCCTAAAACCATCGGCTGAATTGTACCAACTAATGTCATAGCGCGCTTGAAATTGCGAGTTATAGCTAAAACTATCAGTAAACAGGAGATACACAAACAAGTGGCAATTAGGACATTCCGAATCTGTGACATATAGATGCAAAAGAAGCCAATAAAAGTACTAGCTAATCCAATTTTAGATAAGTACTTGCTCTTGCCCTCCAAAAAGAATGCTAACCCAAATAATACGGTATAAAATCCAGCTAAGGCCGCACCACCAGGTTGATCTGTCAACCCCGATGGACGATATAATGAAGTCCCATTTTCTAAGACAATTTTCAGACCTTCTAGATTAGGATTGTTGTCATATACCGATGATATTTGAAACTGAAATTGAGCGGGAAAGTAGATTTGCAGCAGTCCAAATAGACTACTAATAGCTTGAAAGCCCCATAATACTGCGAGTAAATTGCGAAACCCTCGATCGGAAAGTGGCAATTTACCAGCCCAAAATAATGGGCCAAGAATTGCCAAGTACATCGCGATTTGACCGACTCCAGCCGGGATTGAGTTGAGATTAAAACTAAAGCATAATGATAAAAATAAGGCTAGTAAAATGGCATAGCCAGGATACTTGACTGGATACTCAATCTTCCCCTCATCTCTGGTTGTCAGTAGATACAAGCTCAAACCAAAGCTACCTACTCGCACCGCCGTACGTGCAGCACCAATACCCGGTACTAATAATAGCAATTGAAAGATAAACTGAGTCAACATAAAATTATGTGCCCAGTTCCATTCGTCTCGTTTGAATCCGAACATATTAATCTAAATTAGAAATCAGGGGCTTTTGCTCCCTCCCCAAGGGGAGGGCTGGTGTGGGGCACGATGCTGTAGGGGCACGATGCATCGTGCCCCTACTTGCCCCTACTTTCTTGCTACCAAAATCACGTTATCGCTAAACATTTTTCCTTTGAAGCCTAGGGAATTTGGCCAAGGTTTATCGCCACCAGGAATTCTGCCGTAGTTTGTATAATGGATTTCAATATCTGTTAATTGACATTCCGCTGCGATCCGAATTAAATCTATTTCGAGTAAAGCAGTAATATGTGCTGGATAGCAGCCCGGAGTCTCTTGAAAAGCATTGAACTGGTTTTTAAATACCAATGTCAACTTACTTAGCAAACTGAGTTGATTGGGGGTGGTAATGATGATGATGCCGCCTGGTGCTGTAACTCGGTGCAATTCGCGCATGAATGCACGGGGATTTTCTAAGTGCTCGATTGTTTCGATCGAACACACAACTTCAGCATAATTATCTGGTAGTTTGATTTCACATCGATCGAGATCGGACTGAATAAATCTACCGCTGTCGGGAAATTCTGGATAATGAACTAGATCGACTCCGATATATTCACGATCGGTTAAATACTCCTGAAACCCACCTTGCCCACACCCCACATCTACTACTTTGCCCGCTTGGGAACTAATCAGTTTGGCTACTGATGAATATATTGCATCATTACTTTGACCTTGACTAGCTAATGCTCGATCGGTTTTGACTTGAAGTTGGATCATTATAAGTATATAGAAGTATCAAAATATAGTTAAAATAGTTTTGTCGATTCTCCAGGGGAGATTGCTCTCCGCCAACGACTAGAGTATGAGTAACAAAGTTGTTTTGTAATTCGATCGATCTCTCTAAGTTGCTGCTGTGGATTGGATAGTTCAGTTGCTCTGTCGATTGCTGCTGTGCTAAAGTGTTGACGTTCGATCGGGTGTTCGATTAATTTTCGCAAAGCTGCCGCAATCTGACTAATGTTTTCTGGCTCCACGGCATAACCACAGTCAGGAGTGACAATTTCACCACCACCGCCAATCGCCACAGTCACAATCGGCAATCCAACATATAAAGCTTCAATAAACGCAATCCCAAACGGCTCTGGATTCAAGTTCGGTTGACAGAAGATATCGGCAGCGGTGAGTAAATCTGGCACATCCCGACGTTCCCCCAAAAACCGAATCCGCTCTGCCAATCCGAGTTCGATTACCTGTTGCTGCAATGCGTCGAAGTAATCCTTCTCGCTCTCGCGCTGTACCCCACCTACAATCCAGTATTCCCAATTATCCAGATCTTTTATCTCACTCAATGCGGCAATGCTGAGGCTATGCCCTTTCCACCGCTCCATCCGCGATACTTGAATAATTACCGTAGCATCAGTAGCCGTACCTAATTCCTGTCTAACTTGTTGTCGCACCGATAGTGGATGCTCGACTTGAATCGGACTCACCGGACAATATAGGACTCGATCGGGTATATTCGGATAGACTCGATCGACATGCTGTTGAGTATATACACTATTGGCAATTACGAAGTCTGGGCGGATAAATTTGGCGAATCGCTCCAATAGATTCGTACCAGTCAGGATATCGTGGCACCAGAAGATCGATGGCTTCTTCATTCGGTTGGCAATGCCACCAAAAATGACCTGTGGCCAACAAGCATGACAAATGACTAGATCTATCTCATTTTGCCGAATCACCTGCTCCAAGCTCGCCCTTGCCCGCAGTACGCTCAGACAATCCCGCAGTTTCACTGCTCCAAGTTGATGGACTTTGACACCAGTGTTCGCTAGTTGTTGAGACAATCTACCCTCAAAACATAAGCCAAATTGGACTTCCATCTCTGGACAGAGATGTCGTTCGCGGGCTAATGTTAGCAGTAGGGTTTCAATTCCCCCAAAGAGATTGCCTGCATAGACATGAAGAACTTTCATTATTAATATTAAATCACCAGTCTGTTTTTTAAGGGATGCTAGGTACAGTTAATCAACTCAAGTCGCCAAAGCCATCTAACTCGATACCAGGAGTCAAAAGTGCAGGTTGTCTGGCGTATTCATCCAGAGGTAAAACCTGTTGATAAATCCCTAAACTGCGTTGTGCCATCAACACATCACCAAATTTCTCGGCTCGTTGTCTTGCACCTTGTGATAGTCTCTCGCGCAATCCTGTTTCGGTTAATATTCGTCGTGCAGCCATCGCAAAGCGATAAGGATCGTTGATGGGTAAAGTTAAACCCTCTTCTTCATCTCGACATACCCAAGGTACGCCACTCCCAGGGATCTGACAGTTGATCACAGGGCAACCGCTCGCCATTGCTTCTACCTGTACGATACCAAAGGCTTCACTCCGCACATTTGATGGAAACCAGAGCGCGGTGGCGGCATGATAAGCAGCAACCAAATCTGATTCGTTAGTTTTACCCAACCAAATTACCCTGTCTGCAACATTTAGTTGATGGGCAAGTTTTTGTAATTTATCTTTTAATGGCCCAGTCCCAACAATTAGTAGTGTACCAGGTACATATTGCAGGGCACTTAATGCAATATGAAAAGATTTATAGTAAACTAATCTGCCTACTGCTAACCAGATAACATCCCCATATTTATCTTTCAATGCCTGTGCTCGATCCAAGGTACTTTGTGGAGGATTAGCAAAGGTCGATAGATCTAATCCGAGTGGTAATACGCCTAACTTATCTTGATAAAGACGCAGAAACTTTGAACCATGCTGATAATTTTTACTCGTGGTAAGTACGATTTTTGCTTGACTATAGATTAAGTGTTCGATCGGTCGAAATAGATACTTGACAAATCTTTGTTTAATGATGTCACTATGATGAGTGACGACCAGATTATTAAAGTTACCCGTCAATACTAATGCGATTAACATTGT
The DNA here is from genome assembly GCA_031422115.1 of Chamaesiphon sp. VAR_4_metabat_408. Classification (GTDB taxonomy): domain Bacteria; phylum Cyanobacteriota; class Cyanobacteriia; order Cyanobacteriales; family Chamaesiphonaceae; genus Chamaesiphon. The sequence goes on along the minus strand of JANOPX010000065.1, from coordinate 99,138 downwards.
GGGGTTGGGTGTATGTACGTGAAAAATTGTGTCTGGTAATTTTGAGAAATAGAGAATATAAAAAATTAATGATGGACAAAAATCTATTTTCAGAAATGAAAATAATCTTCGCACCTTGATGACTTGCAACCTGTCTTCTTTAAAGGTGATTTCTGTTTTAGTTCGTTGAGATAACTTGGCTTTGCGATCGAAGCTATTGACACAGAGTATCGTAACATCTGCACCTAACTTAGCCTGCTTACTGGCTATTGATTCGACGTGACTTTCCATGCCTCCATAAAATGGAGAATGATATTTAGCTAAATGGACTATTCTCATAATGTATTAAGTACGATATTATTTTCCACCAATTGCCAATATCTTGAATGTGCAACGTTGGTGGATGATTGAAATTCAGTAGATATATCTATTTTTAGATCTGAATTCTTACGTTTGTCGATCGATTAGTTGTCATTTCGACTACTTGCTTTCAGGTAAGATTGTCTAGCTTTGTGATGATGTAACAGGGATACATCAGTAGGATCTTGATAATAATCATCACAATCATTATCTATGACATATCTAGAATCTACTCGATTGACAACTAGTCCTAAAAATGGAGTATTAATCGAAGATATGATACTAAGTGCTCGTTCTATTTTTGCTCGATGTGCTGTATTCAAACTAACAACACAGATTAAACCATCGACTAGTGTTGCAATCAATCTGGTATCACTAACGCCTAAGATTGGTGGCGTATCAAAAATCACATAATCATATTCTTGTTTCCATAATTCGATTAGCTGTTTAAATCGAGGTGAATTTATTAAAGAAATGGAGTTTACTGATAAAGCACCTGAAAATAGTACGTCCAATTTTAGAGCGGAACTTCTCTTGATTAAATTTTCCCATGTGCCTTTCTTCAACAGGACATCACTCAATCCAGCAAGATCCGAGCAATCTACAGATCGAAACAATTCAGAGCTTTGACACAATTTAGCAATATCAGATTTGTACCAATCGACATCTACTAATAAGACTCGATATCCTAGCTCTGCCAAAATAATACTAGTATGAAAACTAATTGTTGATTTACCCTCTTTTGATACTGACGAAGTAACCGAGATTGCCATCCCTGCATTATTTTCTCGATCGGACATCAAACCAATATCCAAAACGAGGATGCGTAACGCTTCAATAAAACCGTAATATGATAATCTTCTCTTATTAGGTGTTGGTTGAACAAAATTGATATGAGCGATCGACTGTGGATTATCGACCTTGGGTACCATTGTTAAAATAGGTAGCCCTGTCATAGTTTTTAGATTGTCTGGACTATCGATCCGATTGTCTAGTTTGTAGACACCAATTGCTGCTAAGATGCCGACAAATAAACTACCCAGCGCACCTAATGCCAATTGTTGATTGACATTTGGGAAGATCGCTACTTGGGGTAGTTCTGGTGGATCTAGTAATGTCCAAGGGATAACTTGTTCGGCATCCGCAATTCTCAATTCTTGAAGTTTTTGTAGAAATGCAGTTAATTCTTGAGAATAAAGGGTGTATTTTCTTTGCAGATCTGTGTATTCTTGCTGCAACTTTGGTAATTGAACGATCTGTGTTTCGATTTGTTGTGAAACATTTTTCAGGCTTTGATATTCTGCTGCTTGAGATGCCAGACTTGTTTCGATTTCTGATTGCTTATTAGCTAAGGTTTGAGCCAAGGTATTACCAAAATTGGAAATACCACCATTGGTTAAATCTGCGATCGAAACATCTCGCTTTAGTACCTGTTGTGCTCTAATCTTTAGCATAGACAGTACATTATCGCGCTTTTCTTTAGCACTGATGACGATCGGATCGTTGTCTGAGAGCCGCAATCTTTCTTGGCTATAAATTAATTCTAGTTCGTTTAACTTTTTAAATAGCTCTTGATAAGCACTATCCTGAGTCAACATAGTAGTGCTTAAACTATTACTTGACTTCAGCCCAACTCGATCGAGTTGTTTCTTTAGCTCTTCATACTGTTTGAGAGTTTGAGCATTATTATTTCGATTTTTATTCAAACTCTCGATCGTTGCTTGGCGATACTCGGCGAGTCCCTTTGCCGAACTTTCAGGATCGATAAATCGATACTGACGACGGAACTTTTCTAGAGCTTGAGATGAAGATGTTAGTCGCTGTTGTGATTTGGGTAGTTGCGACTCGATGAAAGAAATGGAGTTATCAGTCCGCGCCTTTTTGGTCTTAGTCCCATAATTGATGTATACTTGACTAAAGGCATTGAGACTTGCTACAATTCGCTTCGGATTGGTGTCAGTATAAGTAATTGTGAGAATATTGGTGTTTTGCCCAGTTTGAATCGTCAGGTTTTGTAAAGCTGCATCTACCGATGGACGTAATTGTGGATCGGGAATAGTTTCGATCGCTTCTTTAAGGATCGTTTTTGTCTTCAACTTTTGAATAATCGTTTCGAGTGTGGTACTCCGATCTTCAGATCCTGCACCAGGAATACCACCTGTTGTCGTCGCCAACTTCTCTGCTAAAGTAGATGTATTCTTTAGCTCGATCGCAATTTGAACGCTAGATTTATAGATGCGCGGCTCTTTGGCGGTTTTGTAGATGATTCCCATCATGACTAGGGAAGTTAATACAATACTGACGTACCAGTACTTGCGTAAGCTAGTTAGAACCAACCCCAGATTCATTCCCTCTTGGTTTGGGTTTTGATATAGATCCGTGTTGAGTGTCTCAATCTGAGACGATTGAGATAGCACCAGCTCACTCGTACTAAATTTAGAAATGGCATCCTTCATTCGGGGTTAGTTCCTGGTTATTACTTAGGTGACATGTTCAAAATCTAACATACGAATTTTACGAGTGCCTAGATGTAGCTCGATCGTTCAGCCAATTGACTTAGAGGCTATTTAAGACCTGCAAATACTGTCAGTTTTGTCAACGATCGGATGCTTGCTACTACCGACAATTATTGATAAATTAGGGGATCTGAGGCTAGATTTTTGTAATCTTTGTTACTCGCTCCCTCGATCGTAAATTTGTACTCTGTCGGCCAATGTCGATCGCCTGTTTGAACTTCGATCGAGGTAACAAAAATCACATACCACCCCAGACTCAGATCGCTGTAAAATTAAAATACTTTTCCCCGATCGAGCACCTATTATTCAAACCAGATCGGATATCATGTGGAAATCATCATTACTAGCAATATCGATTACTATTACCACTTTAAGTATCCCCACTGTAGCCCGCTCCCAGTTTAGAGTCTGGGGAAGTGAAGGGACAATTATCGGCCGGGTATTTGTCGATAAAAATGGCGATGGGGAAAAGCAAGCTAACGAGCCAGGAATTGCTAGAGCAGTGATTTTCACTGATGATGGTTTGCGTGTGACTACAGACGAATACGGACGACTTACGATTCCGAGTGTTTATCCTGGCTATCGTAGTGCTGTACTAGATCTGAGCAGCATCCCTGGTTATCAACTTGCGCCAAGTCTACATATCAGCAATCCCAATACTCCCTCGCGGCTGGTGCGTGTTGCGCCTGGGAGCCTAGCCAGAATGAACTTTGCCTGTGTCAATACGTTAAAATAGTTGGTGAGTAACCATCGATTGAGATTCACACCTCGCCGCCACAATCTTGGTGTAGCCGTGTTTATCCAACGCAACCCAGTGTCTACCATGCAAACATCTCCCACCCTCGAATCCTCACAGCCAACCGCACCAAATCCGATCGATTCTTGCGTGCATTGTGGTTTTTGCCTCTCTACTTGCCCTAGCTACCGCGTCTTGGGCACTGAAATGGATTCGCCACGGGGAAGGATATATATGATGGATGCCCTGGAGAAGGGCGAAATAGAGCTGACTCCGACGCTTGCGGGTCATTTTGATAGTTGTTTGGGCTGTTTGGCATGTACGACGATTTGTCCATCAGGAGTACAGTACGATAAACTGATTGCCGAGATGCGCCCCAAAATCGAACGCACTCATCAACGTCCCCTAGTTGAAAGATTGTATCGACAGTTTATTTTTGGCTTATTTCCCTATCCCAATCGGTTGCGGATATTGCTCGTTCCCTTATTTATCTATCAGAAACTGGGCTTACAAAAACTAGTCAGACAGACGGGGATAGTCGAGAAGATTTCACCACATTTAGCGGGGATGGAATCAAATTTACCTGTATTAGATCTAAGTACATTTCAGGATACTTTGCCTGCATTAGTTCCGGCTCAAGGTACACAAAGATATCGAGTCGGGATGATATTAGGTTGCGTACAGAAATTGTTTTTCGATCGAGTCAATCAGGCTACAGTTAGAGTATTGACAGCGAATGGTTGTGAAATAGTCATCCCTCAATCTCAAGGTTGTTGCGCCGCTCTCCCTAGCCATCAAGGGCAAGAAGAACAGGCGAAAACGATGGCTAGAAAAATGATTGATGATTTCGCCGATACTAACGTCGATGTAATTATTATCAATGCGGCTGGATGTGGGCATACCCTCAAAGAATATGCCGAAATCCTCCATGACGATCCTGAATACCTCCAAAAAGCGATCGACTTCTCCGCCAAAGTTCGCGACATTCAAGAATTCCTCGCCGAGATAAAACTCACTACCCCACTAGCCCCCATCTCCACCGAGAAACTCACCCTAGTCTATCAAGATGCCTGTCACTTATTACACGGTCAAAAAATCAGTATCCAACCCCGTCAACTCCTCAAACAAATCCCCAATATCGAACTCAAAGAACCAATCGATGCCGCTCTCTGTTGCGGTAGTGCCGGAGTCTATAATATGCTCCAACCAGAAACAGCAAACGAATTGGGCAAACAAAAAGTCACCAACTTAGTAAATACCGGAGCAACAATTATCGCCTCGGCAAATCCTGGCTGTACCCTTCAGATTAGCAAACATCTAGAACTAGAAGGACATACTGTCAGAATTCTACATCCGATCGAACTTCTAGATTTGTCTATTAGAGGTATTCAGGTATAGCCAACGGTTAACCAGCGACTGAAGCCATCCTGACGGATACGCTGCGCGTTGGCGCAGCGTCTGCGAAGGCAGACGCTGTGCGAACGCCTCTGGCGATGTACGGCTAGTGATGCAAAGTCCGCCTACGCGGACTAATATGAGGCTTGCTATTGGCGTAAATATTCAGAATATGCACTCTCTTGATTTATACTGTCTGTTGAACTTAATACACTTACAGAATCGGCTCCGGTTCATCTCTAACTATTCTGGCTACATCAATAGGTGAATAAACTCGATTGTTAAAATTATACAAAATACCTGTAAATTCTCCCAGCAAATAATCCACAATCTCAATTGCTAATCGTTCGCTATTATTACGGCTACTAACTGCAATGTTAATACAGTCCTTTGGCGAACCATCTAATAACTCTTCAATTCTCCTCATCATAGAATCTTCTAAAAATTGCAGTTCATCATTATCTAAATAAGCCCAAACCGATTGCTCCTTCCTACCTAAATAAAATCTTCCCTCCATACTTGTTTCTCCAACAACAGCCAATCCATTATTTTTAAGTGCTTTCAAAAACAAGGTAGGTGAAATTTCGTTCCTTGTCACAACATAAATATTCCTACTCACTTATTTTGCTCCAATATCAGAAGTTTTGAACTCGATCGGTATCATAACATCATCAACCTAGAACTCATAACTCCTCAATCTATCCACCAAGCATATTAATATCCAATTCCTCCGTGAACCTCCGTGCTAACCTCCGTGCGCCTCTGTGTTAAAAAACACCATCCTAACTACCACAATTTCCCCAATGATAACCGCCACCAAAATACTCATCCACAACCCCGATAAACTCGAACAAAGACTCCAAGAAATCCCCCCCGAACCTGGAGTTTACTTCATGCGGGATGATACCGATCGCATATTATATATCGGTAAATCCAAGAAACTGCGATCGAGAGTCAGATCGGCTAGGCAAGACTGCATCAATAGTCATAACTATATTTCTAGGGGGCATTGCTAGATATATGTACGATCTATTACTGTGCAATTGCTAAGATTCAAAGCATGTCCTTATTATCATAAAGACATGCTTTAAATTTATACTTCAATTAAGCAACCCTCTCTAGGGATTGTGGGAACCAAAGATAATGAATTTCAACCTACAACTACAGCAATTTGAACATTATCTTCAACAACTCGAACGAGATACGTTGAGAGCTTTACAGTTTCATCATCTAAACATTCCCCTGTTAGTAGACTAAAATTCTGCTTGTAGATGGGTGATGCGACTTTGGGGGTGCCATTTCTGTCGCCGACAATGCCGCGCGATAAGACATATGCTTTACTAAACGGATCGTAATTATCGATCGCATAAACATCCATCCCTTCACCTACTCGAAAAACAGCTACTTGTCTGCCATTAACTAATGCACAAACTCCCGTATTCGGAAAAATCCGCTCTAGGGGACAAATAGTTTCCCACTGTTGATTTACTGTTGCAGTTGACATAATATATTATTTTTATCTATAAAGTTGACATGATGAGCAGCTAGACTACTTTTAGCAATCTTCCAACCAAGCGAGCATTTCACTAGGATTTTGCCACTCAAATATTTTTGCAGTAAACTCATCGAGTTGTTGTTCGTTCAATTCTTGGAGACGCTCGTTGAGCTTGGCTGTCATCGCATCGACTCCAAACTTCGCCCGCACTATTGTATGTACTGACTTAATCATCCCTTCAAGCTTACCTTCAAGCTTACCTTCAAGCTTACCTTCAAGCTTACCTTCAAGCTTGCCTTCAAGCTTGCCTATAGCTTGATTTTTCTCGATCCATTTTTGATAAGCAAACTCAACGTCTTGTAGATAAGTCATAAAACTTAAATCCTCCTGTGTTAATTCCTGTTGAAATTCTTCCAGATAGATACAGTGCCTTACTGATACTTCTATGATATCATTTCTCAATTCTAGATTTGGGTCTAGCTTGATGATATCAGCAAAGGCGAGTTTAGCACTTTCGGCTTTGCCTAGCATTTTCAGCAACATCGTGTCTGAATTGTAGGGTAGAGACTCAATATCGACTATCCCCATCGACAAACCAGGCGCAGCTAACCGATATACGTGCGCTCCAAATTCTGGAGCTGGAATTGCATTCCATCTTCTCAGTGAATTTTCACTACATTTAGCGGTAAAAATCCACGTAAAAGGACGATCTAGATGCAATGGATTGGGACTCATTACTGAATCTTTTGTTACTCTTGTCTTTCGGGATCGATCGACTGTATTTTTATTTAATTCCCAATAAATCGCACTGCGTAAGTTGCATGAGTCTATATCTTCTAGCTCTAGGTATCCACTATAATGTTCTATAATAATGGTTGGGTGAATTGCGACTAATCTACCAAGCAAGCCTAATGATTCATCTATTTCTATTTGTCCATCACGTTTAATCGCTGTACAAAGAACATCTATCGCTAGTTCTTCGCCTAATTGAACTGACACACTTGTTTGACTCTCAAACAAATTTTTCAAAACAACAGGTACAAATTGCTTGATAAATTGGTCGTGTGGTTCGTTAGTTTTTCGCTTTGAATCGGTCATGTATATTGATTCTCATCGATCGAAATCTCTCTTAAATCCCTTGGGAAGTTACCATATAAACATAAGTTATTTGATGCTGCATAGGTTGTTTACCCCACCCCAGCCCTCCCCTTGGTAAGGGGAGGGAGTAAGAGAAAACTAGACTTTTGCACCTAATAACGATCGTTCTTGTTCAAAAGCGGGACGTTTTTGACCGCGTTCTTCAACTAGTACGATACTTGGATCTGGTGCGTCGGTATTCACAAAGTGTTGGAACCGTTGGAGTTTGATCGGATCTTTTAATGTTGCTTCCCATTCACAGGCATAGGTGGCTACTTGATGCTCCATTTCTGCTTCCAATTCGGCGGCGATACCGAGGGAATCATTGATGATTACTTGTTGGAGATATTCCATACCACCTTCGAGTTTATTAAACCAAGTTGCGGTACGTTCCAATCGATTGGCGGTGCGAATATAGAACATCAAAAACCTGTCAATATAGCGAATTAAGGTTTCTTTATCCAAGTCGGCGGCGAGTAGTTGGGCATGTTGGGGCTTGATCCCACCATTACCACAGACATATAGATTCCAGCCTTTTTCGGTGGCGATGATGCCAAAGTCTTTGCCTTGAGCTTCCGCACATTCGCGGGTGCAGCCTGATACGGCTGATTTGAATTTGTGGGGGGCGCGTAAACCTCGGTAGCGTAATTCTACCTCGATCGCTAACGCTACAGAATCTTGGACACCAAATCGACACCAGGTACTACCAACACAAGATTTAACCGTGCGGAGAGCCTTTCCATAAGCGTGCCCTGATTCAAAGCCAGCAGCTACTAGACGCTGCCAAATCGATGGAAGCTGATCTACCCTTGCGCCGAGTAAATCGATGCGCTGTGCGCCCGTTATCTTGGTGTAGAGTCCAAATTCTTTGGCGACTTGCCCGATGACGATGAGTTTGTCGGGGGTGATTTCGCCACCGGGGATGCGGGGAATGACTGAGTAGGTACCGTCGCGCTGGATATTGGCGAGGAAGGCATCGTTGGTATCTTGCAAGCCGACGTGAGGCGCGTCGAGGATTTGCTCATTCCAGGCTGAGGCGAGGATGGAGGCGACTGCTGGTTTGCAGATTTCACAGCCCTGTCCGGTGCCGTGGCGATCGAGTAAGCTAGTAAAGGTGTGGATTTCTTGCGATCGAATCAGGCTATATAGTTCCTGACGGGAGTAGGCGAAGTGTTCGCACAGGTTGTTATTTACGGCGATTCCGGCTTTCTTGAGTTCGGATTTGAGTAAGTCGGTGACGAGGGGAACGCAGCCGCCGCAACCTGTACCCGCGTTGGTACAAGATTTGACGCTACCGATATCGCGAAGTTCTTGCTCTTGGATGGCGGTACAGATTTGTCCTTTGGTGACATTATTGCAGGAGCAAATTTGAGCGGTGTCGGGAAACTGTTCGACTCCCATTGCCATGCTCGCACCACTGCGAGGAGGTAAAATCAGATCCTCTGGGTGGGGTGGTAACACCATTTTGTTCTGCATCAGTTGCAGTAAGGTACCGTAAGCCGAAGCATCGCCGACAAGGATACCGCCTAATAGGTGGGAACCTGTTTCGGTGAGTACGAGCTTTTTGTAAGTTCCAGTGACTGCATCAGTCATGGCGATTACTTTCGCGCCAGGGGTGGTGGCAAATGCGTCACCAAAGCTGGCTACATCGATGCCTAGTAGCTTCAATTTGGTGGACATGTCTGCACCAGTAAAACTACTATTTTCGATGCCGCAGAGCTTGTCTGCGGCAACTTCTGCCATCCGATAACCAGGGGCGACTAAACCGTAGATGCGGTTATCATATAGAGCACATTCACCGATCGCATAGACATCAGGATCGGATGTTTGACAATAGTCATCGATAACGATACCACCGCGATCGCCAATTTTCAAGCCACATTGACGGGCTAACTCATCCTGGGGGCGGATTCCAGCAGAGAAAACGATCAGATCTGTCTGCAATTCCGAACCGTCGGCGAACACCATTTTGTGGACGCGCCCATGTTCGTCACCGACAATTTCCGTGGTAGATTTGCTCGTATGTACGCCGATACCCAAATCTTCAATTTTTTGGCGCAATACCGCACCACCAGACTCATCTACCTGTACTGGCATCAGTCGGGGCATGAATTCCACTACATGGGTTTCCAATCCCAAATTCTGCACCGCATTGGCACATTCCAAGCCTAGTAATCCACCGCCGACAACTACGCCAACCTTACAATCTTTGGCATATTCTTGGGTTGCTTCCAAGTCGCAAATCGTCCGATAGACAAAGGTTCCAGCTAATTCTTTGCCTTTAATCGGCGGTACGAATGGATAGGAACCAGTCGCGAGTACCAATTTGTCATATCTCACTGTCACACCCTGAGCGGAAGTAACCGTCTTACTTGCGAGATCGATCGAGACTACCTTATCCCCAAGGTACATCCGCACGTTGTTTTCTTCATAAAATCCAGGCGCAACCAAAGATAGATCTTCAGCCGTCTTACCTGCAAAGAAACCACTGAGATTTACGCGATCGTAAGCTACCCGTGGCTCCTCACAGAAGGAGACTAGCTCCCAATCTGCACCTTTTGCCGTCATGTGTTCCAGAAACCTATGACCGACCATTCCATTGCCGATCGCCACTAATCTAGCCATACTACCACTCAATGCTCGCCGCTAAAATGAACTCAGTCTAATCTTCACACTAGGCATATCTTGCAACCTTGTTTGTAGTTACCGATACACAAGCCCTGTTTTTCTTCGATCATTATACTCTCTCGAGGCATAAAGGGGTTTGAGTATGTTAGGATATTACTATCCCACCAGTTAGTAGGATTTAGTAATGAGCGCGAAAGTGAGCATCACCTTAGATGAAGAAATTTTAGACTTTGTGGATAGATCTAGCCAAAATCGCAGCCAATTTATCAATCAAATACTCTCCAAAGAAAAAAAGAGACAATTTCTGCGAGACTTGAACGATGCCTACATAGAACTAGCAAATGACCCTGAATATCAAGCTGAAATTGAATTGTGGGATGTCGCAGTGGGAGATGGCATAGATGCCTAATGACGATCTGCGGTACCGGAGAGGAGAGATCTGGTGGGTGAATTTAGATCCGACAGTGGGCAATGAAACATCGAAAAAACGACCTTGTATAATCCTTCAGAATGATATAGGTAACGCGAGATCCGACACAACGATGGTAGCTCCATTATTGAAAGGGTCAAAAACTTACCCTTTTGTCGTCAACATTGAAGCGACATTGGACAATGGACTAGACGAAAATAGAGGAATTCACCTCGAACAAATGAGGGTTGTCGATAATCGGAGAATCGATAATAAGTTGGGTACCTTGGAACACAAGTATTGGAATGAAATAGAGAAAGCTGTTTACATTGTTCTAGGTTTTAATAAAGTTTTTGAATCAGATATTGGCAATTAAATATAACGTATTTTAAAGGCATTGATGAAGTCAATGATGATTTAATATAACTGAAATCCTAGAAATTAAGAGCATGTCCATGTCATGATATGGACATGCTCTTAATTTCTACGGTGATTCATACATCAACTCATTGGATTGGAGGGCAAAAAACCTACCTGCTCCAATACCCGTGAAATCGCCGCTGTCCGACTTTTAACTTCTAATTTGAGATAAATATTTTCTAAGTGTTTGCGAACTGTGCTGATGCTAATGTCCAAAATTGTCGCCATCGATCGATTATCATTTCCTTGCATCAGGCAAAGCAAAACATCAACTTCTCGCTGACTAAAGCCTAATAGTTCTAAGGAAGTAGATAAGGATAAAATTTGTTCTTGGAATAGGAGCATATAGGTTTCTCCTGAATGTTCGATGACCAATCTAATCGTTAATTCTCGATCGCTTTTTTGGATTCGCAGGGGCAATCTAGTTTCGACGATCGTTGAATCGTTGCGAAATAAATTGACTTGATGATTCATCCACGATCGTAATAGTTCGGGTAATTGAAATGAGTGGTTCGATCTAGGAAAATAGGTATCGAGCCACGATATGGCTTGAGGTGCAATCGATTGAATCCTACCATTCACATCAACGATTGCTATCCCCAAGCCATCGAAGGATTGCTGGAACTGATGTAAATTCTGTTGAACTTGATGATGGCACCTCGCATTGGTATAAGCCTGGAATAAGTGCGGTTGAAATAAATTGAGAATCAGTCGATCGCGTTCGGTAAAGCTCAGAGTAGGACGATTTAATATAAATCCACTGAGGATTGTTTCTGTCTGTGCGAGTTCGCACCATTTGGCTGGATTAACATCTGGAATAAACAACATCATTTGCTCTTCAACATCTAACTGTCGTAAGAACTGTTGGTAAAGCTGTTCGCGACTGTGAAGTTCTTTTCGATCGATAAAATCCGAAAGTTTATAGGCTCCAGTCAAAGTTTCTGGCATATGTTGGGCAATAGGATGAGCGGCTCGATCTTGAGCTAGGATTCCCTCTAATACGCTAGCAAATTTAAATACGTCGCTAGATTTTGTCGGCAAAATAGTTATCAAAAGTTGACCAGTTCGAGTATTAGTCTTATGAAATACTGGTTGACTGGAAGGAACGAGTCGATCGACAATTACTAGAGTATCCACCTCAAAAGTATCGAAATTGTGGATGGTATAGAGCTGCTGAATAGCTTGATTCAGTTTCTGAAGCTCGCCCGCCGACATAGTTTCCACGAGAAAGTTATTTAATTAATTCTATGTATTCAATAATACCACTAGTTTCACTATCTGACAACTAAGACGCGATCGCTACATTTCGTCGAAACTATCGATAAATCGTTGTTATGGCTAGTTTTACCATTTTCTCGATGAGGTATATTCAGACATTATTGTAATGCAACTGGCTAGCTAATCGATCGGCTTTTAGCAGGTATGAGTTACTAGAGTCGATCCGCTCAACGCCAACTATGACAAGCTTTTTGCCCGATCTCGATCGGGCAACTTTACAATTGAGTTAGTCAAATGACTAATTTACTTATAAATGGCTACAACTTATCCTGATGAAATAAGTTATTCAATGAGTTCCAACTAAGTGACAGCAAGCCTTTCAGAGATGGAATCTAGATGTTGTTCGGAGATAGACAGGGTAAAAATCTTTCAGAGAGTAACTATTTATATTTGTTTGTGCGAGTTGTAAATTCATTGAATTCCAAAACTTCGATACACAGTAAAGAAATAAAACCATGTCCAAAAAAATATCAATTGGCTCTGTTCTAGTTGCAGCGATTTCGGTGATATCGATCGTCAATGTAGCTCCTAGCAATGCAGCTCCTATCGGCGGTTCTATCGACGGTTTTGCTATATCAGAAACAACTAAAGCTCCAAATTCTCGACCAATCTCTACTGGTGATGCGAGTGCAAGGGCTTTTAAAGACGGTTCAGGCTCAACATTTACCAGGGTGGGTGTTCAGACTAATCGCGGTGCCGGAAAGTCAACAACGGAGGCTAAAATTAGTAATAACGGTAGTAATCCAGATCGTTATGTTGGTAATGGGGAGGCAAATACTAGTGCTACGAGAAATAGTGCCAAAGCTAATTCCAATACTAAACTTATCCTTGGCTCTGGTGGTACTGGTGAATCAACTTCTAGATCTAATGCTAGTGTTGGTGCTGGCGGTAGTAATGCTAACTCCAGTGCTAGCTTCTCAGCAATTCGCTTTTAATTCCTGAGAAATTCCCACTAAATATACAGCGAAGTAATTTCGCTGTAGAATAATCACAATCAACATACAGCTTTTTAGAATATCGAGTGTCATAATTGGCACTCGATCTTTATATCTAATCAATTCAGGAATGATTCTTTTGGGAATTGGGAAATTCATGAATGACACCTACCCCTAGATTCTATGATAATTCATCATCCAAATTGACAATGCAAAAAGTTCGATCTTGTGCCAGATTGCTCTCAAATTGGACGAATAAACTAATTGGATTTTGCCCTTTATTATTGGCATCACCCATCCTCGCCGAAAGCTTCACTTTGCCAATTTGCCCCATTCCCGAAAGACTTCCAGAGGGAAAATCCCGATTGGAGTGCGATCTTCAAGTCAAGTCAAATTCAACCGCCAACCCAAAGACTCCACAGACAAAAATCAGTGGTAATGTGCTGACTGACAAAAATATTCCCACCATCGATAAAACATTACTTACACCCGTCGCTGCAACCAAAGGATTGGATCCCAAGTCAGTCGCCCAGAAAGATCTCCTCAATCCAGCAAATCCGCCCCCAAATCCTACTCAACAAACCCTACCACCTAGTTTTAATCCCCCAATCAAGATCCCTCTACCCATACCATCTAACCCCACTTTGCCGACAGAAGCTTTACCAGAAGCACCTGCGATTGATAAAGTTAATATTCTGGGCAATACATTACTAACAGTCGCAGAACTCGACAGGTTTGTATCGTCAGTTAAAGGCTTGCCTGCAAATAAAGAAAGTGTCTGTAAAATTGCTCAGGAGCTAAAAACAGTATACCAAGATCGTGGTTATATTCTTGCTAAAGTTTATCCAATAGTTGTTAGCAAAGCCTCTTCAATAGAGAATCCCCAAGCTCAATCTTTAGTCAAAAATGGTGAGATAAATTTTCAAGTCGTTGAAGGCTGTTTGGAACGCTTCGACATTATTGGTACCCAAAGACTTAAACCAAGTTATATTTACGATCGACTAGTTGGCGGGATAAAATTTCCATTCGATGCGCCTAAAATTGATGATTTTTTAACGATGCTCAGAACCGATCCCAACATCAATAATATCGAAATATTATCAGTTTCCCCAGGCAAACATTTTGGGAGCAATACAGCCACCATCAGAGTCACTGAAGCCAATTCTTTGTCAGGATTTAGTGGGGCAGATGCTTATGTTTCACCTCTATTTGGGGGGATGAGATCGATCGGTGGTTTGACTTCTCGAAATACTATACATAGTGGCGACAAACTGAGTGGGGTATACTTTAGATCGACCTCTGGGGAAGTTGAAGGTACAGATTTTAGCTATTCAATTCCGCTCAATTCGATGAATGGACAACTCCAGTTTCGCTATGCTATTAATAGTGCTAAAATATCATTTCAGCCAGATAATATCCCTTTCACCTCGATTAGCACCACGGCGGAACTCACCTATCGTCAACCAGTTTTTCGTAGTCCTTGGAGCGAATTTGCTCTATCATGGGGTATTGCCACACAAGACGATCGCAGTACTTTTGATGGTTTTCCAAATAACAATGGTATCAATGATGCTGATGGTAATTTACGGACGCGAGTAGTCAAGTTTGGGCAGGAATATAGTAGTGTGGATAGTGGTGGTAACTGGACATTGCGATCGACATTCAATCTTGGACTAAATAGTTTCGGTGCAACTATCAATCCTAAACCAATTCCAGATGGTAGATTTTTTAGTTGGCAAGGACAGATCCAAAGAGTCCAGAAATTGACTCCAGACAATTATGCGATCGCCCAATTGGGATTTCAACTTACCCCTGATTCACTAGTGGGAAATCAACAATTTAATCTAGGTGGAGATCGATCGGTTCGAGGTTATCGCCAAAGTATTCGATCGGGCGATAATGGGATCGTAATGTCCCTCGAAGATCGCACAGTCATCAGTCGCAATAGTTCGGGAGAAGCTAATCTCCAATTAGCTGCGAATATAGATGCAGCAAAGGTTTGGAATACTAATGGGGATATTATCGATCGGGACTTCTTGGCATCAGTTGGCATTGGACTAATTTGGGAACCATTACCCAGATTAACAGCCAGATTTGAATATGGAATTCCACTAATAAGCATTGGCGATCGAGGTAATAGCTTTCAAGATTCTGGCTTCAATTTTAGTATCGGTTATGGATTTTAGCTATTGCGACGATCGAGATCGATAATAGACAATCATTACCAAAACCTTATTTGTCAATCCTTAAAGTTGACGATCGAACAGCTATTTCAGCCGGATTTTGACAAATTATGGGCAGATCCAAGGGCTTCTCGGAGAAGCCCTTGGATCTGTGTCAGCTATCTCAAGCTGAAGCTCGTGAGGATATGGAAAAAATTACGATTACCTACGGTAGCCTATGCCAACGATATAGCGATCGTAGCCAATTTTTTTCATATTCTTTTTACATGAATTTACAACTTTCATTTTGGGGTTTAACTGGATCTACTTTGTCAGTGGTTGGATTACCCTTGAGTTCGATCTTACTCAAATTAGCCAAACTCCGCAGTGGTTTTAGATCGAGGATTTTATTGTTATTAAGCTGTAGACAACTTAAATTATTCAAGTTAGTGAGAGGGCTTAGATCGACAATTTGATTATCACTAAGCTGAAGTATTCCCAAGTTCGTCAAGCTAGCGATCGGTTTGAGATTGACGATCTGATTATTATTGAGAAATAGTATTCCCAATTTGGTAGTCAATTTAGCAAGCGGTGTTAGATCGCTAATTTGATTATTATTGAGCTGGAGGGTATTTATATTAGTTAAGTTAGATAGTGGTGTTAGATCGCTGATTTTATTATTAGCAAGACTGAGCATATAGCCTTTAAAACCAGCGAGGGGTGTTAGATCGCTAATTTGATTATTATTTAGATCGATGCCGAGCAGCCACCCCCAGTCCAAACGACTCAGGGGTTTTATATCGCTAATTTTATTATTAGAAAGACTTAAACCCCACAAATCTTTGAAACCAGCTAGAGGTTGTACATCACTAATCTGATTGTTACTCAGATTCAACGAACGTGCGCCGCTCAAAGCAGCTAGAGGTGTGATATCGCGAATCTGATTGTTATTGAGACTGAGACTCATGAAATAATTTCCAGATTTCCCCAATGGTTTGATATCGCTAATTTTGTTATGCTGTAGGTCGAGATCGCGTAGATTTAAGTTGCTGAGAGGCTGGAGATCGCTAATTTGGTTGTAACTGAGGCCGATACCTCCTAATTTATTTAATCCAGCTAAAGGTGATATATCTGTAATTTGATTTTTGGTGAGATTGACACTTTCTAATTTACTTAATCGAGCCAAAGGTGATATATCACTAATTCGATTATTCTTGAGACCGAGATACTTTAATTTAGTCAAGCCAGTTAGTGGTGTTAGGTTGCTAATCTGATTATCATCAAGTGACAAAAATTTTAATTTATTCAACCCAACTAGTGGGTTTAAGTTGTTTATTTGATTCCGATCGAGCCAGAGAGTGTCTAAATTTATCAATCTATCTAGAGGTTTGAGGTTGCTGACTTGATTTGTATTGAGATTGAGACTTTCTAATTGAATCAAGCCAGCTAGTGGTTTTAGATCGGATATTTGATTTGGAGTAACTTTATTGTTCTCAATACGGTTGCTAGCGAACATAGAAAGTATACGTGTCTCATTACTAAGATCGAGAGTTTTCAATTTTGTCAACCCAGCTATAGGTTTTAGATCCCGAATATTACTATAAGTAAGCTTGAGGTTGATTAATTTACTCAATTTAGCTAGAGGCTTGAGATCGGCGATTCGATTGAAGCTAAGATTCAGATCGGTCAAGTTCGTCAAACTAGCTAGCGGCTGGATATCATTAATACCATTAGCATTATCAAGCTCTTCAAGATCGAGTGCTGTAAGATTTATTAGTTTAGCATTCGCTAGTTTACAGTTTTTAGTACCAGCTTGTTTGAGTAATATATCGATCGTCAATTTTGTCGCTGGCAGTACAGAGTTTTTTTCTAGACACCATTGAGCGAAAGTTTTGGTTTTGACCGATCGTGGAGGAGCTGCGTTTGCTGGTAAAGCTTGGAATAAGAGTGCCAATCCGCTGACTAATGCAATAATTTTTTTCATGATTTTGGTTCTTATTAAGATGTTCGAGTTAGTAATTAAAATTCACAAATATATGATGGCTGAATCGGACAAACTTGAGGCTCAATCTTATTGCCGCTGAGACTAAGTGAAGTTTTCTTTAATTTGTGTAACGAGCTGATATCGGTAATAATGTTATGGCGAAGGTTAAGTGAAGTTAAGTTGGTTAACCCCGCTAATGGCTTGACATCACTAACAATGTTATAGCTAAGGTCGAGTGAAGTTAAGTTGGTTAAACCAGCTAATGGCTCGACATTACTGATTTTATTATTATTTTTCTTGTTTGGATCGTATGAAGAGCCAACTATCTGCCCGATTACAGGTAAATTTTGACCATCTCTCATGAGATTATTGAAGCTACCAAGGTCGAGATAGCTTAATTTAGTTAAACTAGCTAGTGGTTTAAGATTAACAATATTATTATCACCAAGGTTGAGATCGGTTAATTTAGTTAAACTAGCTAGTGGTTTAAGATTAACAATATTATTATCACGAAGATTGAGCTGGGTTAATTTTCTCAATCCAGCTAGTGGCTTGAGATCGTCAATTTGATTGACATCGAGATAGAGTAAATCCAGATTAATTAAGCTAGCTAGTGGCTTAATATCCTGAATTTGATTCTGACCAATGCTAAGAAAAGTCAATTTAGTTAAACCACTCAGTGGCTTAACATTAGTGATTTTATTACCACCAATAATGAGGTAATTTAACTTAGTCAACCCAGCAAGTGGCTGTAATTCGCTAATTTCATTGCCCGCAATTTTTAGATTAGTCAACTTAGTCAACCCAGCAAGTGGCTGTAAGTCGCTGATTTTAGCAACACTGAGATCGAGTCGTGTGAGATTTACCAGTTTAGAATTAGCTTGTTTACAATCTTGGGTACCAGCTTCTTTGAGTAATAGATCGATCGTCAATTTTGTCGCCGCAGGTACAGAGCTTCTCTGTTGACACCATTGAGTAAATGTTTTGGGTTTCGATTGTTGGGTGGCGATCGCGTTTGCTGGCAAAGCTTGTAACAAGAGTGCCAATCCGCTGACTAATGCAATAACTGTTTTCATGGCTTTAATCTGAGTGTGTGATGATTCATAGCTGTAGGTACAGAATTTTTCAGTTGCACGAATTATAAATATTCTAGAGACAAACATTGCTGAGTGGAGATCGTCTGGTTATTTCGTTTGACAACTAAATATCCACTCAAATTCTTTCCACTTTTCGCAGTAGGCCCAATAATTTGATAGGTATAAGCTCCATTTTTCCAAACGAGCGACTGTTTATTATTTCGATCGAATAGTCTTCTCTGACCATTAGACAAAATCAAATCTGGATTTTTGGCTGGCGTATCGATTGAATTATATTGTCCTTTGAATGAGGTATATATCAACTGGTTATTATCATTCTCTTTGACGAATACTAAATTTTTCTTGGTGAGACAAATATAGTTCGAGAACTCATCCGCTGTAGCTGGTGGAGAGATAGAAGCAATTGCGATCGATATACCGATCGTCGCGAAAACTTTTTTCATTCCTATTGCCATAATTCTATTCATGATTTTAGATTTTATCGGAAGTTGATATCTATCTGGATTGTATCGATCGATGCCATTAGACATCAGCCTAATATTGGTAAACGATCGATAATTATTTTTGTTACAAGCATCGTCTTGATGCCTGAATGGCATCTGGATTCTTGAATGGCATATTTTTATTAACAATTTTATTATTAAAAAGGCACACTGAACTCAATTTACTCAAATTATATAGAGGTTTGGGATCGCTAATTTGATTATCTTGAAGAGAAAGGACTTTTAATTGACTTAATCCAGCTAGAGGTTTAACATTGCTAATTTTATTAAGATCGAGTTCGAGTTGGGTTAGTTTAGTTAACCCAGATAGAGGTTGAAGATCGCTAATCTTATTCTTATAAAGACCGAGATAAGTTAAGTTAGTTAAACCAGATAGCGGTTTGAGATCGCTAATTTTATTATCACTAAGATAGAGTCCGGTTAAGTTAGTTAAGCCAGATAGCGGTTTGAGATCGCTAATTCCTCCTCCTGATAGGTCGAGTTCAGTCAAACTATTAAGTTTAGAATCGGCTAGCTCACAATTTTTGGTATCAGCTTTTTTGAGTAGTCGATCGATCGTCAATTTTGTCGCCGCAGGTACAGAATTTCTTTGTTGACACCATTGAGCGAAAGTTTTGGTCTTGGCTGGTTGTGAAAGGGCTGCTGTTGCTGGTATGGCTTGTAATAAAAGTGCCAATCCGCTAACTAATGCAATAACTTTGTTCATAATTTTTGGGTTCTAGATAAAGAGTTCTGGTCGCGAGTGTGAGTAGTCAATCTTTTATTGATATCTTTAGCCTCCTCTAGTAAAAGGGCGTAAAAACTTATTATTAAATCGATATCCTCTTAGTGCAAATATTGCACAAACTACTGAATTGACGAAATAAGTAGTCTCAACGCAGTATACTATAATCGCTCCAATACTAGAATAAGTAGCACCAGAAAAACTACCTTTTGTACTTACCGCAGATACTGAACAAAGAGTAAAATTTATAAAAAGGATAATTAGCAACACTACTAAATGGTTCACAGTATAACTTGTTGTATCCATACCAGCTAGATCGACAAAGGGATGTATTTTACGACTCAATCTCCAGAGCAGCACCGAAAAAAGTGGTATTACAAGAGGCAAGCTTATTGCATACATGAGAATGGAAATTACAGATTCCAAGTTGTTTATCCGTGGATTGTCCCTAACTAAAGGAATAATAACGATCGGCAATGTTACTATTGCAAAAATTAGGTGATGTATAGCAGCGATACATCGAAACTTTAATGGTATTCGATCGGTCATGATTTATCTCTATCAATCTTGGTTAAAACGAGAATTTATCGAACAAAATGAGTATAAATATGTCGATCGACATATTTTCCTCGACCGCTATGATTAATCTATATAGAGCCGATCGCCAAATTCAAAATTTACAAATTGACTTTCCTTTAATTGGACAAACTTGGTAGTCAATTGCATTCTTAGAAACCTCAAGTTTTTTCAAACGTAAGGTAGACAAAGATTCTAGATTGCTAATTCCTCCATTGTCATCGAGGTACAATTCTCGTAATTCATACAGTGCTGATATAGGTTCAAGATCCGCAGCGCAAATATTGCCAATCTCATTCTTGGTGAGTACGAGTTTTTTTAATTTAGTCAAATTCGTAAGAGGCTTTAGGTCGCAAATCTTATTATTCTTGAGATTGAGACTGGTTAGATGATTCAAGCTACCCAATACCTGTAGATCTCTAATTTGCTTACCACTCAGATCCAAAGATGTAATATTTTTTAGTCTAGAGTTGGCTTGTTTGCAGTCAATAGTTTTAACGTGTCTGAGTAATATAGAAACTGTCTTGCCAGCCTCTGTAGATAAAGAATTAGCAGCATTCTCTTGACACCACTGAGTAAAGCTTTTTGATTTTACCCGTGTTGGTGGACTCGCGACTGCTGGTAACATTTGTGATAGGAATAGCAATCCGCTGATGAATGTAATAACTTTTTTCATGCTGTTTGGTTTCAGATCGGAAGTTTTACTTCTAAGAGTTAAGGAATGCGGCGTTCTTCAGCACGTTTGTTGTCTTCAGCAGCTTGAGCGCGAACGGCTGGTGTCACGCAGACAGTATCGTTGGCAATAGCTTCGCGCCACACATAGCCCTGCTTGCAGGTATTTGAACCATAGGCACCACCATTTGGTTCTCTACGGCTGGCGGCGGCGGCATTCTCGTTCCGAGTTTGAGTGCGAACTGCGGGGGTGACACAGACTCGATCGTTTGCGCCTGCTTCTCGCCACACATAGCCCTGTTTACAAGTAGCTGGATCGGGAGCTGTAGTAGTAAAAGATATCTCTTGCCAAGGACTACATTTTGAACTCGCTAAAAAGCGTGAGGTGCAAGCTTGGACTTTGAGTCTATAGATCCGATTCGGTTTAACATTATTCAAAGTGAACGATCTCGAAGTATTTCTCACTTGTTTTTCTTCACCACCCGATCGATAACGAACATGATAAAAGTCCGCATTCTGCCCTTCCCACCTAAAAATCACTTTATCGCCAGACTGAGCGGCATTTCCTTCATATGTACATGCCTCCTCACAAATACCTATACCGCCATCAGGCCCTGCTTGCACTGGAGATTTCAGCATTAATGGTGCGATCGCCACTGTAATTGAAAGCACAGACATCAATATTCTACTGAGAATATTTTTATTTAGTTTGATTTTGTTGTTTACCATTTTTGATATCACTCCTGAGATGTTAAAGTTTAGTCGATCGATATTTGAGTTCTTCTATTATTATTTACGGATGAACTAGGAAAGATATTCAGTGGATGAAGTATGGATTTTGCCCTCACCCCCAAACCCTCTGTCTTGTCGTTTTTTTATTCCGGGGGAACCCCGGAATAAAAACGCCGCTCCCAAGCTTGGGAGAGGGGGGTACGAGTCCGATCTCCCTTCTCCCAATACGGTTTTTGTTAGTCAGCGACTGAAGTCACCGCTAATGTTGCTAAGTCCGCCTACGCGGACTAAAATCAGCAACACCAGATATTCAACCGATCGAACCCGCGCAATTCTGACTATCATTTGGGTACACGACGATCGGTTGCACGTTGATTATCTTCCGCTGCTTGGGAGCGAACTTCTGGAGTAACACAAACTCGATCGTTAGGTATGGCTTCGCGCCAGACATAGCCCTGTTTGCAGGTATCTGGCTCACCATTTTGTCGGCGGCACCATTCTCCATTCACGTTTGAGCGCGAACTTGGGGTGTTACACAAGGCTAATCGATCTAATTGTCTAGCCGAACTTTTGCACTCCAAGATACTAATCGGCCAGTATTACAACCACCCTTGATTCCAATTGCTCGGATCGTGAATTGATAATCAGACCCCTGGGATAGATTTACACTTCTTTTGTTGCAGAATTTCATCCAAGCATGGGCGGATGGTTGGTGTCCGATCGTACTTATGAATACAAGTAGAGGTGTGGTCAAACAGATTGATACGGCTATTTTGCAAAGTTTTAGCATTGTTTAATTTCCTGATGAGATTGTGAAGATTTGGTAGGGTTGAGAGGTACTTGAGTCGCTCTATGAGTATTAACGGATGAGCCAGGAAAAATATTCCATCAACCGATCTAGTTTTGATCGATCGCCAATTGTAGAGTGCGATCGCTTTCTTAGATACCCTTACAGATATCAATAACCCACTTTTCTCAATTTAATCTCAGCAGGATTGAGTGCTCGGTTCCAGATTCTGACATCATCAATGTCGCCCCCAAACTTAGCCACACAGTCAACTCCGTAGCTACCAATAAACAGATTATTGTTGGTAGGTAATCCATAGCCGATCGCTAATGTGGTCGGTGTACCATTACCCTGCTGTATCCCATCGACATAGAGCCTGACTTTTGCACCATCATAAGTACCCGCCACATGGTGCCACTGGTTGTCCCAAATTTTGCTGGCAGCAATTGTGGGCGATTCGACATAAGTTTTGTTGCCATCAGAAACGTAGAAAGCCAGATCGCCATTGCCTACGGTATAAAGAGCATAAGATGCTACACTACAATCTTTTGCGCCCTTAGAAATGACATATTCGTTTAAGTTTGAAGTAGACGATCGTTTAACCCAGGCTTCAACGGTGATTTTTTGGGGGTCGAGAACGGGTGCGTTGGGGATTTCGACGGAACCTAAACCGCCAAATCTCAATGCTGGGGTATCAAACCGACGCTCTGTCCAAGTTGGCCCAGTTGTGCTACCCACTGCTTTCAATGTGCCTGTATTGAAGTTCCCAGAGGAATCTTGAACGGTTGTGCCTTGTCCTTCGTCGAAGTGCCAGTTTCCTACCATGTCGCCTGCAAACGCACTAGGGGCTAATATCAGGCTCAGGCTAAGATTAAGAGCAGCCGTAAAAAATTTTAGCATTGTTTAATTTCCTGGTGAGATTGTAAAGATTGAGTAGGATTGAGCGGTACTTGAGTCTCTCTATGAGTATTAACGGATGAGCCAGGAAAAATATTCCATCAGCATCGTCATTAGTCGATTTATGTCAGAGATGGCTCTGCATTAGCAATATTGCGCTGGGGATGAGTTGCGCTCTCAAGCTTCATACTCATAGTTACGAATGACTCAGCGAAAATATTCGATCGATCGATTAAAACTCGATTGCCATAATCATCTAAAAAGTAGGATCGATTACATATTAGGGTTCCATAGCAGTCGCCAAGGCGGTTAGGACAGCCCAGCGACTAAAGTCGCGGCTAGTGATGCAAAGTCCGCCTGCGCGGACTGGTAGTATCAAATAATCTGTTTAACCGAAGCGTATTGGGAAGTTACTCATAAATCCACACACAATTAGAGGCTGGTGAGATCGGACAAACTTTTTTAATGTTCGGATCGTAACTAATTGGATTCTCACTGAGCTGAAGCCAAGTTACTTTTTTCAACCTAGCCAGTGACTTGACATCACGAATATTATTGCCCAGGAGACTCAGGCTTTTTAAATTGCTCAAATTCGCTAATGGACTGACATCAACAATTTTATTGATACCAAGATCGAGACGGGTCAATTTACTGAGGTTGGTTAATGGAAGTAAATCGACAATTTGATTGTACGAGAGGTCTAGTTTTGTCAAGTTTTTAAATCCTGCTATTGGTCGAAGATCGCTAATCTTGCTTTCTCTAATCGTTAGCTCAGTTAATTTTGTCAGCGTAGCATCAGCAGATTTACAGTTCTGAGTTTTAGCTTGTTTTAGTAATACATCAATCGTTTTCGCTGTTGCGACAGATAGAGTGTCTTTTTCCTTACACCATTGAGCAAAGCTTTTAGGTTTTGACTGCGCAGAAGGAATCGATCGACTAGTTAAGGCGATTGTATCCTTAGCTAGATTGGAGTTAAATTTGCTCAAAACAATTGGACTATTTGCTGAGACTGAACTAGTTAGGAGTGGATTGCTGACTAACAATGTACTAACTGTGGCTAAAACGGTTGCCAGATATTTTTTGAACATAATTGTTAGAGTTTCATTTTTGATGTAAACCTTGCGAATTTGTTAATGAAATTGTATGGTTAGATGTATTCGAGTTAAAGTTGCTAAAGCTAACCTGTCTATAACCTCTATCGCATTTGAGTTTTGGTGACTCATATCCTAACCCACGATCGTATTGAAAGTTGGTATCCCTGATACAGAATTTCTCTGTTCGAGGTGATGTTTCAGCCGTCAAGACAATCTTTTTATTCGCAGACTTGGCATAATAATAATGACGAACGAGGTTATAACCATCAGGACGATCGATCTTATCTGCTGGTTCGGTTGAAGCTGTCATACAAGCACCTGGCGCGATCTTCAACCATCCTTTTACCTTGTAGCTAGTCATCTCGATCGAAAGTGTCGGATCGAGTGTTCCTCTCGCATAGGCGACTCGAATTGGTGAATTTGTCTTGTTACAAAATACGGTTGAAGCACTGGCGGGTGATTGCAATGCGATCGCACTTATTGGTGTGAATAAACCAATTAAAATCGGTAAGCTGATATTTTTTAGCATTGCTTTGTTTAATGCTCAATTTTATAATTGTCGATTCGCCAGAGGCTGTGCCCACGAGATCTTGTAGTTGTGAGCATTAAATGCCTTACATATATCTAACTATATTTCTCCAACATATTTTTTATCGAGTCAGCAAGATATTTACTGGAACTGTACGTTGGAGAGTAGATTCGATGTATCCAGCCCACCGAGTTGTGACAGAAGGGTCAGCAGGATACCGATACTTCATTTGTCGAAGTTTATCGTACCCATTAAATAACATTACAGATTTAAACTTTTCTTCACAAAAACGTGAGACTGCTGCTGCCGTTGTGTCATTTGCATCTGAATCAAGACGGAAATTATCAGTTGTAATAATCACATGAGTTATTGTAATCAGATCGTCCAAGTATCTGCTTTGATTAGTCGTACTGAAGTTTACTTTGATTTTTAGATTGAATTCACCCAGGAAAGTTGACTCTCGTTCTGCGCCTAAAGTGGCAGGACTAGTTGTTTTAAACTGAATCTTTTTGGTCATTCGTCTTACTATTATGCCTTGGTTAATAGTAGGATCGAACGAGAATTTTTCATCGTCGATGTAAATCGCACCAGAGTTGATAATCATGTCATGAATTCGATCTCCTCGTTCAAGTTTTTTCCCTTCGAGTGATTCCCGCAACTTTTTTTCTAAGTCCTTAGCACCTTCATTCCATACATTATCGATAAAATTATAATTATCTTTATCTGAAGAATATTTGAGTGCGGCTGGATAGTTTCGTCGTCGGATAGTGGGGACAGTTTGAATATCTTGTATTTGACTTCCATCTCTTGAGAATGTTGGTCGGGCATCGACTCGTTGGCCTAGACTCTCCACCGGAGAATTGAACGATCCAAATCCGATATTATTGACTATGACGATCGCAAAAACAGCGAACGCTAATATAATACTTTTCAATCTATTTTTCATCATGATTTTCTTATGAGTAAATTTCAAGTAATAGAAACTACTTTCTGTCAGTGCTAAAGATCGAGCTTATTTGCTCGATCGATCTCTTGTAGTGGTGAACATTGCCACCCTACATCTCGCTAAGGAATGCGACGCTCTCCAGCCTGTCTGTTGTCTTCGGCTGCTCGATCGCGAGATGCTGGTGTGACACAGACTCGATCGTTAGCAGCAGCTTGCCGAAATACATACCCGTTCTTACAACGAAAAGCTCCAGATCGATCGGGTGTGTCATCGTTTCTCCTATCAGCATTCTCCTTCCAAGTTTCAGCGCGAACTGCTGGTGTTACACAGACTCGATCGGTATTGGTAGCTTCCCGCCAAACGTACCCCTGCTTACAAGTATCATTGACAGCCGCCGTAGTAAAGGATTTTCCCTGCCATTGCGTACAAGTCGATCTCCCTAGAAACTGTGATTCACAAGCTTGAACTTTAATACTATAAGTACCACCTGGCTTGGTATTTTTAATAGTAAAGGATGTCGATTTAGTTTTTACTTGTGTTTCTCCTCCGCCATTTACCCGGTAGCGAACATGATAAAAATCTACGCCAGAACCCTGCCACTGGAAAATAACTGTATTCCCAGACTGCGAGGCATCTACGCTAGCCATACCGCCGAATGCTTGTACTGACTGGATCTGAATTAATGGCATCGCCATAATTGAAATTGGGATCGACGATTTTAATACTGCACTTAAAATGCTTCTATTTATTTTGCTTTGATTATTCTTCATTTTTTATATTACTCCTGATTTTGACGAGTATTTTTTGGGTTTAGTTTTTGTATTTATTGCTCTCGAAGATTTGCAATATTTGATTTAGTTCAGATCGATCGAGACTATAGCTATAATATCGATCGATCTCCTTGAATTGAGTAATTGAGATTCGATCGAGAGTTGTAGGATTTGAGGATCGATTAAATCTAGTAGGTTAATCGTTATATAAATTTATAATTCGCTACTGCCTATCCGAACTTTTACACTCCAAGATTTTAGGCTACCAGTATTACAACCACCCTTTACGCCATTTGCACGGATACGGAATTGGCGAGTAGATCCCTTGGCTAATAAGCCTAATTGAGCAAAATACGACTTTCCTGGTGCTAATTGAATACCCCTCCTGACCTTGTTAGGATTTTGAGAGTCTTCTACAGAATAGTTGACCACCGAGCAGTGTGTAGACGGTGCTGTTAACCAAATTAAATCATGGTTCCGTGAGGGACGAACATTAAAAACAGCAGAATTGTCACAAACTTGACCTGTCGAATTACAAGATACAGTCAGGGTTTGCTCCTCTGAATAGTCTATTTCAGGTCTTTTTCTTACTATGGCAGTAACCATTTCAGGCGTAAGCTCGCTCGATTCTGTCGTGGCGGGAACGATCCGAGGTTTCTTAGATGGTTTAGCACCCTCCACTGGAGCGGTAGCGACAGATCCCGATTGTGTCCAGTCGCCCTCAATTTTAATTCGATGGTGACCACGTGAAGTAATCAATAAAATCACAGGTGTTTCTGAAGTAAATTTAGCACTGCTAACAGTGCGGTTTGGATTTCCTGGACTAGAGACAGCATTTGCACGAGCCAGACTTCTACCATCAAGAGTTTCCAGGCGGACAGTCGTACTAAATCCATCATTGACACTACCAGCATCAGAATCTACGGTGATAGTTATTTTGCCAGGTTTAGCTGTTAAGGAATAGTAGTAAACAGTGTTGTTATTTTGTCTGCCTGGATTGGAGAGGATCTTCACAGTTAGGGGAGTCGGATTATCTCGATCGGTCGATTGTGCGAAGCTGGGGTTGATATCTGCAAGGACAATCGCGCAGCCCATAAACATTGCAGCGAATCGAGCTAATTTGGCGATTGATAGAGGTTTCATATTGTTCAGCGATGATTTTTACTAAGTTAGATTTGTTTCAATCCGGTTTGGTTAAGCTGAGAGTCACTCTATGACTAACTACGGATGACTCAGGTAAAATATTCAATTGATTTCTAGCTTATTGGATAGTCACTTTTCATCAGTAGATCGTAGGTTGGGTTGAGCCTCGAAACCCAACACACTCAAAGATCGATTATGTTGATGTTGGGTTTCGCCTTGCTCAACCCAACCTACAGATTTTTTTCAATTCTTTTAATTCAATTAATAACTGGAAAAATATTCCATCAATCTCAAACTTTTTTTGGTGTTTCTCTCAATCTCGCTCTAGGAGTGAGAATAGAGGTTTAGATTTTACCACTGAGCCTGAGCATCAGTAGAGAAAGATTCTTGTTGCCACTCACTACAGCTTGAACTCGCTAAAAAATTCGAGTTGCAACCTTGGACACTGATTCTATAAGTACTATTTGGTTTAGCTTTGTTCACAACAAAGAATCTTGTTTTTATTTTCACTTGTTTTTCTCCACCATTTACCCGATAGCGGACATGATAAAAATCCGCCTTACTATTAGGCCAACGGAAGAGAACTTTATTACCAGGAGACTTGTAACCCTGTAGATCCTCCACACAGGTTGATATGTTAGTTTCGCAACGAACGTACGCAGGTGGGGTATCGTCACATGGGCCAGATCCAGCACATGACGCTTGGGCAGATTGATTCAAGACTAATGGCATGGACATCACAGAAAATGGAACCACAGCTATCAATAGGCTAGTTAGAATACTTTTATTTACTTTTACTTCATGGTTTGCCATTGCTGATGTTACTCCTAAAGATTGATAGTTTGCAGAATTATGTAGAGTGGGCAATGCCTAGTTGTGTAGAGTGGGTGATTTCCTAGCTTATTCTACGCTAACCTTTACACCCCAAGATACTAAGCGACCAGTATTACAACCACCCTTCACACCAATTGCTCTGATGATGAATCGATAGTTAGATCCAGCGGATAGGTTTACCGGGAACTGTGTATCTTCTCCTGGTTGAAGAAATTGAGTTTTTTGGCGAGCAAATCCAGCTTGCATGACCTCATAGCGCACTGCCGAGCAATGTGTGAGAGGTGCTGTTAATGTGATGAAATCACGATTCATTGAGGGACGAACGTTAAAAATAACAGACTTGTCACAAATTTGACCTCCTGAACTACAAGATGCGATCGAGGTTTGCGTTTCTGAATAGTTTAATTTAGATGGCGTAAGTTCAGCGATTAATTTTGGCTTCGCAACTAATTGTTCTTGAGGTAAAGATATATTTGCCTCGGCTAGACTAGGATTCAATCCTAAGCCGATACCACAGATGGGAAGTAAACTAATCGAAGTCAGAGCGCAAAGACGGAAAAATGATGAAAAAGAATTTGTCATGATGAAGAACTGGATAATTGAATATTTGAAGGCAGTGAAACTCAATCCAGGCTGGTTTGAGTTGTGGTTGAATGGCTCTATTACTAACTACGGATGACCCAGAAAAAATATTCAAGTCATGAAGATAGTTTCCTTGAGGCGCATATTAGTAGTAACGAATGAGCCAGGAAAAATATTCCATCAATCTCAAACTTTTTTTGGTGCTTCGCTGAATCTCTCTCTAGGAGAGGGAATAGAGCTTTCGAGCTAGGAGCCAAATGGGTTGGGATAACTGTCACGCAGGTACAGAAATACGAACCGTTCCGACATACTACCAGCCAGCAACAAATATATCTTGTCAAAAACTGCTAAATTTTTTGTCGAAAACTGCTAATCTGTCAAGCAACACTGTAATGTCAGTCTATTTGATGTGTATGGAATCACCAGAAAGTCGGGAACCCGTTGAAATTAGTAACATAGAGGACTTGATACCGGAAGTCGTGCCAAAGGCAGAGATTGTGGGTATGAGCGTGATGAGGGATAGCGTTCAGCTAGCTATTTATCAGTTACCACCGATGGAGACACCGATCTTTTTTACGATTTACCACGCATTCTCCCTGGCTCTGACTGATTTACCAAGTCTCGAACTATGTACCGATGGCAAGAATTTTTATCCCCACCCATTAAAAGCTGGTGATTGGATCTTTATCCCAAATAATCAGGTTTCTGGTTCGCGATGGTCTGAAAATTCATTGTGTATGCACTTATACTTGCAATCGACATTTGTCAATAATATATTATCGACAAATTTTCTGGAGGATAAAGTAGATCTCCAGCCTATTATCGGTTGTAAAGATCCGATCGTCGAGCATTTCTTGGAATTGTTCAAAACAGAATTTGCATCGAATCTGCTTACGGATATATTATATACAGAGGCATTAGCTAAAGCACTCAGCATTCATCTCATCCGCCGTTATTCCGATCGGCAGTTACCTAGAAATATTAGCGAGGTTTATTTAGATCGATCGGAGCTACAGCAAATCATTGACTATATCGATCGACATCTCGATCGAGAAATCACAATTCAAGGACTAGCTCAACAGGCAAGAGTGAGTATGTCTGTATTTGCCCATGCTTTTAAAAAAGAAATCGGGATTAGTCCTTATCAATTTATCCTCAAACAACGGCTAGAAAAATCGAAGCAGTTACTCATTAATAAAAACGCTAAATTATCAATATCAAAGATTGCTCAGATCTGCGGTTTCTCAACTGCTAGTGCATTTACCAATCGCTTTCGCCAAAAAGAGGGGATTTCACCTTCAAAATATCGATCTCATCATCTTCAAGTAAAAGAATCTTTCGATCTTTATATCGATGGGTAAGGATTGCTATTGCTGCGTGGGTAGTTTACACCATGTAGGGGCAATTCATGAATTGCCCCTACATGGTATAAACCACATCGACTAAACCCTCTTAGGGGTTTATTTATCTCGGATCGATTTATACTATACATTGAACGTTATTATTCTCTAAATAACAAAATCAACGATCGATTGGATACCATCTAGCTCTAGACAGATACTAAATACTTCATTTGCTATACCGCTAATTTTTAGCTGAATGCTTGTATTATTCGATCGAGCGGTAATTTCTTTTAAATTATTGCCTATTTCATCTTGTAAAATAAGTTTTAAGTTAGCAGGTAAATATGTTTGCGAGTGAGCTGAATATACTTGGAATAGTATCCCAACTCGATCGGTTGCTTTGGGAATAATATTAACTACGAAATCGATCGTTGTGCCGAGATCGATCGATTTCGATTGGCTGATGCCGAGATTGGGGTGTTCTGGAGCAATTTGACGCAAACTAGCTACAGCAAGCCATAGCGTTTCATCACTTGGGGTCGTATTGACGATCGCAGCCAAACTTTGAATTGCTCGCTCGTTACCCTCCGCAATCTTACCCAAGTGTTCGATCGATTGGCGGAGAATTTGGGTATCGGTGGATTTTAATAAAGCGATTATCTCAGTGATTTCATCATCTAAAGTTAAGCTTCGAGTCGGGATAGCTAGTCTTCGATCTATAGACTTTAGACTTTGCCATTCTGGTTCGATGATATCTTGGAACCATTGAGATAGACATGTGCGAACTTGACTAAAGGTGATAAATTCTCGTTCTATTTCTATCGCCTGTCGAACTAATTTTTCGGTATTTGCGATGGCGATCGGATTGAGACTTTGGAGCCAGAGATTTTCCTGTTGATGAAAATTATTGATTGCTTGTGAGCTGGAATTAGCGCGATCTACTGTTCTCAATCCCAATTTTTCGTTGGCGGAGCCTCTCTTTTTGAGAATCGATGTCATTGAAGGTAGATCTACAGATATTCCACGGTTCACATCGCCAATCGATAATAATAGATCGTAAATCTCGCGAGACAATCGATTTCCCACTCGTCGCGAAAGTAGATCGACAGGTAATACCCCTACATTCCAAGTCTCGGCTAATATGTCTCGATCGAGTCCAGAAATCGCCACAGGAATTAAGATATCTATATTGCTTAGATATCCAACTTTAGTCGATAATAGCATTGCCGAAAAAACTAGTGGATTGTCAGATTGTGGTTCTCTGACGATCGCTATATGACGTTTTGATGCTTGAGATTCTTCTTCAATATTTAGCTCCCAGATTTCGCCAGGAAGAGGTTGAGGGATAGGGGAATAGGCGGATCGATCGAGGATTGGCATAAAAAATCAGTTGTAGGATGGTAGTGGGTAGTTCGTAGTTTAGTTAGGACATCTACTTGCGAAGTTGCCTGCACCAGCCTGACAACTGCTTTAGAGTTAAAATACCCTGTTTCTCTTCGGTGCATATAACTATTAACGAACAGGGAGCAAAAAATATGCCGAAAAGATCCAAAATGAGATTTCCACTTGTAGGGGCAATTCATGAATTGCCCCTACAAGTGGAAACCAGATCGCTCAAACTCTTGTAAAACCGATAGATATCGACTGCTTGTAAAAGTCGGATATCTGGCTTACAAGACCGATCGATCGTCAAATTACCATTTAGCATCAGAACGAGTGCGATCGGTTTTTGCTGGCGATTCTAGACCCAATTCTATGGACAATCGAACTAGTAGTTCTTGCCATCGTTTGGAGATTGCACTTTGAGTTAGATTTAGTTCTTGGGCGATTTCGGCTTGTTTTTTGTGATTGACTTTGCCCAACCAGAGGCGATAATAAGACCTGTTGGGATGTAGAGCATCGAGACGAACGATCGCTGCTCTAATGCGGAATATTAAATCGGCTTGTTCTAATGCTGTGGTGGGATTAGTAGGATCGGCGATGGTATCGAGGAGCGTGAGGTTGTCGGCTAATGGTCGATCGGTACTATCCCATTCATTACGTTTGGATTTGCGAACTAGATCTATTATCTCAAATCTGGCGACAGTTGCTGCCCAGCGATCGAAATCCTGTTCTTTACCATGAGTAAATCTACCAGCTCTAATAGCGGCGATGAGCTTGAGCTGTGCTGTCTGAAAAGCATCTTCCCAATCCACGGTACTACCTCGCGTTTGCTTGCGAGCGATTTGGGTGATGCGGTGGATATGTGCGCGATCGGTTAGTCTATACTCATAGTTGGGCGATATGGGTGCGATTCTCGTTTCGAGAGGGTACCCCAACGAATCGATCTCGATCTGCGCTTGGCAATATACTGATGATAGTTGCTCCATTCCCATAAAGTTTTTTTCCCTACTGTCCAATCCCAACTATCTACAGTCGATTGATTATCCATCGAAGTGCTAATTGACTTCAAGATACAACTAACTTCGACTATGTTCCTGAATTTTAGCTGAAGGAATTTGGGCATACTCACATATTGCACCAGTGACTACTCCCATCCCGGAGAAAGACCATAGAATCTTCCTCTGTGTACCTCTGTGAGTCCGATCTGTACCTCTGTGTTAAATACACACCCTCAACGCAGCAAGAAATACTTAATCGAGATACAACATCCATCGATGAGGACTAAATAACACCAGGAACTGCTATACATCTATTTCAGCCGGATTTTGGCAAATTATGGGCAACCATGAAGCACAGGGATATCTGTCTTCCAATCCTTGTAACTGCTCTCGCGCCAGACGTACAGAGAGATACAGAGGTAAACCACTGGCGAAAGCGGCGAGCAAGTTTTTTAAAAACTGTTGAGCGACAAAATCGGGTACTGGTTCCCGCATAACGATTGCTTGTGGGAGTTGACTTGAGATTAATTCCGTCGCTAAACCCAAGCCATCGCAGGAATTGAGAATTACTAATTTTAGACCACTTTCGATCGATCTTTTGAGTGCATATTTGAGTTCGGGAATATTCAATCTATCTAGCTGATTAATTTTTAGATATCCAGTTGTCAAACTAGGATCGCTAGCACTATGTCCGGCAAAAAATATGATGTCCCAAGATTTTTCCCACAGTTTATCGGTTAAAATTTGACGGGTAGGTTCGACTAAAAATTCTATTGTGGCATTGGGTATAGTCGATAATGAATGGCGATCGCATTCTAAATCTATCCCATGACTATTACCAAATATGGCTAAAACCTTTGGCTCCAAGCGATTCTCGGAACGAGAGGCTACGCCAACGAGCTGCGGTTTGACAATTGACTGATAAGTATTACTGGAGATTGAAATTTCTGCATGGGTAAATCGATTGAAAAAATCCCACAATTGAAAAGGTAGCTGACGCAGATGCAATTCATCTGTCTGAATAGAGACTTGAATTGATTGGGATGGATGGAGTTCTTGGAACATCAACTCTTTAATTGGTTTGAAGTTATCACAATTCAACCATAGATTTAATTGTCGATCGAGATTGTGCGCTGCTAATTTGCATGTCTCTATATTCTCTTCACCTCGTTGGCATAGCCTCTCGTTCCGAGAATCGCTCTGCAAAATAAAATGGTCTAGATTAGTAATCTGATCTTTGGGGATATCTATCCGAGTGTCAAATTTCAGACACTGATGATAAGCGACTTGCCAATTATGATAGGCAGAAATAACTTCACGTTCGGAATTCAGTATTCCCGCTGCTGCGGCGCGAGGAGATTCACCGCGATTGCTAATTTCAACGATAACAGATAAATTCTGAGTGTCTGTACTCATCGGATCTCTCGCCGCAAACTTAATTAGTACCAGTTGCTCGGATGTCGATCGAATAGTTGATGGAGTAACTAAAGATCGTAAAATATGATGTAATTGATTTTGTTGTTCTTGATATATGGCAATTTCTCTATCTCTTCCGGCTAGTTCAACCTGATGGCGATCTTTTAATGACTGTAGCTGTAAATTATATACTAGATAAAAATCTTGATGCAGTCTAGTTTTATCTAGATCTAGAGGGACTTCTACCTTGACTAAGATTGTACCACCTCCTTTGCGTTCGATCCCTTGAATCTTTAATGGAACGCCCTCATTTTCGATCTGAATTTGTTGCCAAGCATGACCGAATGATGTCCAATCGATACCTCGATCGAAAATCAGATCTACAGTATTCCAGACCTCGTGAAATAGGCGCGTAAATTCGCCAGGATTAAAATCTCCACTCGCTGGATTGCGCTCGTCCCTGGGCGATTTGAGATAGATATAGTCACAGCTAATATCAGTTAGATTCGTACTACGATCGATCGACCAATCGGCAATACAAGCACCTGTAAAATTTGCCTTTTCAAAATTAGTATCGATCGCAAGTACTCTACTAAGATTCGCACCATCCAATCGAGCATTGCTCAAATCGGCACCACTCAGATTTGCCCCTGTAAAATCGGCACCACTTAGATTTGCACATACTAAATAAGCACCATGAAAGTCGCAACCTGCATAACTAAGATTTCTACTCCGAAGATGAACTAATAAATCTCGAACTAAAGGATCGGTTAAAATAGTTCGATCTAATCTAGCAAAGTCGAGTTCTCGAACACCAGACATATTCGTACGGTTTAAATTTGCCCTACTCAAATTGCTATTATTTAGAACTGCACATTCTAGATTTGCATTTGTCAAATCTGCCAAGTTGAAACAGGTTCCATAATAACTAGAGATATAACTAGCAATCGTACCGATCGAATAATATTTTTCTTCCCTTACTCCATTGCGATTACCAATTTGAA
Organism: Chamaesiphon sp. VAR_4_metabat_408; assembly: GCA_031422115.1. Lineage (GTDB taxonomy): Bacteria > Cyanobacteriota > Cyanobacteriia > Cyanobacteriales > Chamaesiphonaceae > Chamaesiphon. Next base: position 63,674 of record JANOPX010000065.1, on the reverse strand, counting down.
AACTCATCCAAATAATCAAGCTAGCACCCACAATAGTGCCCAATTGAATATATATAGATGAATTAACATTAATCGTCGAACTGAGAGCGATCGCCGTACCAACCGACATAGCAATTAATACCTGTCGATGATTATTTAAAATACTCACAACAATAGCAGCACAAGTCGTGGTAAAAATGCCCTGAAAAATTATCAACATAGCCGAACCACCGACTGCAATCGCCATATACCCAACTATATCCCAAGGTTGAGCCGCTAATTTACAAGCATAAATAATACTACCGACGACGATCGCATCGATAATAATGATACTCCCCACACCGATCGTTATTGCTATAACCGGACTTTTGAGCCGTAAGATCGAGCCGAACAAAATTCCATAAGATACCGCAAGCAATCCAGACATTGTATGCCAAGAAATCGGAAATTTAATCTCGTCATAAGGACTAAATACCCTACTTTCATCAGTCAATAAACCAGTCGCCGAAGAACCAACAAATCCAGCCAATAGTCCTAATAAAACTGCTAAAACTAGAAAAATACTCTGAAACAATATCGCCCGCTGGGGATGTATACCCGATCTAATATAGCTAAGATTTGCCCCTACCAAACTACTCCGCCGAAAAACTGTTCCCCGCAAATCTGCATAACTAAAATCGGCTCCATCGAGAATTGCATCGGTAAAGTCAGCACCACAGAGATTCGTTCGATTAAAATCAGCTTGGCGGAGATTATGCCCTCGAAAAGAGCGGCCTGATAAACTTCGTAACTGAGGTGTTAGACTCATGATAGGCTAGATACATAATACATTTTTTATGTCTCTAGTTTGTCATATCAAGGGTAGATCGATCGCATTTTACACTACAAAATTATCAATAAAGTAGAATCTGCCCAATCCTTCTCGATCGAGCTATACTGTACATAGTTGCGTACATAATTTATGTTTTCTCACGAAATTACTTCTCCGACTGAGGCTAGAGCGGGATTTTTTCAATTACTAGAGCGAGTTGCCGAAAATCATCAAATTTGCATTATCAATCGTCGTGATGGTGAAAATGTGGCGATGATTGCTGAATCCGATCTGAATAGTTTGATGGAGACAGTTTATCTATTTCGATCGCCTGCAAATGCTCGTCGGTTGCTGGATTCTTTAGATGAATATCGATCTGGTAAAGTTACATCCCAAAGCATTGAAGAATTGCGACAGGAGCTAGAAAATGGTGGCAAAGAAGAAGAAAAAATCTGATAAGCCACCAGAAGTAGTTCCAGTTCAAATCATCAGAGTGAGTCCAGGTTTTACAACCAAATTTAAGGAAGATTTAGGCTGGTGGTTTAAACATGATGATAAAAAAGCGGCAAAGATTATCGATCTCCTTACCGCAGTGATGTCAGATCCATTTACAGGCATTGGTAAGCCAGAAGCCTTAAAATACATGGAAGGTAATTTTTGGTCGCGGCGGATCGATCTCGAAAATCGACTAATTTATGTGGTTAACAACGAGCAAACTATCTTTTTTGCCTGTCGTTATTATTACGAGGAATGAGATCGGATCGAAAGTAGTGAGGTATCGATCGAATGCTATGTTCCTAAATTTCAGTCAATTATCTTACCAAAAATTAAAAGAATCCGCTCGCTGTAAGGAAAGGCTTGCCCAAAAGCATCGTCTTTGTTTTGTGCCTAGCTTATCATTGACGTACGTTGACTTTAATCCAAAATCCTGCTTGGTGCGCTAAACTGTCGGGGAACCCGAACAGTTCGCGCATCCGCAAAATCCAAAATCCAAAATGTCAACAACTAACCCAGCCTTAATCAGTGGCATAGTGCCAGATTCGATCGCCGAAGAGGTAGGCTTTACACCTGGCGATCGATTAGTGAAAATCAATGGTCGATCTCCTCGCGATCTGATCGATTATCAATTTCTTTGTGCGGATGAAATCTTGAATTTAGAAGTACTCGATCGCAAAGGCAAGACTCATCAAGTTGAAATTGAAAAAGATTATGATGAGGATATGGGGCTGGAGTTTGATACAGCTTTATTTGATGGTTTGATTCAGTGCAATAATAAGTGTCCATTCTGTTTCATCGATCAGCAGCCACCAGGAAAACGGGAATCTCTGTATTTTAAAGATGATGATTATCGGCTCAGTTTTTTGTATGGTAGCTATTTGACCTTGACAAATTTGAGTACCAAGGAATGGGATCGGATTGCCGAAATGCGTCTCTCACCTTTGTATGTGTCCGTTCATGCTACCGAACCGGAAGTGCGATCGCAATTGCTCAAGAATAATCGCGCTGGACAAATTCTCGACCAGATCCGTTGGTTTCAATCCCATCGGTTGGAAATTCACGCTCAGGTGGTATTGTGTCCGGGTATCAATGATGGAGTGCATCTCGATCGCACCCTCCGAGATCTAGCTAGCTTCCATCATGGTGAAATTCCCGCCGTCGCGTCTGTTGCCGTGGTTCCCGTTGGCTTGACGCGGTTTCGTCCCGATCTGACCGAACTTAGTCCCGTGACACCAGCAATTGCTCGATCGATCGTGCTCCAAGTCGAAGCGCTCCAACAAGAGTTTCGAGCCAAGTTTGACTCGACCTTTGCCTGGTTAGCCGACGAATGGTATCTCATCGCCGGGATGGAATTACCACCGAGCGAATATTACGAAGATTATCCCCAGTTGGGTAACGGCGTAGGTTCGATTCGCCGCTTCATCGATGAATTTGCCGAAGAAATTGCCGATTGGGAGATTACCGAAATATCTCCCCCTCGCACCTGTACTTGGGTAGTCGGTAATGCCGTCGAGAATGCCTTCCAACCCCTGGTCGATCGGCTAAATAGTATAAGTGGTCTAACAGTCAATTTAGTTGCCTTAGCGAGCCAATATTGGGGGCAGGAGATGACAGTCACAGGTTTATTGACTGGATACGATTTGCTCCATCAACTACCAGGGCGAGATTTGGGCGATCGAATTCTCATCCCCAGTGTCATGCTCAAACACGATGAAGCTAAGTTCCTCGACGATGTAACGATCGGCGAAATAGCTGAAAAATTACAGGTTCCCTTGGTTCCAGTCAGTGGCATATCCGAATTTTTGGAAAAATTGGGGGAAACTAGAAATAAGTAAGTATCATTAAATTTCGATCGTATGCTGACTTTAATTAAATTAATTCATACACTAAACCAGCGACTAGGCAGGGTTAGAACTCGTCTAGATAGCCCAATTATCAAATTTCAAGCCATTTGTGCGGTGCTAGCGTTGAGCTTGAGTGGAATTGGTAGCATAGAAGCCGCAAGCGCAAATACCTATCCTCGGCGCAGCCTCTCATTCCAAGAAGTGAATCTATCTACAAACATTGCCACTGTCCCAAAACCCGATCGAGTTCAGCCACAATTGCCGCCGGATTCGTTGGTTGAAAACCTGCCTTCTCTGGGTAAGCGCAAAGCGCAAGCTCCGCTTATGGCAATCGCCCAAAGTAGCTCCAGCAAAGACGATGTTAAGCTAAAGAACAATCTTAACGCCCCAACCGCAGGTGATGAAGTTCGGATTGTCAACACCCAAACCCTGACACTCAAAGAAGCGATAGATATTGCTTTGCGGAACAATCGAGATGTCCAAGCTGCTCGTCTGGCGGTGACTCGCGACCAAGCAGCAATTCGTGAAGCGCAAGCTGGTCAATCCATCCAAGTTGGACTTACTGGTACGCTTCAAAATCAGGGTGGGCCAGTCATCACAGGTACCAGAATACCTCAGAATGCCCTTGGAGATAGTTCGAGCACGGATCTCCAAGGGAACCTTCAAGCCACTTACAACATTCTAGATGCTGGTCGAAATGGTAGTCTCATCAGAGCGGCTGAAGAACAGGTGAAATTCGACAGATTGGATCTCATCCGTGTCGAACAATTAACCAAAGGTAACGTTCTTACCGCCTACTACGATCTTCAGCAATCAGACTCCCTCACCATCATCAACCAAGCCGCAGTCAAAGATGCCACCCGTAGTTTGAATGATGCTCAACTCCAAGAGAAAGCTGGTGTAGGTACCAAATTTGACATCCTTCGGGCTGAAGTCGTACTAGCTAGTGCCAACCAAGACTTGGAAAATTCCAAAGGTCAACAAGCCACTGCACGCAAAAAGATCGCTCAACTGCTCAGTGTATCCGAAACGATCGAATATAGAGCCGCAGATCCCGTCCGCGAACTGGGTGCTTGGAGTTTTCAACTCGAAGATAGCATTATCCTCGCCTTCAAAAATCGTCCCGAACTCAAGCAGCAATTAGTTCGTCGGAGTATCGCCGAACAACAACAGGTTGTCGCCAACGCTGCTGACTCCCCTCAACTAAATCTTTTTGCCAACTACAACTTGGGCAAAAGTATCAGCACTTCCTTAGCCGCACAAGATAGTTACAGCCTGGGTGCGCGGTTGAGCTGGACTTTCTTTGATGGCGGTGCGGCTGGAGCGAGATCTTCCCAACAAAAAGTCACTCAAGAAATCGCCGAAAACCAATTTACCACTGCCCGCAATCAAATTCGATTTGAAGTGGAGCAAGCTTTCAATACTTTGGGCACCAGCAAAAAAAATATTGCCACATCAACCCAAGCTCTCAAACAAGCCGAGGAAAGCCTCAAACTCGCCCGTCTCCGCTTCCAAGCTGGGGTAGGTACCCAAACCGATGTGATCCAATCTCAAACCGAACTCGCCCGCGCTCGTGGCAATCGGATTACTGCCATTATTAATTACAATCGCTCTCTATCTAGCCTCCGTACGGCTACTGTGACGATCGACTAAAAGCCGTCAAGGCTATGGATGGTATCAGAAATAGCCTTCTCCTACCCTCCCACCCTCCTACCCTCCTACCCCTTACCCCTTGGCAAAACCTTCAAAAATCTTAATAATTCTTAAATAGGACGCAAATTATTTTTGGGGGTACACAGGGGAAATGACAATTAAATTTATTAAAGAACAAAAAGAAGCAGTCGTAGCATTAGGAGCCAATTTACGGGAAAAAGCTCTCCAAAATCAAGTCGATATCTACACCTTCAAAGGTAAAATGATGAATTGCGGTGGCTACGGTCAATGCGGGATGTGTCGCGTAGAGATTGTCGAGGGGATGGAAAATCTATCTCCACGCACGGATTTTGAAAGCAGCAAGCTAGCCAAAAGACCCGATAATCAACGTCTAGCTTGTCAAGTTTTGGTCAATGGCGATGTGAGTGTGAATACGAAGCCGTAGGGAGGAGGAGAGGGGGGGACGGGGAGACGGGGAGACGGGGAGACGGGGGGACTGGGGGACTGGGGGACTGGGAGAAATGTTGTTACCCTCCTACCCGCCTACCCTACCACCCTACTACCCTCCTACCCCTAAACCCCTCACCCTGACCCCTAACCTGCTATCCTAGTTCTACTGAAGAGTAAAAATATTTTATAGGAATTATCTGTAATGCAAACTAACGAATTGGGTTTTGTCGCCAGCCTTTTATTTGTGTTGGTACCAACTATTTTCTTGATTATTCTTTATATTCAAACTAACACGCGGGGTACTGGTACTGATTCTGAGGAATAGACCGATTCTAATCGATCGATCGATAAAAGGGCTACGAGGATTCAACCTCCTAGCCCTTTTATTTTTAAAAACTAACTTTCGATGGACTACGCCAACGACTAAACAGTCGCCAATTCTGGACGCTTGCTATTGCGAACGCCTTTAATCGCTTCTGCATAATCGGGTGCATTAAATACTGCCGAACCAGCGACGATCGCATTTGCTCCAGCTTCGAGTACTTGCCAGGTGTTATTTGCTTTTAGCCCACCATCGACCTCAATCCAGGGATCCAAGCCGCGTTCGTTACACATTTGACGCAATTTAGCAACTTTGCCAACTGCGCTGGGGATGAAGCTCTGACCCCCAAATCCAGGGTTGACACTCATGATCAAGATCAAATCGCACAGTTCTAACACATACTCGATTAGCTCCAATGGACTACCAGGATTGAGCACGACACCAGCTTGTTTGCCCAATTCCTTGATTTGTCCCAAAGTGCGGTGCAAATGGGGCGACGCATTGTGCTCGGCATGGACGGAGATGATATCTGCGCCAGCTTTGGCAAAGTCAGCTACATATTTTTCTGGCTCCACAATCATTAGATGGACATCTAATGGTTTCTTGGTGTGGGGACGCACAGCTTCAACAATCAGAGGGCCAATAGTAATATTTGGTACGAACCGTCCATCCATCACATCAACATGAATCCAGTCAGCTCCAGCAGCGTCTACAGCCCGAATTTCTTCACCCAATCGCCCAAAGTCGGCAGATAGGATCGAAGGGGCAATCATTAAGGATTTTTGGCTCATACTACTAAGGTTCTCCTCGATCTAAAAAGTTTCTGTAAAAATTCTAACAATTTCCCTAATTTTAACAGGGGGTGGGTGTTTTAGATTTTGGATTTTGGATTTTGCGGATGCGCGAACTGTTCGGGTTCCCCGACAGTTTAGCGCACCAAGCAGGATTTTGGATTGTTGAAGACTAAGCACCAAGGTTTTTGCATTTTTCTTTCCTTGTCTCAAACCACCCTGCCGACATCTCTAGTGAGGAGGGCGGGTTTGAATGAATCTCTGGTAGAAGCGACATCGATTCCATAAACCCGCCCCTACAGTCCCCCCGTCCCCCCGTCTCCCCGTCCCCCCGTCTCCCCGTCTCCCCGTCTCCCCGTCTCCCCTAGCCCAACTCCTCCAACTTAGCGCGTACGGCTTGAATATCTTGCCACATCAACCATTTGGGTTTACCGACATCTGGCTCTGGATTGCGGAGTAAGTAGGCTGGATGAAAAATCGGCATACACCATCGCCCTTCCCATTCAATCCAAGTACCGCGAATTTTGCCAATCGCATCTTTTCTACCTGTAACGGCTTTTACTGCTGTCACTCCGGTGAGGAGGATAATTTTGGGATTGATGATGCGGATTTGTTCGAGGAGGTATGGTTTGCAAGCAGCAATTTCTGCGGTGGTGGGAATTCGGTTGTCGGGGGGACGACAGCGGACGACATTGGAGATGTAGATATCTGGATCGATCGATAGTCTCACAGATGCTAAAATCTTTTCGAGTAGTTGACCCGATCGACCTACAAATGGCAACCCTTGTTCGTCTTCATTTTGCCCCGGCCCTTCACCGACAATTAAGATCGGCGCATGTTCGTTACCTCTGCCGACAACAGCATTAATCCGGGTGTCGCCCAATCCACACCGATGACATACTCGGCAATGAGTAGCCAGTTGACTGATACTAGTATATGTATCTGGCGGAATTGCCATCTTACTACTAGTCGGAATTAGATCGAAATTATTGGTATTGAGTTCGACAATCGAACTAGCTGTATTTTCACTAAAAAGGCTTAATTGTTCTTCTGGTGGCATAATTTTGTTATGGTGTTGGCAATCGATTCAATTTTGAATTTCAATCCAAAATCAAAAATTCCCTCATTCCCCAGCATCTGGTAATTTGTCGAACGGCTTGCCATCTGCATTGTCGATCGAATCTTTTCGTTTAGAAAATCCCCAAGCAAAAATAATTGCGATCGATCCTACCACCAGTAACTCGGAAATCTCCAATTCAGGCCGCACAGCTCGAACTAATAGTTTGATACCAACCAAGGCAACCGTGACATATCCCGCATCTTCCAAGCGACTATACTCATCCAACCACTGAATAAATAATCCTGCCATAAATCGGAGAATAATAATCCCAATGGTAGCACCACTAATCACTAACCAAGTATCAGTCGATACGGCAACTGCTGTCGCTACACTATCGAGAGAAAAAGCTAGATCCGTAATTGCGATCGTCGGAATTGCTTGCCAAACATTAGTATATTTAGGGGCTTTATCCTCATCATCTTCCCCATCCTTGGAACTAAAATACTGAAATACCAGCCATAGCAAATAACCAGCCCCTAAAACCTGAAATTGCCAGTAATTCACTACCCAGGTAGCAAATAAAATCAGTGTCATGCGGAGGACATAAGCGATAATCAAGCCGATATTTAATGCCTGACTGCGCATTTTTTCGTCGGCTAAACCTTGGGAAATAGACGCTAGAGCAACGGCATTATCTGCTGATAACACTGCCTCCAAAGCAACTAGTACCAGTAACAGTATTGGTGATGAGCCACCAAAGTCTGGGAGAAAATCGAGGAATTTGTCAATCATTAGATCGGAGTTGGGAGTTGGGAGTTGTGAGTAGATATCATGCTAAGGTGGGCATTGCTGCTGGGCGAGTCACCCGCCTAGTCCACCAGCTAGGTTTCAGGCATAATCTATCTTCTATATAATTGCACCTGCTTACCTAGTTATTGCCTAAGTTGCCCCGGACAGTTGAGATCCATAACGCTACAATAAATCCTAGCAATAAAATTGCTTTCCTCGCCAATCCTTGGGGGAAATAACTAGCAAATCGTAATCTGACTGGCAGCAAAAACAGCTTTAGCACGGGCTAATTCGGTTGTTTCGGCTTTGGCTAGGGCGACACCCATGCGGCGGTAAGGGCGAGAATTTGGCTTGCCAAATAGACGTAAATCTACATCGGGTGCATTGAGAGCTTCGGCGATACCTGTGAAGGAAATAGAGTCAGCATCTTTGCTCGCCAAAATTACCGCACTCGCAGCAGGAGCAAATTGAGTAATATTTGGAATTGGCAAGCCTAATACTGCACGTAAATGTAGCTCAAATTCATTGAGATTTTGCGATATTAATGTCACCATGCCCGTATCATGCGGGCGGGGTGATAGTTCGGAAAAGATTACTTCATCCTTGGTAATAAAAAATTCTACCCCAAATATTCCGGCACCGCCGAGGGCATCGGTGACGGTAATAGCAATTTGTTGGGCGGCTAATATTTGAGCTGGGGTAATTTCGGCTGGCTGCCAGGATTCTTGATAGTCACCACGCTCTTGACGATGACCGATGGGCGGACAAAAAATGGTGGGAGCGTGCCATTGTTTAATGGTTAGTAAGGTGATTTCGATCTCGAAATTGATAAATTCTTCGATGATTACTTTCTGACTATCGCCTCTAGAACCTGCTATCGCATAGTTCCATGCAGCTTCGATTTCTGCCGCATTATTGACGACAGATTGACCCTTTCCAGATGATGACATGACTGGTTTGACGACATTCGGAAAGCCGATCGATCTTGTGGCGATTTCCATTTCGGCAAGGGTGGTAGCATAGGCATATTTCGCCGTCCGCACCCCCAATTCACGGTGAGCGAGTTCTCTGATGCGATCGCGATTCATGGTGTAGTCAGTCGCCTTAGCGGTGGGAATTACGGTAATTCCGCGCTGCTCGAACTCTAGCAATTTTTCGGTTCTGATGGCTTCGATTTCGGGGATGATATAATCTGGCTGATGTTTGGTGACGACTCGCTCCAAATCTTCCCCACTGAGCATGGAAATTACTTCCCGCTCGTCGGCAACTTGCATCGCTGGGGCATTATCGTATCGATCGACGGCAATGATCTGATTACCTAGTCTTTGGGCGGCGATGGCAAATTCTTTGCCCAATTCGCCCGCTCCCAATAACATCAATTTTTTGGGCAGTTTTGTCATCTCTTTATTACTGAAGGCAAATTGAGCACTATTCCCACTTTAGCACGGCTTCGATCGCCCATTTCGGACAACCCCGTTGGGTAGTTACATTTTTTTCGCCGATGGTATTACCTTGCGCGTCGGTGATGATTTCGGTACGGACGATCGTTTCACCATTTTCGAGGTAATCTTCGAGTACTCGAATTGCTGCACTTGTCAGACCTTCGATCGCAAAAGAACTGTTATTATTCATCAATACACTACTCCGATCTGGATCGTACAATAGCGATGATTCCGGGGTTTCAGGGATGAATGGAGTCGATACAATTGTTTCGATATCAAAGTGGATATCTTCCTCAGTTGAGGTGGAGTCGAGTGACAACTTAGAGATAATTTTAGCCAAGATGTCGCTATCATTACCAGGATTATTCATATTTTGTCCATCGACATTAACGACTACCGATCTGGGATTAGCATTGGGTGAGACTTCATTAAGTTTGGCAATCCAAGCAATTGGATCTTGCCCTGATACTGAGATCGTCCCCAATCTTGTTTCGACATTCAACCTGTCGCCTAGACTAGTTATCTCTTGAACTCGATACCATTTTGACTTTGACAGGATCAGAATATCTAGTCTCAAGCCAAGTGGAACTTGAGGTCGATTTTCTTGCCAGGTTTGCCATAATTCTTCACCTGGCTCGTATTTTAGCACATATCCGTCGGGTATTTCATATTTTTGATACCGAACGAATCTGCGATTTTCCAACGGAGAAACTCTACCAATGGTAGTAGTATTGTCGATCGGGATGAACTGATGTTCGACAATTAAGCTATGGATGAGATCTGCATATTCATCATCTTTTTTGACTAGAATATAATGCAGACGTTCGGCAATTTTGTGAATAGCAATCAAGTCGCCATTAGCTGTCGATAGCTGTAATGAATTGTGGGCGTACTCAATCTGCAAGTTGTGGTTGGATACCAACCGTTTCTTCCCCCGTGCAAATCTGCGGATGATGTTTTCATCATCCAGGGTGGCAAACATATTTTCTTTGTCTAGGAATTGACTTCGATCTTCCATATCTTGATGTAATTGCCAGTCTTGCTTACGTTTCTATCCACTGAAAAGATCGCTGGGGATGAGCCTCAATCATCATAGTTTTGAAAGTGAGGCACTACCACAGGTTATCTCATCCCGCTGGATGTCTGCTATATTTAGAGTGCCCAAAATTAACCCTCTTGCTCTCAACTCAACTAATCTCGATCGAGGGGTGAGGGATGAGGGATGAGGGATGGGCAAGTGCTGTAAGATAAGCAGAGTTAAAGTCTATCCGCCAACCTGCAAGGTACTATAAATTCATGAAACGACGGGATATCTTACTTGGGGCATCGAGCATCGCTACCGCCGCAGTTGTCGCAAATTCACAACTGAGTATCGCCAAGCAAGCAGATACTTTGAATGTTACTCCAGTTGGCAAAAACATTCAAATTTCCCCAGGTTTACCAGGCTATTATGTTACGCCAGTGGGTACTGGCAAATTTCCCGCTGTTATTGTCTTGATGGAGGCGTTTGGCTTGAATCAATGGTGCCGAAGTATTTGCGACAGATTGGCTCAGTCGGGTTTTGCCGCCATCGCTCCTGATTTCTATCGTGGTACTAGTTATGAGTATACAGATGTTGCTGGAGCGATCGGCAAATTAAAATCCATAAAGGATGATGCCATCATGAGCGACGTGGGCAAAAGTATCGATTTCCTCGCGGGGAAGACAGGAATTAATGCCAATGCTATCGGTGTCATCGGCTTCTGTATGGGCGGAAGATATGCCTTTCTTACCAACTCAGTCTATGGTGGCAAAATCAAGGCTGCTGTCGCCTTCTATGGTGGTGGTATCGATGCTGCGCCAGGAAATCCATTAGGGCAAAAATCCCTACTCAGTCAGGTGACAACCATGCAAGCACCGATTATGCTAATGTATGGCTCTGAAGACCAACTTATCGCCGCTGAGGAGCATGGAAGAGTTGCAACGGCTCTCTCCAAAGCCAAGAAACGTTACATTCTCAATCTATTCCCCAATGCTGGGCATGGTTTCTTGTGCAATGAGCGGGATAGCTACGCTCCCGTCGCCGCTGCTGAAGCTTGGATGATGACAACCGGATTCTTTAGTCAATATCTCAAGCCCAAGAAAGTTAAAAAGTAGCCTATTCAGTTGCAACAGTTATAATAATTACGGCATTACCGATCGTGGGTATAAAATTTAGGGTAGGGGTAATTTATGAATTGTTACGGTACCTCATAACAGCCGGAAATGCTGGCACGATCGATTAAAATTACACCCCAGCCGTTCGCATTTACACAAAACCGTAGGGGCTGGTTTATGCTAACTAATATCGCTGTGCAGTTAACCCATAAACAAAACCAGCCCAACCCCACTAGAATATGTCGCTCGCCGACAACCATCCCACCACAAATTCTCCCAACATGGATGTTATTTGTGATGTGGGCGGGTTTTGTTTAAACGTTGTTATTATTTGGCATACATTACTCGCATAAACCAGCCCCTACAAATCCTGGTACGATCGATTAAAATTACACCCCAGCCGTTGGCGAAGCCTCTCCTTTGGAGAATCGCATTTACTTATTACTCAATCAACGATCGGATTTTACCGACTTAATACCTCGATTAGCCATAGAATATCCAAGTACGACATTGAGGTTGTCTTTTAGCTCCTCAGCAATTTTTGTGCGATCTTTGTTGTGTTGTTGTTTCAACCACCAGTCGAGGAAATCTTGATAAGCAGCTTCATTCACAAACTGCCATTTTTTGATTTTCTTTCTTCTGTGGGCAAAGAGTTCGGGAAACACAAAGCTATCGGTACCAAATTCACCACCGATATTGGTTATATCCTTGTGAAAAGTTTCATCATTAGAACTCTTCTTGAGCCACCCGACTCTTTTATCCCTCATCACACTAATAAATAGTGCCGCAGCCATTTTATAGCGAAAGAACTCATCATCTAAATTATTGCCATCAGGAAAATTAGACAAAGATATTTCTAGTGTGTCTCGATGAATCGACTCGTAGAATAGGACGAGAAATGTATACTGTTCTTCTAGAGTGTGTAAGTGAGCAGAAGCCATCGACTGATGGAGTTTTCGATCGACAATACTCTTCACATTATCGTTTGTAGCGATGCCTCGCGACAATGATTGATAAATATCTGTATATAGCTTTTTGATATCTAAAACAAAAGTACTAACTAGCTGAGAAGTCTGATTCATCGGAGTTCTCGCCAATACTGGTAGTGGCTCAACATCGACTGCCTTGACATTTTCATACAACAGCTCGCGATCGAGGTGGTCGTGAGCTGGTAGAATTAGTTGACTATTGGGAATTTCTTTCTCTTCTTTCTCTTCTTTCTCTTCAGTCACAATTCCACTCAATAGTAATGGAATCATTTCCATCAAGATCGAAATTAGAATTGCAAACACCATAAAACTCAATTGTCGATTTGCACCGCCAAGTAGTGTTTCAAAGGGGATTAAAAAGATTGGTGTTTTGAGGTAATCATCATATTTGGGTTGCTTATTCGTTTTGCCAAAATTAGATTCAGCGGCATCTTTATTCGTAGTTTCCAGTTCTGCAAACATGTCTCGATATAGACTGGCATCTCTAGCAAACAGTTCGGATGCGTTTTGCTTGGAATCGATAAAAGCTTGGACGCTGAGGCTGTTTCTTAGTGTTTCTTTTTTGTCTTCTTGCAATGCGACCAGTTTCTCATGGAATCTATAGTCAACGGAAGATTCCATCGAAGTCATTAATGCTTCGATAGTTCGTTTGGTATTTTTAATTCTTCCAGCTAGTTCGCCTGCGGCTTTGTCTTTACCTTCTTTATCAAATTTTGCCCGTTGCTCGGTAATTTTTACCAGTTCTTCATTCAGTCTTTTGACTTTGGATATATCAGAATTTCCTGTCGCTAGTTCGTTGATTTCTTTATTCAACGAAACGCGAAGGTTGTTGATAAAGTTATTGTGAGTACCAACTGTTTTTTCAGCAGCTTGGTATTCTAGCTTGACTTCACTCATCTCCTCATAAATTGAGAAGAAACTAGTGTATCCGCTGCAAATGGCAAATATATAAAGTAAAACTAGTCTTCTAAGTGGATGCTCTCGCTTAATTTTCTCGGATATAGTAATTAGAATATATGCAGTCGATAAAAATATGCCGATCGGTAATCCAGATGAAGCAGGTAAGATCAACGTCACTCCAGCTATGGTGGTAACTGCATTCAGAAGCATGAACGGGATCGCAAAAAATGCCCCGGCACGATTAGTAATAAAGTTAATCTTCCCTGAAGTTTTCGACGGTAAGTCACGTTGTAAACTGATGTCATCATCACGATCTTCGTCAAGCGGTAGATATTTTCTTTCAGACATATATACTATTACTTACCTATTGGTTTCATTCTGTGGCAACTGTTTCATCAGGGTAGCCATTTCGATCGCATTGAGTGCGTAACCCCAACCGTGGTTGCTCTTAATGCCCGCACGTTCGAGTGCTTGAGTCATGGTATCCACTGTGAGAATCCCAAATATAACTGGGGTTCCACTTTGGAATCCAACCGCTGCGACACCTTTGGCTACTTCCGAAGAAACATAGTCAAAGTGAGGTGTGTCGCCACGAATTACTGCACCCAAACAGATAATCGCATCATACCGACCAGAGTAGGCCAGTTTTTTTGCTACCAGTGGCACCTCAAAGCTCCCTGGTACCCATACATAGTCTACTTGAGTACCTTCAGGGTTAATGTCAATTCCGTGACGTTTTAGACAATCCTGGCAGCTTTCTACCAATTTATTAGTCACGAGATCGTTAAATCGTGCAATAACGATCGCAAATCGGAGCGAATCGTCACAGACGAGAGTGCCTTCAAAAGTTGCCATGATCTTAAATATTCGGGGTGGAGATTCGGGGAAATTTGAGCGAAAATCGAGATTGGTTGCAACTGGCGACCTTTAAAGTCTCGATTGTCACAACCAATCATGCTTACTTGACAGTTTAGACTACCAGGAAGTTTAAAACCCCAACTACCACCACTAGGATCGTCCAAGCTCCCGAACCGACGAACAGGAGTTGTTTGGAGCGATCCCAGTTTTGGGGTGCGGCATAGGCTACAGGCACGCCTACAATCATCACGAAAGATAACACCACTAGGGCAAATAGTGCCAAGTTGAAAACGACGATCATTATATTAGGCTCCGAAAATAGCAATATTTTAACTCGACTATTAAAAATTTAGCACTTTGAGTTATCATTTGTATCTTTTAGTTGGGGGTTGGGAGTTAGGGGTTGGGAGTTAGGCATGAAAACACATATGAAATATTCCAAACTCCAAACTCCCAACTCCCAACTCCCAACCCACAACACTAAAAAAATATAACTAGAACCCAAGTTACTACTCACTGATGCCCAATCCTGCCGAAATTGCGTAAGCGGGGACTTGGAGGAAATAATTGTGCCTGAATTGTGCCTCGGCAATTGCACCCAGAAATTTCTTGACTGAGGTAAGAGTATATATATCTACTGGTTGGGTACTATTTCGGTTGTGCCACTGGATCGTGACTTCATCTGGTTGGAGAAACGAGCAGCCAAAGCCGATCTCGATGAGAGCATCTAAGCCTAATCTTAAACTGCGATCGCCGATTTTGAGTGCCGATTTTAGTCGATCGAGACTACAACTGCTCTTTGTTTGGGCGAGATATTTGGCGATACCGATGAGTCGATCGCATATTTCTCGACGGGTAGCTAGTGTGGGATGATAATTGAGGGCTAGATCGCTACTGGTATCGATCGCCATCTGACAAGAGGAGCGCAGTTCGCCCCAACTACTCGGACATTCGGCTACCCAGACGACTGGTTGGAGATGAGCTATTGTGGGGATAGTAGTTTGGCGAAAGTCCAATATTTTGACACTGTAGGGTAAATCTAGTGTAGTTGGATTTATCTCTGCTGCTGGGCGAACTTCGACTAATCTGACTTCAAATCTTTTGTCATAAGAGTTATAGTCTAGTTCGACGATCGCATCACAATTTACGCGGGGAATATCGTCTTGGGGATGTCCCCACCACAGTCCTGGAAATCCTCGATCGGTAGTACTATCCACAATCTCAAATTTTGTCCGAATATATCGAATGGTGTTGCCTTTAAAGTCTTTGATATTTCGATTTTCGACTCGATCGAAGGTACAATTTTTGATTAATAATTTTGGCACTGGATTACCCATACCATAGGGTTCGAGCAATAGTAATTCTTCAAATAGTTCTCGTCCATTACCTTTGTGTAAATCTGCACAGGTAATAACTAGATCGATCTGGACTGATGGGAGTGGCAATTCACCGATCGAGCAACGTAACTCTCGATTTATGGCTTCGGTAAATAGGGGGATTTTATCGACATCGATACTCAATCCAGCCGCGAATGGATGTCCGCCAAAACTATTGAGGAGATGAGCTTGGGAATTGACTAATTGATATAGGTCGATATTAGATATCGATCGAGCCGAACCTCTGGCTACTTTACCACCCAAATCATCTGCATCTGCATCACTAAGAGTACTCAATAAAATCGTCGGTTTACCATGCTCTTGGGCAATCTGTCCGGCGACTAACCCCAATACTCCTGGCGACCAATTGGCATCGACGAGGACGATGACTGAAGTTGTCGATAGATCCAATTCTGCTAACTTCTTTTGCACCTGGATGGTGGTATTTTTCTGTACCTCCTTGCGCCGCGTATTAGCCAGCTCAGTATCATTCGCCAAAGATTCACAGAGATTCAGATCCAAACTAGTTAATAACTCCACCCCAAAACTAGCATCGCCATGAATTCGACTAATCGCATTAATCCTCGGTGCAATGCCAAACGAAATGTGCGTCGGTCGATCGCCATTACTTTTGCACAACTTTAATAACTTATGTACCCCGGGTCGAAACCCATCGATATCTGCATTATTTTGGAGCGTCAATCGCTTAATCCCCTGCTGTGCCAAATAGCGACAATCACCCTTGAGCTGGACTAGATCGGCAATCAAACCAATTGCGACCAAATCTAATAAATACTCGATCGGTTGGCGCGGTATATTTGGTAAATGTTCGTACAATCCCTCCACCAACTTATAAGCCACCGCCACACCAGAGAGATGAAATAATGGATGAGTAGACTCAAAATAACGCGGATTGATAATCGCTATCACGGGCGGTCGATCGAGTGGTAAAGTATGATGATCCGTGACGATCGTATCGATGCCCAACTGAGTGGCATATGCGATTTCTTTGATATTCGTACTCCCCGTATCGCAGGTGACAATCAGCTTCACACCCTGAGCCGCCAACCGATCGATCCCCGCAATATTCAACCCGTGGGATTCACGCATTCGATCGGGAATATAATAACTCAACAACTCCCCTCGCGCGAAAAATTGCCCCAACCCATCCCATAACACGCTAGTCGC
The DNA here is from genome assembly GCA_031422115.1 of Chamaesiphon sp. VAR_4_metabat_408. Lineage (GTDB taxonomy): Bacteria > Cyanobacteriota > Cyanobacteriia > Cyanobacteriales > Chamaesiphonaceae > Chamaesiphon. Next base: position 46,588 of record JANOPX010000065.1, on the reverse strand, counting down.
CGTCACCCCATCCGCATCAAAATCACCCCAGATAGCGACCTTCTCGCCCCCACTCAGAGCATCTGCCAGTCGCTCCACCGCCAGCGACATTTCCGCACCAAAAGCAAACGGACTTTGAGGCTGATATCGATCGCTATCCAAATAACCCGCTAACATATCCACATCCCTCATCCCCCGTTGCCACAACAACTGCGCCGCAGATCGACCATCAATGCTAGGCTTGGAAGATCGCACAGCAGCGATAAATTCTGGGGGGAGATCGATCGGTGATGGAATTTGCCAGTTTGTCATAATATTACCCAAACAAAATAACCTCACTTCCGCGAGCCTAACTCACATCATAAGTGACTAAGATATCCATATACAATAGTATTGTGACAAGTACACACATAGGCGATTCCCTCTCATGAAAGGCTCTTACTCGAGCGGTAGGCTGTCGCCAACGGAAACGATTACAGCGGACAGGTTAAAGTTTTTAAGATCTCATGAGTAAACCATTAACTATCCGAACTAGAACATTCGATTGGGGAATTCGTACTTATATCATGGGGGTATTGAATGTTACCCCCGATAGCTTTAGTGATGGGGGGAAATTTCAGACAATAGAGGCGGCGATCGCGAGATCGATCGAAATGGTCGCCGCTGGTGTGGATATAATCGATATCGGTGGTGAATCTACCAAGCCAGGAGCGATACCCGTAGATGCAAAGACAGAATTAGAGCGAGTAATTCCCGTGATTCGGGGGATTCGGCTACATCCCGATACTCGATATATGCCAATTTCGATCGATACTACCAAGTCCACCGTCGCTCAAGCGGCGATCGAAGCTGGTGCAGATATAATTAATGATGTCTCTGGGGGAAATAGTGACTCACAGATGCTCTCTACCGTTAGTCGCTTGCGGGTGCCTTATGTGATGATGCACATGCGCGGTACCCCGATGACGATGCAGCGAATGACTGATTATACCGATGTGGTGGGTGAGATTTTGGCTTTTTTCGAGAGCCAAATTCAGCTAGCGATCGCACATGGAATCGATCGATCGAATATTATCATCGATCCAGGGATTGGTTTTGCCAAAACATATGCCCAAAATATCGAATTGATTCAGCACCTCGATAGTTTCAGGAAACTAGACTTGCCCCTATTAGTCGGTGTATCGCGCAAAAAATTCATCGGCAAGATATTAAACCAAAAGTCACCAGAACGTCGCGTATGGGGCACCGCAGCCGCCTGTTGTGCGGCGATTGCTGGTGGGGTGGATATCCTCAGAGTTCATGATGTGGCAGAAATGGTCGATGTTCGTCGGGTTGCGGATGTCTTGTTTAGAAGAGGGTAGGATTTTGGATTAACTGATTTTGGATTTTGGATTTTGCGGATGCGCGCACTGTTCAACTGGTCGGGTCACCCGACCAGAGGGTTCCCCGACAGTTTAGCGGCGTTTTTATGTCTAGGGTTCCCCCCGAATAAAAAAACGACAAGACAGCGCACCAAGCGGATTTAAAGATTGAAATTCAGCACTCGTACATCGCTGGTGAGGAGGGCGGGTTTTGAACGAATCTCTGGTAGAAGCGTCATCGATTTCATAAAGCGGCGTTTTTATGCGGGGGTTCCCCCCGCATAAAAAAACGACAAGACACCCGCCCCTACAGACCCCTGACTCCTGACTCCCAACTCCCAACTCCCAACTCCCAACTCCCCACTGGTATACTAAAGACTTATCTTGACTATTACCGATTCAGTGCAAATAACTTCAGATCTTGCTAGCGTATTGACTCCGACTGCGATCGCACTTGGTAACTTCGATGGCATCCATCGGGGACATCTTGAGGTGATTCAACCTGTATTAGACTGGGATGGGGTGGATACTTACAAGACTGTGGTTAGCTTCGATCCTCATCCTCAGCAATATTTTAGCGGACAACAGAGGCAATTGCTTACCCCCGATCGAGAACGAGTCGCGATTCTAGAGCAGTTGGGGATTCAACAGTTGATTCTATTGCCATTCGATCGCGAATTGGTTAAGTTGTCGCCAGTAGAATTTGTCGAACAGATTTTACACCATCGATTGCAGACTAAATTTGTGAGTGTGGGTGAAGATTTTCGCTTTGGCAATCAACGCGCTGGAAGTGCGACAGACTTGGTTGAGATTGCTTCCTCCCTGGGGATTTCGAGTTGGATTGCACCTTTGGCAATTCTCAACGACAATCGGATTGGGAGTTCGCAGATTCGAGCGGCATTACTAGCAGCGGATGTAGAGCGTACGCGAGATTTGCTGGGACGATATTATCCGATCGTCGGTACGGTAGTCAACGGTCAAGAAATCGGTCGATCGATCGGATTTCCTACCGCCAATCTCCAATATCCTGCATCCAAATTTCTGCCCTGTCAAGGTGTCTACTGCGTGCGCGTCGATACAGCCGCCGCCAAGCAACTTCCAGGGGTGATGAATATCGGCAAACGTCCCACCGTAGATAATGGCATTAATACCACCATAGAAGTCCATCTACTCGACTGGGAAGGAAATCTGTATGGTGAAGAATTGACAGTACATCTCCATCATTTCCTCCGCTCCGAGCGCAAATTTCCCTCCCTCACCGCTCTCACCACCCAAATTCAAGCCGACTGCGACAGTGCCAGAGAGTTTTTTGGGTACACCGATCGAATACACTGATAATTGACTGAGGTAACAAGGGTCTAAAGCGACGAGTTTTCAAAGAAGGAACTTATTACTTATTACTTGTTACTTATTACTTATTACTTAATCCCGCTCCAATTGGTGACAAATGCGACGTTCCTCAACCAACCTCCAATACTTGCTGCTCATTGGGCTAGGGGTTCCAGTTGTCGGACTCAACCTATGGGTAGTATCGCAGTTGTTTCGCTACTTCGAGCATCTGATTACGATTTTGACGATCGCCACCTTAGTCGCTTTTCTGCTCAATTACCCTGTTAAAATCCTAGAGCGACTGCATATCAAACGAGTCCCCTCAGTTATTTCGGTGTTGTTTGCCGCAACAATGCTACTCGTCATTTTAGGCGTAACTGTGGTGCCTAGTGCGATCGAACAAACTACCGAACTAGTTCAACAAGTTCCCGAATGGATCCGTGCGAGCAATGAAAATATCAATGGTTGGGAAGAATGGGGGAAGGGCAAAGGTTTACCGCTCGATCTCAATGTCTTGCGAACTCAGATCAATGCTAAAATCGACGAACAACTTCAATCTATCGGTGCTCAAGTCTTAGGATTAGCTGTAGGTACGGTATCGGGAGTATTAGACACCTTATCGATCTTCGTACTTTCTATCTACATGTTACTGTACGGCAATAGGCTTTGGAATGGTATTGTCGATTTATTTCCCGATAAAATTGGTATTCCCCTCAGTGAATCTCTGCGTCTAAACTTTCAGAACTTTTTTATTAGTCAGTTGCTACTCGGCACATTTATGGCATCCACGCTCACACCTATTTTCTTCTTTTTACAGGTGCCATTTGGACTATCTTTTGCCATTCTAATCGGTATTTTCGACTTAATTCCCTTTGTTGGAGCTACCTTGGGGATTGGGCTAGTGACAATTTTAATTATGTTGAAGAATTTTGGGTTGGGCATTTCAGTATTAATTGCTGCAATTATCGTCCAACAAATCAAAGATAATCTATTAGCCCCAAAACTAATGGGCGAGTTTATCGGCTTGAATCCAGTCGCAATCTTGATCTGTTTGCTCGCAGGCGGACAAATCGCCGGGTTATTGGGCATCATCGTCTCGGTACCGATCGCAGGTACTATTAAAGGGACGATCGATACCATCCGCCAACAGTCACAATCAACTAACCTTCATCCAGAATTTGCTGGAGAATCTGTTGATAGCGAGTAGAGTTGGGAGTGGGTAAGTTTGCGTAGGTTGGGTTGAGCCTCGTTCGCGTAGCCTTTTTGCTGAGGCAAACGCTACGCGAACGCCCCGAAATAACCCAACCTACAGATGTGTATATTATTAAATCTCAACTCCCAACCCCGAACTCCCAACTCCCAACTCCTAGACTATAATTATTGCGATAAGCACAAATACGCCAATTTAGAAAATAATGTGGAAACAAATTACCCTGTCCTTCGTCATCGCACTGGGGTTAATCTTACAAATTAATGTCGCGCCAGCAGAAGCAGCAGGACTTCAAAGCTATATCGATACAGGCGATGGCTACAAATTTTTGTATCCCAATGGTTGGGTTGCAGTCAAAACTGTCAAAGGGCCAGATATCATCTTCCACGATTTGATTGAATCTAGTGAAAATGTTAGCGTTGTCATCAGCCAAGTCGATAAAGATAAAAAACTGAGCGATTTGGGGACTGCTTCAGATGTAGGCTACAAACTGGGCAAAAATGCCATCGCACCGCCAGATTCAGGACGAGAAGCCGAATTAATTAGTGCCGAGAGCCGCGACATCAAAGGCAAAACCTATTATATCCTCGAATATGATGTCAAAGTCTCTTCGGGTCATCGACACAATATCGCCAGCGTTGTCATCAGTCGGGGTAAATTATTTACCTTCAACGCTTCTACTACTGACAAACGGTGGCAGAAAATGAACAATGTTTTCAACGAGGTGATTAGCTCCTTTAGTGTGGCGTAGATAGAAGTCAGAAGCTAGCCCGTGAAAATTTTGGATTTGGATGATAGGATTAGGTTTAAATATCTTCCCCTGTGCTGATACAAAGGACGCAATTGTCAAAGGTCGTCTTTTTTAGACGACAATTGGACTTTACCACTTCTATTCTAGACTCTCATCAACAACAAGCGATCTAATCTCAGGTGTTACCATGTCTATAGATTTTGTCCTAGCTTCTGCTTCTCCCGCTCGCCGAAAACTGCTCCAAAGCATGGGCATCAATCCGTTTATTTGCGCTAGTAACTTCGACGAATCAACAGTTCAACTTTCAGACCCAGTTGCCAGAGTCGAAACATTAGCACAACGCAAAGTAGAAATGATTGCGCGGCAATTTAGAGACTCGCTCATCCTGGGTTGTGATTCCATGATGGTAATGGATGGGGAGGTTTATGGCAAACCGCGAGACCGGGATGAGGCATTTTCTCGGTGGCAAAAAATGCGCGGCAATCAGGGTACGATATATACAGGTCATGCACTATTCGACCAACGCCAAAATCAAATGGTCGTACGCTGTGGGATTACCCACGTTCATTTTAGCAAAATTTCCGATCTTCATATTCGCGCTTATATTGCCACTGGCGAACCATTAGCCTGTGCGGGTTCTTTTGCGCTAGAAGGCAAAGGAAGTGCCTTGGTAGACAAAATTGAGGGCTGTCATACCAATGTGATTGGCTTGAGCTTGCCGTTATTTCGATCGATGCTGGCAGAACTCCATTACAATCTATTTGACTATTGGGGTCTCCCTCTCCTCGACAAATTAGCCATCTCTGGAGACCTATCCCAAACTACAACTTCAGTATTAGATTCAAACCCCCCTCCTCCTCTGCCTACTCGGCCTAATTCTGCGCCTAGCGATTCGCCCATCAGTGGCAGTCTCTATTAATCTACTCACATCTGCCACTTTAGTAATTAGCGTAGATTTAGGGCGGGCACAAGGCCACGCCCCTACAGGTTAATTGTGTGGGCACCTCAAAACCCAGGGTAGGGGCAATTCATGAATTGCCCCTACCCTGGGTTTTGAGGACAGTTGATAAATCAGAAACCTAGAATGTAAACGTAGTTCTAATTACACCAATGACAGCTCCATTACCATTAATTTGGTTGGGTGCAGTCAAGTAAATCAAACCAGGCGTGATACTGAGGTTGTCGCTGAGTTTGTACTTGTAGAAACCTTCGATATGGAGGGGAGTAACGCCAATACTACCGATATAAGGTTCTGCACCAACAATCAAGCCGAGCAAGCCCCCTTTACCATCAACGTTGGGTAAGGAAACACCACCACCATAGCTCCAAATATCCTCAGTGCCAGTTGATTTATTGGCGCGAGTATTCATCGCAAAACCATTGAAAGCGAGAGTGTCACTAGCTTTGTAAGTAAACTGAGCACCATAAGAATTGGCACTAGTACTAGTACCAGTAACAGCGGCACCAGTTAAGTTAGCAGCAGCGGTACCAGTGCCTGCGGCAGCTAGCCCAAAGGCATAAATGGGATTCCCATTGGAGTGATAACTATTGACGTAAGTCAAACCAGCGTCTAACTTATCGCCAAGTTTGAAATTCAACTGTCCTAGTGCTGCGTAGTCACCGTTGAACAAGCCTTTACCCCGAGCCGGACTATTTGCAGTATTGTTAGCAGCAAAGTAACCAACTGAGACGGAGGTTAATCCAGTATCAGCGACTGGGAAATTGGTACCAATCCCTGCACCACCACCAATTTTGTAGATGGGGCTAGATTCGCCAAAGATAGTCAGAGCACCACTACCACCAGTAGCATCTTCAAAACTACCACCATAGGTAGGTGCGTAATCAACGTGAATACCGCCTGTGGCTGCTATGTAGATATTGTTCTTCTCAATAGGAAACTGATATGCCAACCAGTCTACACTTAACGGAAGGGGACCTTCGGATGTTTGGGTACCTTCAGCAGTTGCGCCATTTTTGAGCGCGCTGTTGATACCGGGTTGGTTGCCTGTTGCCAAACGAGTCCAGAGCTTGTCTTTGCCGCTGAAGCTGGTTTCAAATAATAGACGGACGCGATTGCCAAATATGGTACCATTAGGATCGCCACCAGTAACTGCTCCAGTCACGTTGAAGATAGCTTCACCTTTGAGTTTGGTGGTGGTGGAAAACTGATTGGCTTGGGCTTGGGCGATTTTTTTGTCAGATTGGTTGAGACGATTGTCGATTTCGCTCAGTTGAGCGCGGAATTCTTGAGTCAGTCTTTTGATGACTTCCAAATCTTCACTATTGACGCTGCTGGGCTGATTTGCCAACATTGGCTCTAGTTTGACTAGACAATTATTCAAGCCACGGGCAAAGTCAACTGTGGAGACAGTCTTGCTATTGAGATTAGTCTCACAACCATACTTAGATGCCACCCCTTGGAGCGCGGTGTATTGCCAGTCTCCAGGCTTGACTTCTAAAGCTTGGATTTGAGAGCTATTAGCTTCTGGTTTGGGGTCATTAGCAGCAACTCGTGAGGATGGAGTGCCACTAACTTGAAGCGTAGAGTTGTTTGCTGGTGCTGCCATTGCCCCAGTGGATAACAACAGGATAATACCCAAGACGGTAGGGCTAACAAATACAGACTTTAGAAATGGTGATGACATTTGAGTAATTCTCCTCACGTTTATAAGGTTGATGTGTATATTGTCACAGTAAATTTTAGATTACTGTGCTTAGATAAATAAGTTAGTATAAGTAAATACTAATTACTTAACTTTAGATACTGAGCACCAAAACTGACCAATTAGATTGGCAAGTTTATTGGCATCGGAGCTGTTGGTGGATTTTGGGTGGGAGAATCTCAAGCGATGATTGAGATGACTCTTATTATATATCGTAACTATTAAGTCTGAATCGGTTTAACCCAAGTTCGATCGAAAACTAGTTACGGTGCTTTGAAGTAGCGGTTATCTTGTCTAATGGTCGATTTAACGCTCTCATATCCCTATATACGATCGCAATATACCGCCAACCGGATAGAAATATGATTAGTTTTGAGTTGGGCAATAAAAGTTGGATGTTTAAACTAGGCGATCGATCCTCGATCGAACTGGGCACTATATATATAACTAGTAAGTTTAGCGGTGAGTATCCGTAGTCAGCTATGAACGAACAACTACAAACAACAACTGAGTTAGATATCGATAGCACGCGCCCTACATTCGCCGATGCTAGCAAGGTTGGTACTGATTATATTGACTACTCCGATCTCGTGAGAAATAATGTAATTTTTGCTACATTGGATCTGTCAGAATTGACAGAAGGCAAGAAATTTTTAAAGATCGAACATCACTCAAATCCCAAAGACCGCCAAAAATCATATTACTCTACTAGTATCACCAATCTCTCGACCGAGCATATTCGGATCGATCGCTTTTGTACCTATACTCAAAATGGCGATATCTTAGTGCTCCATTCGATCGCGGGTGGTTTTTATGGCGGTCAACAGTTCCAGGAGTGGTACGATCTAGGTGATAGTCGGTGGGTTGCTCCAGGTAGAGTAGTTACAGATCCGAATAATCATAGTAATCTGGGCGCGCATTGGGCTTATTTTGGGACGACTATTAGCGAGAAAAAATTCGTTGTTAGCTCTCCTTGGTTGGGTGAAAAACCTTGGTGGAAATTGTGGTAAATGGTCAAAATCGCCTGATGTTTAATTCGAGTCAGGCTCGCTATTTTCTGCGGCGATGGAGAGCGGTGTTGTTGTCGTAGTTAAAACTGGATTTGGTTCTTTAATTTCTTGTAATGTGACTTTCTGAGCTTGCCCGAAACCTGCTGACTGTTGGTAGTTGGAAGCAACGGCAAGTACTGCACCAAGCACTAAATAAACGGGGAATGGTAGCGTGATATCCTTGACTGACTGATACAATTCGGTGACAGCCAGAAGAATGAAGAAGATGGCAATCCAAGCTTGGGGCATAGGGGTGGTAGGGTGGTAGGGTGGTAGTTTAACTACAGCTTACTTTTTATTAATTCCCTAGCTTAATTCGGCGACGATTTGTTTATTGATGAGGGTTTGGTTGGTGAGTAGATCCTCGATGGTGATGCGGAGTTGCCGATCGCGATCGATGTTAAACTGCACTTTGATGCGATCGCTACCTGGATATCCGGCTGGTTCGAGTTTAGCAATGTTTCTGGCTCCATCGCGATCGTTTAGAGATCTGACATCGGTGATTCCGCCTGTTAGACAGCGGGTAATCAATCTATCGCCATCAAAGTATACTTCTGTTCCGCCAGAGGTGCTACCTAGTTCGCCGATGATTAGTTCGATACTGGGTTGGTTTTCTCTGGATGCGCCCAAAGTTAATTCTACAGGCTCCGACATAGGGTAAGATTGACCCGATCGGATAATTGGATGCCAATTGTGAGCATTGCGCTGACGATCCCAATAGCGGACACCATAACTATGATAGAGGAAGTCCTCAATCTCGATGCCTTGAGTCAATTGTAAGGCACCGTGAGCGATCGCTTCAAATGGTTTGGATTGGCGAATTTTGCTCTCGTCAAAATAGTTGCGTACCCAATTTTGTACGGCGGGAATTTGCACCGTACCACCTACTAATAATACCCCATCGATATTGGTAGTTTCGATGCCTTGACGACGTGCTTGTTGGAGTACTTGAGTCATGGATTCGTCTAGTCTGTCAAAAAATTGATGGGATGTCAAAATCTCGTCAAACCTAGTGCGAGTGAGATTAAACTCATAACTATCGAAAGTGCGATCGTCAAAATATACCTCCGTCGCCGCTGTTTGTAAAGATAGCTGAATCTTGAGCTTCTCCGCCAACCGCACAATCAACGGTGAAACCTTCACCCCTTGCGACTGCGCCAACTCCGCCGCCACCCAACTATCGATATCCGTTCCCCCCAAATTCTGCCCAGCCTTGGCAATTACCCGCGCTATCTGGGGCTGTTGAGCCGAAGTTTCAATGGATTTAGCACCCCACCTCAAGAGGAAGCCCAGCGGCGTTTTTCCCTGCTGTACCTGCTGCGTCAATTGTACCAGAGATAAATCTAGCGTTCCCCCACCAAAATCGATAACTAATAATGTTTCCGAGCCAGTCATCCCATATCCCAACGCCGCCGCCGTCGGTTCGTCGAGCAACCGCACCTGTTGTACCGGAAGTGACGCACATACCCCCGTCAACCAACCCCGATACACCTCAAAACTATCCACCGGAACCGTCAATACCAGCGATTCTCCCACTTCAGGGAGGAATTGCTGCAACTGCTGAATAATGCCTGTGAGAAACAACTCCCCCACTCCCTCGAATGTCATCGATACGCCATCGAGTTCGGGCAAAAAGCCCTGAATCTCCACCCCGATGCCCCGTTTGAAGCCGCGAAAAAACCGATTATCGCCCTTGAGATCTAAACCGCGATCGCGTACCATTTGACCCAGGATCGCCTTTGATTCACTCCCATCCTCTACATATACCAAACTGGGAATTAAAGGTGGGTTCATGCCCCCCACAAGGGACAATCCGGGCAAAGTTACTGTCTCGGCTTGCTGTGTCGCTGCATTCCAACGGCTAATCACAGTATTACTAGTCCCAAAATCGATCGCAATTGCCATAGAGGGGAGTGGCTGATGTCTGTTGTCAATATTCCAATCATTCAGCCTAGCACATATAACGATCGCAGTTGGATCTAGCGATCGTCAAGATGAATAGTTCGAGTAGCAAATGTTTTAGATCGAATCGGGTAGATAAGCAAAAATATATCGATCGAATACCAACTTTTTTTGCGTCGATCGAATCAAGTTATTTTACGAATAGACCTCCTGCGAAAGTAAAAGCACAATTATTTTCAATACCGTTTTCACCCCTAAATTCTCCCTGTCCCCTATTCCCTGTAACCTATCCGCTGACTTTCGCAGGAAGTCTAATCAATGGTATTCTAATAGCTGCCGCCTACTACTAGCAATGATATGTTAAAAGCTGTTTGGTTGACTAACATCGATAGTCAAGTGATGAACTCCCGCAAAAATCTAGCGGAAGGAATGGAGCGTTTAGCAAATATAGGCTTTAATACGATTTATCCGGTAGTTTGGCAACGGGGCTATACTATACATCCGAGTGAAGTTGCCAAGAAATGGACTGGAGCTGCTCTATTACCAAATAGCCCATTTGTCGGACGAGATGTATTGACAGAAATGATTGAATTAGCTCGACCTTTAAAAATGCGAGTGATTCCCTGGTTTGAATATGGATTGATGGTGCCGCCACGGTCTACGCTAGCGCGTCAAAACAGAGATTTATTGACTCTAGATATCAATCAAAATCCCCAACGAGTTCAGGGTGCTGATGGTAGATTGGATCCGAATGTTTGGTTGAATCCCTGTCATTACCATGTTCGTAGATTGATGGTAGATTTAATTACTGAAGTTGTCAAAAAATATCCAGTCGCGGGGATTCAATTAGACGACCACTTTTGCTTCCCTCAAGAATTAGGTTACGACAAATTCACTCAAGTATTGTTTCAACAACATAATTTTGGTGAAATAGCACCAATCGAGCACGATAGTGAAATCTGGATCGAATGGGGTGCGGAGCGGTTAACAGAATTGCTACAACAGATTGTGAGTAGTGTAAAATCGGTGCGACGCGATTGTATTGTATCAATTTCACCGAACCCACTGGGTTTTTCTCGCTCTCGCTATCTAGCCGACTGGCAAAGGTGGCAGGAATTGGGATTGATGGATGAATTAGTATTGCAAGTTTATCGAGACAGATTAAATGCTTTTGAACTCGAATTGAATAAGCCAGAAGTGCAAGCTGCTCGTGCTAAAATTCCCACTTCGATCGGGATTTTGGCAGGATTGAAAACCCGACCGATTTCTAGCCAAATTATAAAGGAGCAAGTCGCCACGATCTATGCAAAACAATTTGGTGGATTAGCGTGCTTTTTCTACGAAACGTTATTCCACGAACAGCTTGTGCCTAGAGTAAGTAGGAGTCAATCACAACTATTAGATATGTTCACCTTAGCTCGATCTTAGAGAGTGTTTAAAAAGTCTGTTTTTTAATACGCACACCCTAGAAGACCCCCCCCAACCCCCCCTTGGCAAGGCTATCCATTACCCACAGATCGTGTAATATTTGCGACGAAAAGTTACGTGACGATCTAGCAAGGGTTTGAAGGGGTTCGGGTTCGACTGGTATGTCCTTTTCATGAAAAGGACATACCAGTCGAAAGTGCAAGAGGTAAATATAGGTGGTATTTAAAAACCGTTCTCGGAGTGAAGTCAAATATATTGCTAAGATATTTGCTCGCACGGGATTAGTTACAGCGACTTGGTTTGGCTTGAGTGGTTTGGCTCTCCATGCTGTAAGCGATCGAATATTACTCAATTGCGAACGTAATGAAGAAAGTCTTCCCGCATGTAGATTGACGATCGAAAGATTATTTGATAAATCCACAGTTAAATTGCCATCCGCAGAAATTCAGCAGATAAGCACGTCTGGTATTTATAACCACTACTTTCCTAGTTTCGTTCAGTGGCAAATGGCGATCGCAACTACTCAGGGTAAAGTATATTTCGATCGGTATAATATTGCTAAATCTGATGACTGGCAAGATTTTGGCGATCGCACTAATAAGTTTTTAAATACCCCCGAACTTCGGACTTTTACCATCACTTCAGAATATAGTTTCTGGTTTAAATTTATCAGTCAAGGAATCAGTGGTATATCGATTCTCTGTGCTTTATTTATCTTGCCTGGACTATATTTGACAGCTAAATATGGTGGAGATACCGCCGCACAGCAACTTCATTCAGTGAGAGGTGAGGGGTGAGGGGGAGAGGGGGAGACTGGGAGACTGGGGGACTGGGGGACTGGGGGACGGGGGGACTGGGGACGGGGGGACTGGGTGAATATATTATTTCCTCAATCCAAAATCCAAAATCCAAATTATTCCTTCCAGATTTTCTCTAATTGAAATCGCCAAGCTGTCATCATCTCTGTGCGAGTATCTTCAGTTGCACCCAAATCGCCCATTACACCCTCAGCATAAAACCTATCGAGGGTTTGGATAGTTTGTTCGAGGGTATCACCGCGTTTTTTGGCGATGCGGGCAATTTCGCGGACTTGTTTGGTAGCAAAATCTCGAAAAGCTCGATCGATTCCCACCTGTTTTAATTCGATCGATCTTTCGATTGCCATACTAAAATCTGGAGTAGTTAATCCAGCTATACTATGCTGCCATACCCCCCACAATATCTCCTCATACATGGCATAACGGACTTCTAAGGTCGCATCAAAATTCGAGTAGAGGAATTGCTCGACAAAGGTAATTGCATCGGCTGCGGGGGCGATCGGGATCAATGTTCTCACCCAGGATTGTTGGGCAGAAAGAATAATCATCAGCCGATATTCAGGAGTTTCTACTTGGTAGGAATTCTCGTCAATTTTTGTTAGTGCCGTACCAAAACGGTTCGTTAGAAATGGCTGGAGTTCTTCAATCTTCATAGGAATTGGGGGGTGGGGAAAAGGGGGGCGGTTATAGCTAGATATACTGAAAACGCTTGGAAACTAGACTTTCTAGAATTACCGCAGATCCCCGACTTCTCCGTTCGCGTAGCGTCTCGTTCCGAGAAGAAGTCGGGGATTTAATCTCTCGCCATAAACAACCTCCGCAAGTTATTAAATCCTCATTCTTTAGCGTTGTTCTTCTTCTTGGTATTCTACTTGTTTGACAGGTTGGGGCAAATCGATTTTGGATAATGGTTCGGGGATATTTATTTTCTGGGGTTGATAAGTAGTAGATTGGGTATCTTCACCCCACATATCGTCTTCTTCCTCTACTGGTTTGGCTGGAGGGGTGACAGAGGTGTATGATACATCCTGATAAGCTCGATTTTCGGCGCGAGCGACTGGCTCAGTGCGAGCTTTATCGGGGGTATTATTGCTCCAGTTATCATCTTCTTCTTCGTCATAATAACGAGGTTCTTCGATTTGGAGTCGCTTGGCTGGTGCTGGTGGTGCGGCTTGAACTTCTTGCCAGTTGTCGTCTTCCCACACCGTTTGGGGTACTGGTGGCGCGGCGCGAACTATTGGCGGAGGGGGGCTGAGGGGGGTACCAGCAGCTAGTTGATTTTCGGGGCGAATTACTGGCGGGCGATAGCTGTATTCGTCTTCCCAAGGGGCTTTGCCGAGTCCGATGCGTTCGAGAAAGCCGACGGATAGTTGTTCGAGTCGTTCTTCGCAGCCTTCAAATACCATCAAGCGAGTGGGGCCACTACTTACCACTTCATCGATACCAAATTCATATGTACTAATTACTCGATCGGGTATCAAAGGCAGTCCGATCGCGGCGATAATAATTGAAGTCAGTTGACCATCTTCGCAGTTAAACTTAAAGCCTCTCACTTTGCCCAGCATATCGCCAGTTTCGGTGACAACTTCACAGTTGATGAGATTAGTATAGGCTTCGGGGTCGATATCTTCGATCGCATCATCGCTAGGTACGAGGATGACATCGCCCATTTTTTCGATACTGCTGATGAGCATGTACTTTACCAGTCCCCCTGGAGCAGCCAAAAAACTGTCACGCAAACCCAGCGCAACTACTTCTCGACTATCGATATCTACAAGGATCTCTTTGACAATGCCCAAGCGTTTCCCAGTGTCTTTGGCGATTACTTGAGTATCGATCAGATCGGAGCGTTGACGAATCAGTTCGGATGTCATGTTAGAAGTTGGGATGCGGAGTATAGGGTGCAGGGAAGCAGCGATCTATCTCTCCCATTTTATGCGATCTCCGGCGCAACTCTACAATACGGTTTCCTGTACCTAATCTGACTCAATGTGATTATCGATAATTTGTCAAGGGGCAAATCTGCAAGCCCACAGGGGTATCTAAAATCGCTACTGACACGCCAAACACTTCTGCGACGACTGGAGGGGTGATTACTATTTCGGGTGTACCCACGGCGACGAGAGAGCCATCTTTGAGCATTGCCAATCTGTCGCTATATCGAATCGCTAAATTTAGTTCGTGGAGTACGGTGATAATTGTCAAGCCCTGTTGTCTTTGCAAGTCTTTGAGCAGGGTGAGTAATTCTAATTGATAGCGGAGATCTAAATATGTGGTGGGTTCATCGAGCAATAAGACGCGGGGATTTTGCGCTAGGGCAAGAGCGAGAAAGGCGCGTTGACGTTCGCCGCCAGAGAGAGATTCGACAGATCTATTCGCAAATTCTGTTACTTGGGTGAGTGCCATCGATCGATCGACTTCGCCTCGATCTTTTGTCGTCAATTCCCATTGCCACCAAGGTTGATAGGGGGTACGCCCTAGGCTGACAAGTTGCTGCACTGTCAAGCCACTGGGAATGGTTTGTTGTTGGGGTAAAAGGGCTAGTTGTTGGGCGACTATTTGCGGTGCTAGGGTATGAATTGCTTTGCCATCGAGCCAGACAACCCCTTGTTGTGGCGCGAGTAGCCGCATCAGTAGTTTTAGTAAGGTCGATTTTCCCGAACCATTTCCGCCTAATAAACTCAACCATTCTCCTTGCTGAATCTGGAGATTTAGGTGGTGAATAATTGTTTTGGTTTGATATCCACCTGTGAGATTCTCTGCGATTAGTTGGTGATTCATTTGAATTATTTTTTGGTGGCGATCGCGAGTTTTGCTCCTGGAATCTGACGGACTCGATCCATGATAGCTACTACTCGCCCATGTTCGACTTTTTCGTCGGCGTTGATAACTACGATGGTTTGTTGTTCTTTGGTCATTTGAGATTGAATTTTCGATACTATCTTATCTAGATCGATCGGTTGGCGATTGAGGGCGATCGTACCTTTTGCATCTATTGTAATTACTAGTTTAGTTCGATCTTGGTTCGTTCCTGTTCCGGCTATGGGCAAATTTACGGGTAAACCTTCGGTACGACTGAGGGTCAGTGATGTCATAATAAAAAAGGTCAAAATTGCAAATATGACATCAATTAGAGGAACTACGTTAACTTCGGGCGGTCGATCGTTGTCTTCGATTGGTAGGCGCACAATTTAAAAATTCAAAGGAATATCAAATACATCTAATTTTTACGATAGCATTTACTTGCTAATCTCATGTTCAACATAAGATTTTAACACAGAATTCATTAGTGATTGATATCCCTTTCCTTGATTTTTAAACCAATCCAAAACATCGCTATCTAGCCGTAAAGATATAGCTTGTTTTGTTTTTGGTGCGATCATTTTTGCATTATTCCAGAAATTTTTATCGAGTTCTGGGATATCAGATGTATCGATGTCTGAATCAGCTATTGCTTTGAGTTCTTCAAGTCTCTGTGTCGAGATATTCATAATATTCGTCCCTTTCTTTGCGAGTTGTTTTTCTAGCTGAAATAATCCTAGTTATACCATTTCTTTCTGTATGAGTAACAATAATAATTACTACTCCTTGAATTGCTCCAATACTAATTTCTCTTATTTCCCCATAATCAACACGATCGTCGATCCAGTTAAAAATGATGCCATCAAATATTGTTTGGGCTTCTTCAAAGCTAATCCCGTGCTCGATCAAATTTTGAGCATTTTTACGATCGTCCCACTCAAACTCCATTAAAATGTATATACTTTTTGTGTCTACAACTTATCATAACCGATTTCGTTCTCGATCGGCAGCGTATTAATACGATATATTCTGAATTTTAGTATTTTGCGAGAATCGATCGCGTTCCCATTGGCGACGATGGAGTAGTTCCAATTGTCCGCTAGCTGCTTGAATTTCGGCTATTTGACGTTGATAAAATCCCCGAAAGACATTGGCACAAAGTGAGGCGATAATTGCAACAATTACCCCTGATGCAGTGCTAATGAGAGCTTCGGAAATTCCGCCGACTACATTAGTCGAACCGCTTCCGGCAGTTTTACCAATTTCAAAGGAAGAAAAAGAATAAATTAAGCCAGTAACTGTACCCAAAAGTCCGAGTAATGGAGCTAGAGTAATTACTGCATCAAAGACATTAGTAAAGCGACGGAGGATGGGTATTTCTGCATGAGCTTCACTTTCCATTGCTAACCGAAATTCTTCGGGGGTGGCATCTCCGAGGGCGATTGCGGCGATGAAGATTCGGGCGAGCGATAAATCTCGATCGCGCTTTAGTCTATCTAAAACTTGTGGCGATCGATTACTATATAAATCTAAGACTGCCCGAATCATCGATTTTTGTCTGCGTCCAATTCTCGTCCAGAAATATAGCCGTTCGATCGCTAGTGTTATAACTAGAATTGAGGCAAATAGCAGGGGGTACATCACTGCTCCGCCTGCATTGAAGGTTTTGATTAAGTCCATATTATTGTAGTTTTCCTGCTTTCCAAATTCCCGTTACTTTAGTCCCATTGGCATAGGTTAATACTCCATTGCCTTCTCGATCGCCGTTCTTAAATTCTCCAGTAAATTTTTCTCCACTTTGATAGCTACAGTTAGCTATTCCATTTAGTTCGCCATTACCAAATTCGCCCTCACAACTATTTCCCTGAGCTACGATCTGACCTTTTCCAGCAAATTTACTATCTTTAAATTGGCCGATATACCGATCGCTATTACTAAATGTATATGTACCAGTACCATTAAATTTGCCAGCAGTAAAATCACCTTGGTATCGATCGCCACTAGACATGGTGAGTGAACCTTTACCACTAGGAATGCCGTTGAGATAATCACCTGTATAGATGTTACCATTCTTATATGTACGAGTACCTTTTCCCGCAAATTGTCCGTCTTTGAATTCTCCTATATAAGTACTTTTGTCAGCAAAAGTCATCGTTCCTTGACGATCGGGTCGATCGTTGGTGAGATTTCCTTGATAAATATTGCCATTTTTGTATTCACAAGTACCCGCACCATTGAGTTTTCCATTACTAACTATCCCCGTACATCGATCGCCATTTTTGGAATTAAATGTACCTTGCCCTGATGGCAGTCCATTTTTAAATTGTCCTTGATAACTACCTCCCGTGGCTGTGCTATAAATCCCTACCCCATCCGGTTCTCCCTTGACAAAGCTACCTTCGTATCGATCGCCATCGGCATAGATCCGGATCCCCTTTCCGTCAATTTGACCATTTTTAAATGTGCCTTCATAGCTACCTCCACTGGCAAATATATATTTACCATTGCCATCAAATTTATTATTTTTAAACTCACCACTATAAGAGTCTTTGCTACTATATCTACAGGTAGCTCGACCATTTAAAATTCCGTTATTAATCGTGCCATTACACTGACCCCCATCAGGTAGGGTAATTGTTCCGGCGATCGCTTGAGGGGATTGAGTGAGAATAAAAGCGACTCCAACCGCAATTTTACACGATAGGTTTAAGTATTTCATACTATTTCAGATTAAAATATTTGCTTTGATTGTCCGCTGGATTGTTTTACCTGGTGGGCTAAATTCCATTCTTTTCACTCCATCGATTACTGCTCGATCGATTTGCTGGTTTCCACTAGTTTTTGAGACAGTTGCTTCGATCACAAATCCTTTTGGATCGATCGTCACTCTAATTCGTAATTTATCTTTTCCCCCATCATTATCTTCCAAATCCGTCAATCCACTAATTGCACATCTCTTGATACATTTCAATCCTGAACCTGAGCCTGTACCTGAGCCTGAGCCTGAGCCTGAGCCTGAGCCTGAGCCTGAGCCTGAGCCTGAGCCTGTACCTGAGCCTGAGCCTGTACCTGAGCCTGAGCCACCCGAACTTCCAGCTACGCCACCACCAGATTTTCCTGAATTATTCCCTACTGCACCGCCAATTGTACTTGGCACAACCGTACCAAAATCGCCATCATCACGAGCAGTTTCAGTATTACTATTGCCGCTCAATTTTTCAGGTACTTTACCACGACTCAATGAGTTATCCACCACTCCAGATCGATCGTCACTAGGCGATTTTACGGGATATTTGGGTGTTTTTGGACTAGAACTTTGAACGGGAGAAGATCGATCTATTTTAGCTGCTGGTGGGATATTGGCATTTGATGTGGATTGAGGCGATTTTCCGCCACCGCCACCGCCACCGCCTCCTCCTGACGTTGATGAAATACTAACATTCGGCGGAGGATCGGGGACTGGAGTTGAAATTACGGGGGGTGCTTTGACAGGATCGATCTCTACAAAGGAAATTTCCACGGGTTTCTCGATCCCTGTGCTTGGTTTCCACAACAAAGTGACTCCAGAGATCGCCACTAGATGTAGGAGCGTCGAGCCACCCAAGCCAATCAGCAAGATAGTTCGCAGATGTTTGTCAGCATTGCTTCTAAATTTGGCACTGAGGCTCGATTGTCCCATAATTTTGGTTAGACAGACGGAAAAATAGAATTGTTGACATATTATCACAAAAAAAATATTAATTTAAACTAATAAGTAAAGTCAACTAAAACTGGTATTTAGCCTAGTGTTACTTATGTAAAAGCCTAGACTCTTTACCTAGACTGAATCTTAATTTAAAGAAGAATATTAACCGTAAAAAGCATCACATAATCACTTGACATAGATTATCAATAGATTTATCTTGTAGCGGAGCACTGTAAAATCATTCGAGTCAAATTCCGCAAGATGCCTAAAAAGTCCGCCAAAACCGTTATTCAATCTTTGGGCTATTCATCAGTGCCAATGTATACCACAGGTGGATTAATTGGGTTGATAATCCTGGTTGCGGCGATCTCTTTGGGCTTCGGAACTGTTTCTTTGACTGGATCCCAAATCTGGGCAGCAATATTACATCAGGGCGATCGCCAAAGCCAAATCATCGTCTGGGAATTGCGTTTACCCCGATTTTTGGTGTCGGCTACTGTCGGCTCGGCATTGGGCATGTCTGGGGCGATGCTGCAAGGCATGTTACGCAATGGGCTAGCAGATCCCTATGTGTTGGGGATTTCTGCGGGTGCTGGATTGGTGGCGATTACTTTGATTTCACTTGGGGCTGCCGCCTCAGCTCTACCTTTAGCCGCTTGGCTAGGGGCGATGTTGACAACTGGATTGATTTTTATTCTTGGTTATCGACGGGGTAGTGGGGTGACGGTGGAGCGGCTGATTTTGGCAGGTATTGCGATTAGTGCTTTGCTCGGCTCGATTCAGACGATTCTATTGCTATTGGCTGAGGAGGGGCGAGTGCAGACAGCCCTAAATTGGTTGGTGGGTAGTATCAATGGGCGCGGCTGGGAGGAATTGCGGGTGATTGTGCCTTATGTCGCTATCGGCATTGGGGCGGGATTGTCGGTGACAAAGGCTCTGAATGTGCTGAGTTTGGGGGATGAGATGGCTAGTAGTTTGGGTATTACAGTATGGCGATCGAGACTAATCATTGGCGCAATTGCGAGTCTATTAGCAGCTTGTGCGGTTAGTGTCGCGGGTTTGATTGGTTTCGTCGGGTTGATTGTACCCCACGGAATTCGACTAGCCGTTGGTAATGACTATCGCTGGTTATTGCCTTTGTCTGCTCTCGGTGGTGCGGTGGTATTGTCTTTGGCAGATTTGCTCGCTAGAAGTGGCGCGGTGGAATTGCCTGTTGGTGCAGTGACGGCGATTTTTGGTGCTCCAGTATTTATTTGGGTGATGTACAATCGCCCCCAATCAGTTTAATAATTTAGAATTCAAAATCATGAAACTTCTTTTAGCTAATCATTCTTTACTATTTTGTTTCCTGTTAGTCATCGGTTGTTTTGATGCACTACCGAGTCAAGCAGCTTGTCTGACTAATTCAGTTGGGTTGAAAGATTGTCAATTTAAACTAGCTCAAAAACTTCCCTCAGCAGCAGCACCAGTACTAGAGCCAGAAAAGGAAATCGAAATCACCGTCACGGGTACGCGCACTAGACGGCGAATCCAAGATTCACCCAGTACTGTCACTGTCACAACCGATCGAGAAATAACTAATAATCAGATCCAAAATATTGACGATCTCGTGCGCTATGAGCCAGGAGTGTCGGTAAATAATCGCCCCACTCGATCGGGAAATGGCGGCTATAATATTCGAGGCTTGGATGAGAATCGTGTCTTAATTCTCGTCGATGGGATCCGAGTTCCCGATTTTTATAACGTTACTTCACGAGATTTAGTAGAATTTGATAGTTTAAAGAGGGTAGAGATCTTGCGCGGCCCTGCCTCTACATTGTATGGTAGTGATGCGTTGGGTGGGATTGTTTCTTATACAACCAAAAATCCCCAAGACTATCTAAATGGAAAGCCTGATGCAGTAGAAGGGAAACTGACTTATAATAGTGCCGATCGCAGCATTAGCCCGACATTTACAATCGCTAGTCAGCGCGGCGATTTGTCGATGTCGGCGACTTATACTGGGCGGGGTGGAAGTGAGACGAGCAATAAGAGTAGTCAAGCTCCAAATCCTCAAGCGATCGCGGGTAATAATGGCATAATAAAATTACAATACCGCCCCGATGCACAAAATGATTTTGTCTTAACTGGGGAATTATTCGATCGGAATACAACAACTAAAGTTAATAGCAATGTTGGAGCTGTTTCACCTACAACTACCCGCACTGCTCAAACTGCCAAGGATGAGATCGACAGAGGGCGGATAAGTCTAGGGCATACCTATGTCAATCCTGAAGGCGCACTGATTCAAAGAGTCCAATCAAATGTTTATTATCAAGCTGCAAATACTCATGAAGAAGTAGAAGAATTTAGAACAGTTAGCGGCGCGACTCCATCCAATCGGCGGCGGCTAGCAATTAATGATTTCAGACAAAATATTGCTGGGGCAAATGTCCAATTCGAGAGTAACTTCACTACTGATACCTGGAAACATCGACTCTCTTATGGTGCCGAAATTTCGAGTACAAATACCAGTCGTCCCCGCGATAATACTGAGTTTAATTTGACAGCAGGAACCAGCACCAAAAATGTCGGCGGCGAAACATTTCCCAACAAAACTTTTCCCAATACCGATACAACACGACTGGGAATCTACGTTCAAGATGAAATTGCGATCGGCAATCTGACGATGATTCCTGGGATTCGCCTCGATACATATAGTCTCAATCCCAATGCTAACGATCCTGATTTTATCCGCATTGGGGGACGAGTTGAAGATGTCAAACCCATCAATGCGTCCGCAATTTCGCCTCGACTTGGGCTAGTATATAAAATATCACCCACTCTCACAGCTACCGCTCAATATAGCCGAGGTTTCCGTAGTCCTCCATACGATAATGCTGCGATCGCTTTTACAAACTTTGCATTTGGTTATACAGTCATTCCCAATGCGAACTTAAAGCCAGAAACTAGCGATGGATTTGAGATTGGGTTGCGAACTAATAGTTCTAATTTTAATGGTGCTCTGAGTGCTTATTACAACCGTTATGACAACTTTATCGATACGGTGAGTTTGCCAAATACGACTATTAATGGTCAAAATTTGCAACAGTTTCAATCTCAAAATATTCGAGGTGCCGAAATTATGGGTATAGAAGCCAAGGGTGAATACTTATTTAATAATAGTCCTGATGGATTTGGCATCGTTGGCTCTCTAGCACTAGCTGAAGGAAAGAATCTCGAACGCGATAAACCATTAAATAGTGTCGATCCATTCAAATCAGTAGTTGGATTGCGTTATCGCGCTCCAGAAGATCGGTGGGGTGTGAATCTAACGACTACTTTAGTTGCTGGTAAAACTAATGTAGATGCGACAGGAATAGCGGCTGGGCAAACTCCAGTTACTCCGGCTGGTTTCACGACGGTAGATCTCACAGGGCATTATAAATTTGATGAATCTACAAGGTTGACTGTCGGTGTATTTAATCTATTAGATGCTCAATATACAAGGTGGTCTGATGTTCGAGGTTTGGCGAATAATAATCCAAACCTAGGTCTATTTACGCAACCAGGTGTCACTGTTAGTGCTAGTATTGGAGTTAAATTTTAGGCGTTAAAACCAGGGAGACTTAGAGTAGAGGCAATTTATGAATTGCCCCTACTCTAAGTCGCATAATTGTATATCACACATATTAAGCAACGGTAAATTTTAATCATGAAAATAAAAATTATTCCTATTATTATGGCAAGTGCTTTAATATTAAGTGCTTGTGGTTCCGATCCAAAGGAGCCAAATTCTAATAGTTCCAGCAATACCTCCGCAGTTGCACCAAAAACTAAGATCGATAGAGTCGTTGCACTGACATCACTTTCTGCTGATATTCTCGCTAATCTCGATCGATCCAAATTAGTCGGCATTACTGGAAGTAGAATTTTGGCAGACAAAGCCAATCTCAAAGATTTACCCCGCGTCGCCGAAGGTAGAACTCCACCCAATCTAGAAAAGATTATTTCACTCAAACCAGATCTAGTAATTGGGGCGAAAGGAATGCACGATAATGTATTGACAAAACTCAAGACTACTGGGATCCAAACTTTGGCGACTGAAGTAACTAGTTGGGAAGCATTAGAGCAACTAACTGTAGAAATTGCCAAGTTGACAAAATTAGATCCTCAACCATTACTCGATCGATATAATCAAATGGTATCGACTCCAGCAAAATTACCAGGTAAAACCCTAATTTTGGCTAGTGACAAACCGATGATATCACCGAATACCAAAAGCTGGGCAGGCGGATTACTCGATCGACTAAAAATTGTCAATGCTAGTGCCGGAGTCCAAGGCAAATCTCCCTTTCAAGGATATATTACCCTATCCCCAGAAAAGATTTTGGAAAGCAATCCCGATCGAATCTTAATCGTTCAAAATCAACCAGGCGAAGGGAGTAAAATCAAAGATAATCCATTTTGGTCGCAATTAACCGCCGTCAAGAAAGATCGAGTTCATACCTTTGACTATTATGGCTTAGTCAATCCTGGGAGTATCGATTCGATCGAAGCTGCAATTAAACAACTTAAAGCACTACCAAGTCAGTAAAATATCGATCTGGGTTCTGGGGAACATCGATTCGATGCTCCCCAGAATCGTAGGTTGGGTTGAGAGCAACGCGTTCCCGTAACCGAGAGCCTACCGCTCGAATGCGAGCCTTTCGTTCCAAAATAACCCAACTCCCTCGATCTAATAGTATTCCTGTTAAGTCAGAAGCGAATGTTGCTGTTTGATAACTTTGATAGCGGTCACTATTTAACTGAGCCAACGAAGATGTATAGTGAGTATGTATGGGCATGTGAAGCAATTATTCAACGCACTTTGAGGTTTGGCACTTTGGAAACATATGAGTTTGATGTCGTCATTATTGGAGGTGGTCCAGCAGGTTGTACCTGTGCGCTGTATACATCCCGTGCCGATCTGAAGACTGTTATTTTGGATAAAAATCCGGCTGTCGGTGCCTTGGCGATTACTCACAAGATTGCGAATTATCCTGGTGTGGCTGGCGATGTGAGCGGCGAAGAACTACTCGATGTGATGCGAGAACAAGCGATTGCTTTCGGCACTTCCTATCAACGGGGACAGGTATTTGGGATTGATGTGAGTGGCCCATTAAAAAAAGTTTATACTCCTGAAGGGACATTTGTTGGGAAAACATTGGTGTTGGCAACTGGGGCAATGGGGCGAGTTGCTTCATTCAAAGGTGAAGCCGAGTTTTTGGGACGTGGGGTGAGTTATTGCGCTACCTGTGATGGAGCATTTTATCGAGAGCGGGAAGTTGTCGTAGTCGGAAACAATCACGAAGCGATCGAAGAAGCTCAAGTTTTGACCAAGTTTGCATCGACTGTACATTGGGTAACTGTCAAAGATCCTCTCGCTGATGATGCCTCCGCTCAAGATTTATTGAGCATGAAAAATGTCAAGCATTGGAGTCAAACTCGCCTGACTTTAATTGAAGGTAATGAGATTGGCGTGACGGGGGTTCAAGTCAAACCAAAAGGACAAGCAGAATCGCAATTGTTGCCCGTAGAAGGTGCCTTTATCTATCAAAGTGGCTCCAAACCGATTACAGATTTTGTCGGCGGTCAGGTAGAGGTAAATGCTGATGGTGGGGTCAAGGTAAATGAGCTGATGGCAACGAATGTAGAGGGCGTTTGGGCGATCGGTGATATTCGGAATACACCGTTCAAACAGGCTGTTGTCGCGGCTGGAGATGGCTGTATTGCGGCGATGTCGATCGATCGTTTTCTCAATAGTCGCAAGTCGATCAAGCCAGATTGGGATCATTCTTAGGAATGAGGATTTAATAACTTGCAATTCAATCTTGGGTAGGGGTAATTCATGAATTACCCCTACTTTTCTTAGTACTAGTTTCTAGAGTAAGTCAGGATCTTCGCCCAACTCCCGTAGCCTTGCTGCTAATCGATCGGATCTGAACCGTTGAGATTCGGCTCGTTGAGTTTCCGCGTCGGCTCGTTGAGTTTCCGCATCGGCTCGTTGAGTTTCAGCGTCGGCTCGTTGAGTTTCAGCGTCGGCTCGTTGTTGTGCTACCTCCTCCGGTAGTAGTACCAGTGCGCCAGTTGAGTCATAAAACCTGAGCCAGCTTATGGTTTCTCGATCGATCGTCCCCTGCCAAGTCCCCAACCATAGTCCCAATTTCTTGCACCAGAGCCAACCGCGATCGTCGGGGACGATGGTTCGGTATGTGTCACTGCGATGCCAACCGAGTAGTGATGTAGCATCAAAAGGATTATACACAAAGTAATCCTGAGTTTTGAAGACTCGATCGTACAAATCCTTTTTGAGTCCCAAATCTACGTTGGCGGTACTCGGAGACATCAGTTCGATGATGACATCAGGATAGCGTCCCTCTTCTTCCCAGACTACCCAGCCTAGCCGTTCCCGCTCGCCATCTACATCTAATACTACAAAAAAGTCCGGCCCCCTAAAGTCACGATTTTTGACTTGGGTACTGCTGTAATAGATGAACATATTCCCGCCGACAAAAAAGTCCGTCTGCTCGGCGCGGTATTGCTGATAGGAGCGAATCAGTACATTCATCGCTACTCGATGTTGGTTGGTTTCCAAAGATTCTCCATCGTCAAAGATTAAATCCGTAGGTGGTGAGGGTGGATTCCAGCTATCGGGTGTAGCAGTAGTCTGTTCTGTAACTGTATTAGCCATCGTGTGTACCAACAAGAAAGGGCTGTAATAATATTTTATCGCGAGTAAGTCTCGTTAGCGCAGCCTCTCCCGTGCCGAAGGCAGGTCTTCTCCAGAAGGAGAGGCTACGCCAACGACCAATGGAGAATCGCCAAATCGCCGATTCTGCGCGTTTTCGTTGGTGTGGCTTAGACTATTCAGCGATGCTGAATTTGGGTATGATTTATTTTGCGTTGCTGAATTAGGGTATGAAGCACCGCCCAACTTTGCTCAATCTACAGGCGGATAATACAATTCTAATCGCAAAGTCCAGCCTGTTTGTTGCTGCATATAGGCATGAGTACTTAATCCTCGCTCTTTGGCAGTTTGGGCGAATTGCCGATAATCCCAACCCATCAATTCACATAGTTGGCGTTGGCTCAATCCTTGGCGCGGCGGAAAGTCATCTAGATTTGATTTTGACATATTCATCAGCATTAAAGATCGATAGACAACTGTCAGCAGAGTAAGTTTAATTGTCTTAATAATCCTAAATGTATTCGGCATGATTGAAAACGCTCAAAACATCCTGACAAAAAGATTTAATCTGTGATTGGTATTCTGGCGACATTCCCGTCGTTCCCGAAAACCGCCAATCAGCAACTGTCGAAAATTTCCACAGACAGCCACAAAGATTGTGACTGCTGATTTCCAATCCGACAACTCGTTGGCGGTAGCGGAGCGTTTGCGCCAGCAATAGCTTCTCCCCTGGAGAATCGATTTTGCTATGCTCTGACTGGAGCCGAATCTGAATCAACATTGTGTGATGAGATTTGGTGGTATTGTGTCGCTTAAAATGGAACCCTAGATCGATCGAATCAGGATCCACTGTCGCTCTAGTCATCGGATCGTCTAGCCAAGGGGTGAGATCTGGAGTTGCATCGACAAATTTTGATTGAAACAAGCTGACAATAGTAGCAATTTTGCTAGTAAAACCCAAACTAATCGCTTTTTCTGAGGCATTCATCGATATAGCTCCTGACAAAGATGGGATTGAGTAGAGATCGAATCTAAATCGGACTCTGGTTTAAAATTAATAACTTTAATTATCAATTAAGGGTCGATCGATAAGTAGCGATTGTCATAGTTATAGCTCTATTATTTCCATCAGAGCTACCTATACATAGCTTTGATATCCTAATCCTAACTGGAGGACAGGTAGCTAAAATCATCTATTTAATTTAATTATTGCAATACTATAGCAATAGTGTCACAATGTTTTCAAGGGTAAATACGAAAAAGACACAAATGAATCCATATCATCAAGAGCTACAGACTACCGCCAAAGCGTTGATGGCTGCGGGAAAAGAGATATTAGAGATCGAGTATAATGACAATAACGATCGACAGTTTGAAGAATTAGGGATGAGAGCGACAGCAGCAAATCGTCGGGATTATCGTCAACTAATTTTGACAGCTCCAAATCTAGACACGCGAGTCGGTATCGTTAACGGAATTCAAGTCGATATTGGTAGCAAAGTATTCGCCTCAGCAGGTTTGGATGGTTTGGCAGATCGAGTCAGTGAGTATTATCGTCTCGGTGCAAGATTTGCTAAGTGGCGGGCGGTAATTAACATCGGCGTGGATATGCCGAGTATGGCTTGGATTGAAGCAAATGCTCTGGCTTTGGCTCAATCTGCGGCAATTTGTCAGACGAATGGATTGGTGCCGATAGTAGAGCCATTTGTATCTTGTCATGGCAATCATACTATCGATCGATGTCAGGAAGTCACCGCAGCAACATTGAAGGAATTATTCAAACAACTTACCAATCAGGGGGTTGCTTTCGATCGGATGATTCTGCATCCGAGTCTAGTGACGACTGGATTGTCAGCAGCTTTGCCCGCCCCAGTCAATGAGATTGCGATGGTGACAATGGAGACGCTAATGCAGGAAGTACACCCAACAGTGGCAGGGATTGCCTTTAGCTTTGAGGGGCAGACAACAGAGCAAGCTTGCGCCTATCGGAAAGCGATCGAGATACTATCCCGTCAGGCTCCTTGGGAGGTTACATTCTTTGATACTCCCGCAATTTACCCATCGGTATTCGAGCGTCTATCCTTCGCCCAAAACAGCGTCACTCGTCGCGGGGCTGACGATAATATTATCTATATCACCGATCGCGTTGGCGTAGCCTCTCCTGCGGAGAATTGGCAATTGGCAGCAATCTAAAATCGATGTTTATCTTTGAATCTATTAGTTTAGATGGTGAACATTGCTGCTGGTCAGGTGCCCCGCCCAGTCCACCATCTAAGAGGATGTTTGAAAAGTATACGGGTTGTACTCGTAAACCGTATTGGAATCCCCCCCAGCCCCCCTTGAAAAGGGTGCTGGGGGGGATTCTCCAGGGGTGAAGCTAACAAATTTGACTTTTCAAACAGCCTCTAAGTTTTACCTATTAATTTCCAGATCTGACTAGAGTATCAGCAGCCAAAAAGTGATCGATATGATAAGCTCTTTCTTCAGATTTTAGGAGAATTTGCTCATACAAATAACGTGTACCGCGATCTCCCAAACTCTCGGCTTGACTTGCTTGACTACGAATCAACGCAATAATTGCTTGTTCGCCCACCAAGTCATTTTCTAACATTGTGCGGCAATTGAAGGCACCATCGGCTTCAGGAGTAAAACAGCAAAGCTCCGCCAATTTGGTAAAACTAGCCGCAGGTACTCCGCCCAAGCCATCCAAACGTTCGGCAACATCATGAGCATGACTCTTTAGTTGCCCATAGTTATCTTCAAAAAATTCGTGCAGAGAGTAAAATTCCGCGCCTTCAACTACAAAGTGATGTTTTTGATATTGCAGGTACAAGGCTTGAAAACTTGCCAAAGCGATGTTCAAGCCCTCACAAACTGGCTCAGTCACCGTGAGATCCAATCCCACGACATTAGTTCCCACCTCGCCAAATCCACGCATTAAAGTCTGTAGTGATGCCATAAGTCTCTCTCTAAATTAAGGTTGATTTTTTTAGCAAACCATTTTATGCGTACTACTAATTATTTGAGCACAATAGCCTGACTCGATCATTCTAACATTAGTCTCAAGCAATCTACATTCTGACTAAAAAATAAGCTGTAAGCCTTACAACATCTTGGTAGTAGCAAAACTAGCTAGGATACATTTATTCTCAATAGTGAATTTTATTGAGAATGGATTTATTGATAAATTTGGGTTTACTTGCTTTTGAGCTTAATTCGATCGAAGTTATGTAACAGCAATACTTTCAAAATTTTGTTGCGCCAGACTTAACTCGAATGCCCTGAGAATATATCCATTTTTGTTGCATCTAGTTCTCATTTGGGGTATTCTAAAATCAAGCAAGCTCGATCCCAAAAAAAAATGGAAGACGTGTATTATTCAGATAAGCTCTTTACGATCGATTCCGACTGGAGCGATCGCTGGCAACTATATCGTCGGCTGATGGAGTTGGAGATTTCTTGCAAATGTTCCACTGGGAAGCCATTGGAAGTGACTGTAGCTACTCCCACAGCCGCTGCTCAAGTTTGGAGCGTGGCTCGTCAGCAAATGATGGAGCGTAGTCAATTGGTTGATTGGTTGGATCGATGTTTTGTCCTAGATGCCGCGCCTAATCGCGACGAAGTACTTTATGATTAATGAGAATTACTTTCAGATTGAGGGTGAATTTTTGGGGGTTTGTGCCCTGGATGGTTACAAGCTCAAGTATCTGCGGCTGAGAACTGTCGAGCGAGATTTTTTGGTGAAGATTCCCAAGGAATTGCGAGGCGGGATGGTTTATAAGCTATCTATTGGCGACAGGCTCCGTTGTGAAGGCATCCAAAAGGATCTGAAGTTCAAGGCATATGCAATTGAGAAAGTAGATATATCTACACCAGTAGCTCAACTAAAAGAACACACGGCAAAGAAAGCGAAAGTCAAGATTCTCATCTGCCAAAGTTCGGATTGTCTCAGGAATGGTGGCAAAGAACTATACTCAGCTTTGAACCAACAATTGCATAGCCACAACTTAAATGAGAGCGTTGCTTTACAATCTACTGGTTGTCTGAAACGCTGCAAACAAGCTCCGAACTTATTAGTTTTGCCAGATCGATCTAGTTATCACAATGTGAGAATTTCCCAAATTCCGGCAATTATCGCCAAGGTTCAGCACCACCTTTCAGTAGAGCAACAGCAATCGCTACCGACGATTGAGATCGATCTTGACTGAATTAGATCGATTGTTTGTCTACTTAATTTTTCCGCTCCTGTCTGAGGATAATCCAAGCAATAATTGGCGTACCAATTAGTGATGTGACAGAATTTATCGGCAATACCGATTTACCTCCAGGCATTTGGGCGATAATATCTGCTACCATTGCAAATGTTGCACCTACTAAACTTACTGCTGGAAATAGCCAGCGCAAATCCGCAGTCCGAAGTAAACCTCGACACAAATGGGGCACAGCTACACCAATAAAAGAAATCGGCCCACAAAAAGCCGTCACAATCCCTGCTAATAGTGACGAACTAACTAATACTAATAGCCGTAAACGTTCGATCGAAATTCCCAAACTTTGCGCCTGACTTTCACCCAATAGCAGCGGATTTAATGACGGCGCAACGAGAATCGCCATCAGTAAACTACCCAAAATCCCGACAGCCAAAATCGGCAACTGCTCCCAAGTCACCCCACCAAAGCTCCCCGCAGTCCAATTTAGATAAGATTTAATCGGTTCGGCAGAACTAAAATAGAGCAACAAATCTACCATCGCCCCAGTACCATAGCCAAATAGCAGCCCCAACACCAGCAGAGTACTAGCACCTTGCACCCGCCGCGATACCAAAATCACCAAAGCGGTGACAATCCCCGCACCCATGCAGGCGGCGATAACTGTAGCATAGCTCCCCATTAGCCCCAGACTCGTCAAACTCACCCCACCGATTAGTTGGGTACCCAAGATGACTAGAGCCACCCCCAGGCTCGCCCCAGCATTGATTCCGAGGATTGATGGCCCAGCGAGGGGGTTTTTAAAAAGGGTTTGGAGTTGTAATCCACTAGTAGATAGTGCGGCTCCGGCGAGGATGGCGGTAATTGCTTTGGGAAGGCGAAATTGGATGATGATATCTTGCCAAGATGCTTTGGTGGGAATACCGCCGAGCAATATTGTGACTACTTCGGCGATCGGAATTGATACAGATCCCATCGCCAAACTAGTCAGGAAGATCGGTATCGGCAGGATAAATAATAGTCCTAACACGATCGAACGTCGATCGCTTAAATCTAGCTGTTTGATTTTTGAATTGTTCATAGTAACCGTAGGTTGGGTTGAAGCCCCCGTTGGCGTAGCCTTTCGTCCCGAAATAACCCAACATCTTCATCTCGCAAACCCTATAGATCCCCCCCAGCCACCCTTAAACGACAAGTGATTTGAATTACTGCGTAGGTTGTTTACCCCTCCCCAGCCCTCCCCTTGCCAAGGGGAGGGAGCAAAGCCCCCCCTTGGCAAGCTACGGTGTATACACAAGTGCGTTTGAGTTGCTGCGTAGTCCTTTTACCCCACCCCAGCCCTCCCCTTGGAAAGGGGAGGGAGCTGAAGCCCCCCTTTCCAAGGGGGGTTGGGGGGGTTTTCTAGGGTATGCGTATTAAAAATAACTTTTCAAACAGCCTCTAATAATTTTTCAGGTGTCAGGAGTATGAAGGGCGGGTTTAAATTAATTTTTATCACTTACTTTGATAGAGATTGATAATAAACTAGTTGATGTTGGGGGAGTAATTCTGGATGCAATATTTTAACTAGATCGGCTAAAACTATGTCAGGATTTGCGGTACCTCCTTCCCAGAAGTCATTACCACCAGTTGCATTCATCCTGGCGGTAGGATTGAATAATTTGGGAGTTTTCACGGCGGCGAATTTGCTATACCTTCGATCGCTATTAATTAGATCGTCAACTGTTTTCCAAGCTTGACTACTAT
Organism: Chamaesiphon sp. VAR_4_metabat_408; assembly: GCA_031422115.1. Lineage (GTDB taxonomy): Bacteria > Cyanobacteriota > Cyanobacteriia > Cyanobacteriales > Chamaesiphonaceae > Chamaesiphon. The sequence goes on along the minus strand of JANOPX010000065.1, from coordinate 14,948 downwards.
TAATCCAATATTCGGCTTGATTTGCCTTGTCGAATACTTGCTCGAAACTAAGATTTAGACTACCAGTAGATCGATCGTCTTTCCACACATAACTTCCACCTGCATCAGCAATAAATTTTGCCGAATAACTATCGCCACCAGGGATATACCAAGTACCTCGATTGTCGGAGCCGGATAACACAGTGGGTTTGGTAGTTGCTTGACTGGCAATTTTAGCGATCGATCGATATTTAGCGACAGTCTCACTAAATACCTTTTCCGCCTCAGCTTCACGATTGAAAAACAATGCCATGAATTTCAACCACTCCGCTCTACCCAATGGCGAAGACTCCATATATTCAGCGATAATCGCGACAGGTAATCCTGCTTCGATTAATTTGGGATGGCTATCTGTCTTCGGATTACCTACGCCATAAGTAGTCACGAGTTCTGGTTTTATTTCCAAAACTCGTTCGACATTAGTGTTGTTGCTTCTGCCGACTTCCGCTAATTTATTTGCTTTGACTTTGGCTACCACGCTAGGTGTATTAATTTGACTAGTATCGCTGACACCAACTAATCGATCGACTAAACCCAGTTTATCCAATAGTGGTAAATGAGTCGTAGACATCACCACCACTGAATTAATTGGTACCTGGATAATTTGACTCTTATCGAATCCTGTTGGAATTGGCGTATTGCACTGCACTAACACATATTGAAAAGTGGTATCAGCATTCCGCCAAGGATTTTTGACTGACACCACTTTATAATTGCGGTGATATTCGACGGTGAATCCTTTTGACTCAGTTACCTTCACCTTATCGGGGAAATAATCAACTTTAGGATCGTAAACAGTGGAGCATTTAGGATCTGAGGTGGCTAATTTTGGTGGTTGGATTTGTCGATCGCAACCCGATCCTAAAAATAATGTGAACCAACTAAATAAAAATATAAATCCGTATGGTTTAGTTTTCATCGATATAGATAAATAATTCCTCCGTGAACCTCCGTGAACTCTCTGTGTACCTCTGTGTTGAAAAAGCACCAATTTAAACTCAGCACTAAAACTAGCCTTGTAATGGGAAAAACTGGAAGTGACGAATAAATCAAAAATGGTGTATTATCCTCTGCGACAACACACCATATAATTTATGATTGGGGGTATAAATGTCGCCCTACTTTTTGATTATCACCCAAATGTTGGGTGACAATTTCCTTTGCCACATCTGGAGTCACTCGCGTGTACCAAGTATGTTCGGGAGCACGTTCATCTCCCGAATAAAACACCACTGGCCCCATTTTACAGACCTCCAAACAGCCAGAAATAATCAATTCGACATCCAACTTAGAATCATCTAATTGTTCCTTCAGAGCCTCATGAACCGACTGCCAATCGCGCCCAGCATTACAACGACTCGATCGACATACCGAGATGTAAGGGCGATTGAGTGGATTGCTTTCATAGGGAATATCGATCGCACCTAATACATAAATTTGGCGTAATTTATCGTACAATCCTAACTTAGCTAAATCTGGCTGATGCTCAGGTAATAGATCCTCACCTTCACCGAGGAAAGCATTAGGCAAAAATAGATTCATCATCTTTTGCCCAGCTCCATTCCAAAACTGAATTCCCCAGCTCCGAGCCTCACCTTCAGCATTCAATCGCCGATACAAAGCTGCTCGACTCACCCGCCTGACTTGACGCAAAGATGCGGGAGTTCGCCCCGTTGCTCCGCCCATATTTTCCGCTACACATAAGTGCATATGCCAACCTTCAGCAACTACCGTTAGATAGCCATCATAGAGCCGACAAATCTTCGGCGCAGCGGTAAATTCTAGCTCCAATACACTCCCGTCTACCATATGCCCTAAGCCCACTTCTTGCCAGTGTTCTTGGAATAATGAATAGAGCATTGGCCCCAATATATCCAAACTTGTGGGAAAATCTTCATACTCGATCGAGCTACCATTATAGATATCCTCCCGCTCGACTTTCTCTAATGGTGTAACCCGACGTTCAAAAGTAGCTACAGTCATATATTTTCCTCCTAAAATTTCCAATCTATACCAGTCCGAAATGTTCGCCCAGCATCAGGAAAGCCCGCGAAAAGTTGATAGCGTTGGTTCAAAATATTTTGAACGCTAGCATTTAAGGTTAAACTGCGATCCTCATTCAGCGGTGCAACAAAGTTGGCATCAAAACTCGTGAATCCAGGTAGAAATTCCGTATTGGCATTATCTGTAGGATAACCGCTCAGAGAATTTAAAGCTAGAGATCCATACCAACCATAACTATTTTCATAAGATACCCCCATACTCAATTTATCCGCCCCTGCAAACCGTAACTCTTTCCCTTGCACTGCTGAATTTCCATCTTTGATAATCTTGGGATCGTTGAGCGTATAATTAACAAACCCATACAGATTCGGAGCTAACCGCGCATTTACCGATGCTTCGATTCCGCGTGTCTGCACCTCACCAATATTAGTATAAATCCCTGATATCCCATTCACCGCCGGAGCAACACGTTGGAATGCTATTACATTACTAATATCATTTTGGAAGGCTGTTAAACGTAATAGTCCAAAAGTGCCCAACTTTCGATCGACACCAATATCGAAGCTATTCCCAATTTCGGGTAATAAATTTGGATTACCAATATTAGTTGGGTTTGCTGAGAATAGATTTGTCAGGGTTGGGGTACGGAAATTACGAATATAGTTGGCTCTGAGAGTTGTTTCTGAATTTACATCCCATTTTATCCCTAGTGCGGGAGAAGTTGCTCCACCATTTACCAAGCTACTAAAATCTTGGCGCAAGCCTGCTGTCGCTCTTAATGTCGGGTTAATATCGATGTTGTATTGGGCGAATAATGCACCTTGAGAGATATTACCATCAAAGTTAACTGTTTGGACTCCAGTCGCAATGCTCTTTGCCGTATTTCTATTATTAGTACTGCGATAATCAAAACCATAAGTGATGGTTTGATTGGGGCTAATTTGCCAATTGTGCTGAGTTTGAATCCCCACAGAATTCTGTTTATTATCACGTTGGGTTTGGGTTTGGGGTCTTGTGGCTTTTACTACTTGTCCATTTTGAACGGATAGTGTGTCGGCAAAAGCGGTAAGACTATCAAAGCGGGTACTCAAGTTATCATAATAAACTCTTGCCGTCAGGGTAGAGTCATCACCATTACCGAGTTTTTGGACTATTCCCAAATCGAGTAAAAGTTGGTCGTTGTATTTCCGATTTGCATCTGTAAGTGAGTTGAAAAATCCTTGTCCATTTTGCGGACTAGGAATCGGTACGCCACCAGGAAAACCCTGATTTTTGCTTAGATATATAGTTGTAAAATTTAGTTTTGTGCGATCGCTAATATCTGCATCCGCCCGCACTCGCAGATTATTATAGGTAGCATCATTATTAATCCGCGTACCTGAAACGTTTGCTTCAGGGATAGAATATTCATAGTTATTAGTCGCCTGAATTCGATCGTATCCAACCGACCAAGCAATCTTACCATCGATCTTACTCACATTAATACCCATTTTACTGTAGCCAAGATTGCCTACTTCCAATTGGGTTTTGACTGCGAGTTTATCGCTAGCAGGGCGACTAGTCACAATATTAATAATACCGCCGATCGCATCAGAACCATACAGCGTAGAACCACCACCAGGTAATACCTCAATTCGCTCGACAATACTCGTCGAAAACTCACCCAAATCGAACCCACCAGTTCCCAAGTTATTAATTGGGCGACCATCGAATAAAATAAGTACTTGGGTAGCATTACTCCCCCGAATAAATTGTCCGCTGAGGGCATTTACTTCGGTACCTACCGTGCCCGCACCCAAGATTCCTGGTAATGATTGAAGTGCTTCTCTAACGGTTCTCGCTCCTTGCGCCTTAATCTCATTTTGATTTATCGTATAAGCTGGGCGAGTGGAATCTTTGAGCGTACCCTGTTGACGGAAAGGCGAGTAAATAGGCTTCTTCAATAATCTATCGCCATACACATCGATTTCTAGCTCTTCTACGGGTGCGGGAGTCTTTTCTGGTGTGGATTGGGCGGAAGCTGGTGTTTCTGCGCCCAAGCTCAAATTAGACAGTATGGCGAGGAGAAAAATGCGGTTGGTATTCTTAGGGATCATAAATCTTTAGTTGGATCTTGGCTGATGTCTATGACTCGAATCGACGAACAACCTACAGGTATGTATATTATTAAATTCTTATCCCTTAGCAGAATCTGGATGGGAACGTATAAATATTTCAAAAAATAGTTGCTATAATTTCTCACTAAAGATTAAAATTAATCTCTAGCGATCGCAGCTTATACTAAGAATGCTTAAAAACTGGACTTCTTAGAATTACGCAAGATCCAAGGGCTTCTCGCAGTATAAATTAGACAGGAAAATTAGGATCGATCTAAAATCCAGACAGTACGACAGGTCCTAATTTTGCTTAAATACTCACAGGTATCTCAACGCTGGGAATGATGCCTACGACACCTTTCTTGAGCATGTCGGGACGCTCCGACCACTTCATCACGCCATCTGATTTATCATGATAGAGACTGGCGCACTCCAAAATAGACTCAGACATCTCCGTTAGAGACTGACTATGATTGATATCGCCAAATAAATAAGTAGACTTACCAGCCGCCGCAAAAGCGATCGCACAGGGACGATTGCAAGCTCCCATACACTTGACGGCGCGGACTTGAAACTGTGCTGAAGCGGGATGTTCGGGCAATCTAGCTACCAACTCCTGATGGAGCAAATATCCGCCACTATCACCTACCTGTCTGCCATCTTGCCAATTACCAGCACAAGACTGACACACAAAAATCGTGTGTTTATCGGTCATAATATTTTTCCCCTCTGTGCCTCGCAGAATATAATTTGGGATATATCGATATCGGCGGGTGTTCTGACTAATCGACCTCCTGAAAGGATCGAAACACAGTTGCGGGACAGCGTTGGGTTTGCACCAAACTTTCCCCTTTACTTCCAACTAGCGATCGCCATTGGAACCGAATCTACTCTCAATAACATACCATACCTTGTCAACTTGAATTAGCATTATTGCTAATTCTTATCAAATCGATCCTCGTCCCTGGATTCAAACAGGTGTCTGGAGAGAATGAGATCGATCGATTTGCAAAGGATGCCCTCAGATAATTGTAAAATGTTGTTCGACACGATTTCGCAGTCGATCGCAGGCAACCCTTGGGTAATAGAGGAAATGAAGAAGAAAAATCTGGCAGTATTATTCGGTGGTAGATCTGTCGAGCACGAAATCTCCGTCATCACAGCACTCCAACTGATGAACGTCATCGACGTTACCCAATACAATATTATCCCCGTCTATATCGCCCAAACCGGGCGGTGGTATGTTGGCGACAATCTGTTGGAGAAAAGTTTCTACCGTCGCCTTCCCAATTCCCTTACCGAAGCGCAAGAAGTCGCCCTTTTACCCATAGCTGGTAGTAAAGGACTCACCTACCAAGGTAATCGTCAAAACGAGCTTTGTCCCATCGATATCTATTTCCTCGCCTTCCACGGTACTTTTGGTGAGGATGGTTGTATTCAGGGGATGTTGGAGATGGCGGACGCAATCTATACTGGTTGTGGCGTGTTGCCTGCTGCTCTAGGGATGAATAAGTATCAGTGTAAAATGATGCTCAAAGCGGCGGGGATACCCGTACTACCTGCTGTAATGATCGATCGCCGAGATGCCCAAAAAAGCCTTGCCGCCGTGCGAGAACAGATTTTTGCGACTCCTGGATTGGAGCATTTCCCCCTGTTTGTCAAACCTTGTAATTTGGGTTCGAGTATCGGGATTGGGGTAGCTAAAGATGAGGCGACTTTAAATGCTTGTTTGGTCAATACTTTCCGCTATGATAGTCACGCGATCGTCGAAACCTGTGTCAAAGAGATTGTCGAAATTAATATCTCAGTCTTAGACGACGACGAAATCACTGCATCTGTCATCGAAATGCCGATCTCTCTCAGCGGTGTGCTCACCTTTGAAGAGAAGTATCTTCGCGATGACGGTGGCAAAAAAACAGGTGGTAGCGAATCCCAAGGGATGGCGAGTTTGTCCCGCATCATCGACCCCCCAGACCTCAATCCCGAACTAAAAGAGGCTGCTCTAGGATATGCGAAAAAGGCTTTTAAAGTTTTAGGCTGTTCTGGGGTATCGCGGATCGATTTTATCATCAATGCTAGTTGTGACGAACTTTATTTCAACGAGATTAATACTCTCCCTGGTTCGCTCTCTTTCTATCTCTGGATGAAATCTAGTCCGCCACTGGTATACACAGAGCTATTGAATCGAATCATTCGTCAAGCCGAAAAACGCCAAGTCACCAAACTCGCGCTCAAACGTCAGGAGGGGATGAAAGCACTATTTAAGTAGATAAGTGTCGATCTATTGCCGACGATCTAGGAAAAGAGTGTAAACAGCTTATTCTTTAGATCGATTCCCTAAGAGGCTGTTTGAAAAGTAAAATTTGTTACCTTCACCCCTGGAGAATCCCCCCCAGCCCCCTTTTTAAGCTATGCGTTACCCACAGATCTTACATGCCATACGGATTGCGGTTTCCACAGGTAGGGGCAATTCATGAATTGCCCCTACCTGTGGAAACCGGATCGCTCAAACCCTTGTAAAATCGTCATGTACTTGAGATGAAATTCATGTATTTGACGATCGCCAAATCTGTGGGCTACGCCAACGGGGGCTTCAACCCAACCTACAGATGTGTATATTATTAAATCCTCATCCCTAAATTGGGTAAAACAAATATTTTGGTAGTAATTCAATTTTTACTAATTAAACTATTGCTAGGCAAGGAAGGAGATTGACCGACCTTTCTTTCGGCAAAATAGTTATTTAAGAAAGTACTAGCAAATGACAGGACAACTGGCCCTAGAATAAATGCGAGTAAACCACTCACTGTAAAACCAGAGACAAATAGAGATGCTAGCCAAAAGCACACACCATTAACCACGAATGAAAATAGTCCAAGGCTCAATAAGTTAATCGGCAACGACAAGAGCGAAAGTACAGGTCTAATGGTCGAATTGACCCCGCCAACGACAACTGCTGCTAGTATTGCTGCTGGAAAATTGGCAATGTCTACCCCTGGTACTGCTAAATCGACGACTAGTAAACCCAATGCGGTTGCTAATGTAGTAACTAGGTAACTAATGATATTATTATTCATATTTTATACCTGGGAAAGAGTTTTTTAGTTGAATAGTTTGAGATCTAGTTTTAGATTGAACCATCTAGATTTTCATTCTGTTTGGCTATTGCCCACACTGCATGAATACTGCCAGGAATCCAGCCTAGTAAGGTTAGTCCAATATTAATAAACAGAGTTGGCCCGACTCCATATGTCAAGAAGACACCAACGGGTGGAACGAAGATACCGAGAGCTAAATGTAATAAGTTCATAGTTTTAGGCTATTTTTGGGTAAATATCCAGCTTATTTCTATCATCGCTTCTCCTTTGGAAAGGCTGCACCAACGAGAAGAAAGCGATCGATTACGCTATATTTATACCTTATATTTATAGCGTAACTAAGCAGCAACTGAATCTACCAAAAGACAGATATTTAGTAATTAACAGGATGTTGGTGAAGGCATCTCGGACATCGACCAATAGCGGTTTAAGATATCGATCTTTTCGACAAAGCTACTAAAGGTAATCGGTTTGAGGATATATCCAGCGACATGATATTCATAAGCCGCCGCGATCTCACTGCCCTGCATAGATGTAGTCAACACAACTACAGGCAACTTGCACAAAGTAGGATCGGCGCGTAATTCCTTTAGGAATTCTATTCCGCCCATTTTAGGCATATTTAAGTCGAGCAGAATCAACAATCTGCTGTTGTTTTCTGGGCCAATTTGGTTGTTGGTGCGGAGGATGGCTAGAGCTTCGATGCCGTTAGCTGCCCGATACAGAGTGGTAGTTGCGTTGTTTTTTTTCAGTGCGCGTTGAACGTTCATCACGTCTACTTCGTCATCTTCGACCAGGAGAATATTAAGTTGTTGAGTGTGGGTCATTACAGGAAATCGGGTAGCTGTCATCATAGATCCTTACTTAATATAGTAATTTCCGGTGCTATTTGGGGGGTATTCCTCTATTTTAGGGATTTGACAAGATTATCTATCTATCAAAAGGAAGGTTTAGTACTGTTATTGAGGGGCGATCGTTAAATAAAATCCAGAATTGCCACCATCTTAGCTAGCGCATAAAAGTTATCGGTTATTTAATCTGCGCTCCTAATTAGTTTTACAGTAATGCAAATTGTGGCCAGGTGAAATGAACTGATAAACCTTTGCCTGATGGTGGATTTTCTAGCCAAATTTTACCGCCGACTCGATCGACAAGCTTCTTGGCGATCGATAGTCCAATTCCGGTATTTTCCTGGACATCGCGCGGTTGGAGGGTTTCAAATAGCCGAAACACGCGCTGATGGTGTTTTAGTTCGATTCCAGGGCCATCATCAGTAATCACAAATTCGATCTTTTGTTCGCCGTTTAACTCTACGCAGATCCCAATCTCACCGTGATGGTTTTCGGTTACTCCAAAAGCATGGTGATGTTTGAGTGCGTTTTCTAGCAACTCTTCGATTACCTTGCGAAGATGCGCTTTACGCGCAGTCAGATGGAGATCCGTTGGATGCACCTCCATCTTGAAGTTGAGTGGAAGAGCGAGATCGGATTTAATTTCCTGTAAGAAAGCGGCAAGTTCGACTGGTTCTGGCGTGACGGGAGTTTGTCCCAAATTGGAGTATTCCCACAGTCCCTCGATGAGGTTGTTGAGGCGATAGGTACGCTGGCGGAGAAGGTAGATATTGGATCTGAGTTCTGCTGATGAGTAAGGTTTGACTTCTTCTTCAATCCACTCGGAGAGGGTGGCAATTCCTCGCAGGGGAGTCTTGAGATCGTGGGCGGTGGCGTAGGCAAATTCCGCTAATTCTTGATTGCGGTTTGTGAGGTTAAAATTGGTGTGAATTAGAGTAAGATTAAGTTTTTCAACCGCTTTGAGCTGAGTTTGGAGCTGTTTCATCCAATCGATCTGTGCGGATACATCTCTGATGATGGCGACTGTTTGGTGTTCTTGTTGAATTTCACTGAGGGAAAGTTCGATCGGGAAACTAGTTCCATCCTTACGATAGGCGGTAAGCTGCCAAATTCGATCCAGTTTGGGCTGTTGTTTGAGCCAAGTGACTAATTCTGACAGGGGTTGGGAGTTGGGAGTGGCTACAGTGGCAAATAGCCGCATTAGGGGGCATTTTAGGAGATCGATGGCGGTGTAACCAAACATCTCAATTAGGGCGGGATTGACGGTTTCAATTTGACCCGATCGATCTAAGATCGCAATCCCGTCGATAATATCGGTAGTGAGGGTATAGATCGTACTATCCTGAGTTTGGATTTGGGCTTCGCGTTGGCGCAATTCTCGTTCTAATAATTGAAATAGATAAATCCCACCTACTGTGGACATAATGCCCGTAATGGTAAACAGTTGCTGGAGAGATTGAATTAAGGTTTGGAGATCGCTGAGGTTTGTAAGTTCGCGGGTCAGAGCTATTTGTTCGTTTGCTTGAGCGGTATTAATGGCTTGGCGCAGGGCATCCATTTCTCGCTTACTTTGCTTGAGTAATCCCAATCTATCTGGAACCAAATCGACGGTTTGCAATGCTAGCAGTTTTTGGATCGACAGAATCCGCGATCGAATCGAATCTAATTGAGCTAATTGGTTTGGATTATTCCCGATCGATCGCCGGAGATTTGAGAGGGCAATAGGTAAAGTTTTCTGAGCAATTCGATCGGGTTCTAAAAATTCAGGGTCGCCAGATACTAGATAGCCACGTACCCCAGTTTCGGCGTTGAGCATGACCACGAGTAGCTCTTTAGTATTGGCAATCCGTTCTTGGCTACTGGCAATTTCTGTTCTGATAACGTTGCTTTCTACCCGCGACCACAACCAAGCTCCCATCGTTGCTAATAAACAAAGGGCAGGAATAGTCACGATTGTAGCTCCTCGATAGGAGAGAGATATTCGCGACCAACAAGTTAATAATCGATATTTTTCAAACATTAATAAGTTTGCTACCCATAGATTGCCTACGATTGAAATCGTGGCTAATAATGCAAAGTCCGCCTGTCTTGAAAAGGTGCTCTACTTGGGGAGACCCCAAGACCGCACTTTTCGCTTCGCGGACTAAGATCGAGATACTAGTCCGCGAAGGCGGACTTTGCATCATCAGCGGCGGTTTTAACCGCTGTCTTAACTGTTTTCATCCAAGTAAAACAGAATCTACAACCTAATTTAGATTCATCATCCAACCAAAGTTCGCCACCTTCGCTTTCGACGATCTTTTTGACTAGGGCTAGCCCAATTCCCGTATTTTCGGTTGAATCTGTTGGCGAATTGAGAGTTTGGAAGATCTCAAAAATTCGCCATCGACTTTCGTCTTCAGGGATACCTGGGCCATCATCAGCGATCGAGAATCGATGACGATCGCCCAAATCTTCAGCACTAATCTCGATGCAACCATCAATTCGATTGTGATGTTTGACCGCATTACCGATCAAGTTGGCGAAAACCTGAGTTAATAATAATCTTTTGGTGTCCAAAATTGGCATCGAGTTGACAACTTTAATCTCGAAACCAGATGGTGGTGAGAGGGAATCGATCGTCTCCGCCAAGACTTCGGCAACATCTACAGTTTCGGCAGCTAGTTCTTTTCTACCTGCCCGTGAATATCGCAGCAGTCCATCAATTAGGGCATCCATCCGTTTCACCCGCTGGCGCAGTAATTTGAGCTGGGGATTTTCGCCGGGAATTTGTGCTTGGAGATCTTCTTCAATCCATGCTGATAGGTTGGAAATTGCCCGTAAGGGAGCTTTGAGATCGTGAGCTGCGATCGATACAAACCTGTCGAGTTCTACATTTCGTTCCTGTAGTTTTTGCTGCGTCAGCATAAGGGAACTATTCAGCCGTTGGAGATCGGCTGTTTGAGACAGGTTGAGTAGTTTTAATTGTCTACGATTGGTGATATCGCGGGAGACAGACAAGATTTTCTCAACTTTGCCTTCAGGATCTAGGATCGGTGTCACCACAACATCCCACCATTTTTGCGTACCCCTAGTAGTAGGAGCACAACCTTCAAACTTAGCAACTCTCCCAGCTTTAGCAGTAGCAAAAGCATTGACAGGATCTTCAGTTTCACAATCTTGCCAAAATTCGACCCATTTAGTATTGACAATGCTGTCAAAGTTGTCGATCTCCATCAGGAGTTTTCCGTTGTCGTTCATGTAGAGCAGACGACCTTCTAAGTCTAGAACCTTGATGCAATCTTGACTGCTTTCGAGGATCTGTCGTGTAAACTCTTCGTTGTGTTGAAGTGATTGTTCGACCCGCTTGCGTTCGGTAATATCATAAACCAAGCCTGACATCGATCTTGGCTTGCCCTGTTCGTCGGGGTGTAGTTCGCCGATGGCATCAATCCAGCGGATTTCGCCATTTAGCAGCACGATTCGATATTCACAGCGATATTCCGTTGAGATACCGTCAATTGCTTGCTGTAAGGTAGTTTCGACTCGATCGATATCCTCTGGATGAACCCTGTCGAGCCATTGGCGATCGACTTGCGCCGTACTCCCAGGTTCATAGCCAAATAGCACCTCCAATTCTGGTGTCCAAAAAGTCTGTTTGGTGTATAGATCCCAATTCCAAGCTCCAGCCTTACCGACGCGCATGGCGATCGAGAGCTGTTCGTTGTAGAGTTGGATTCGGAGCCGTTCGGTTTCGGCTTGCTTGTAAGCGGTAATATCTCGCATTACGGCTACCGCGCCCAGCTTTTCACCCGTCGGGCTGTAAATTGCCGTGGCATTAGCGAGGATCGATCGATCTCCACCGCGTTTGGATTTGATCGTCATTTCCTGACTGATGACGGTTTCCCCTTGGAGAGCGCGGAATAGGGGTACTTCCGATCTGGTTAAATTCTTGATGCCATCTCGATCGAACAGATCGTAAAATTCTGCCCAATCTGCTGATTCAATTGGTTCGGGGGGCATCCCGTGGAATGCCTGCGCCGCGAGATTAAATAAGACTAGATGTCCATTGGCATCACAGGCAACAATTCCATCAGAAGCATTGCTCAGTAATGCTTCGAGAAATTGGGTGGATTGTTGTCCGGGGATTACAGCTTCCCCACCCAAGCGAATCGCTGTACCGATCCAGATCGTGTGTCCCAATTCATCCAGATCGGGGTCTAATTCGACCTGAAACCACTCCCAATTCCCTTGGATACTCAGAAGGCGGATTTTGATGTTCAATCCTGTCTGCAAGCTGTTAGACTCCTGCCAGGAGTGCAGCCAAGATATTCGATCTTCTCGATCCAAAATTTCCGCAAATAACCACGGGCGTTCTTCATCAAGAGAATGCCGAGCAAAGTATCTGCACCACTGTTGATTGACTGCGACAATTTCGCCGCGATCGTTCATTAACCAGGCTAGATGAGGAATTCGATCCAACAATTTTTGATAACTAACAGTCACTGGGATAGGGGATAGGGGATAGGGGATAGGGGATAGGGGATAGGGAATAGGGAATAGGGAATAGGGAATAGGGGAGAGGGGAGAGGGGAGAGTTCTATCCCCTATCCCCTCTCCCCTATCCCCTAAAACACTAGTAACTTTGTTTTGATGCAAGATGTGGATTAAGCAGCGATCGGCATTTTCATGTGTCCATTGCGCGAGAATTTATCGGCTAGTACTTGCTGATAGACAGCTTCGTAGCCATTCGTCATGCTATTTACGCCAAAGTTACTTTCCACATACTCGCGACAAACCGAGCGCGAGATCGATGGAATCTGGGCAACTGCGGCGATACATTCAGCTACCGTGTGACAAATAAAGCCACTACGACCGTGGGCGACTACTTCAGGTACTGCGCCCAATCCCATGGCAATTACGGGCGTACCCGCAGCCATTGATTCGATCGTCACTAGCCCAAAAGGTTCGCGCCAGGTAATCGGGAATAGAGTGGCGATCGCTCGTCCCATCAGGTTATTCTTCATATTATGGTCGGCTTCACCGAGGAATTGGATGAATTCGCCATCAATCTGGGGTTTGATTTCTCGATCGAAAAACTCCATATCTACTGGATCGACTTTACCAGCCATTTTCAGCGGAATACCTGTGGCTTTGGCTATTTCGATCGCATGGTGAGGGCCTTTTTCGGGTGAGATCCGCCCTAGGAAGGCTAGGTAGGCGGGTGCGTCGGGAGTGGGGAAAAATTTATGACTATCGACATCAATGCTATTGTAAACTGTCGCCACACAATTTAAGCCCAGCTCTGGTTCTCTTTGAGCTTCCGAGATGCTTACATAGGGTTGAGCTTTAGCATAAGCAAACATCTTCTGATTGTCGGGCGTAAAAATACCGTGGAGGGTATGTACTGTCGGTGTTTTAGTTAGCTTGGCATAGGGGAGAGCAGCACAGCCCATGTGGGAATGAATTAGATCGAATTCCCCTGCTCGTTCGTAAACTTGAGCCAATTGGAGCATCTCATAAATCCCACACTCTTTGATGCTGGGATCTAATCTAAGTGCTTGAGGGTGGACTGATACCAATTTTGCGCGGGTAATCGAGTCACCCGAAGCAAACAAGGTTACGTCATGTCCGCGATTGACTAGTTCGTCAGTGAGTAAACCAACGATTAATTCAATCCCACCATAGGCTGGGGGTGGAACCCGCTCCCATAAGGGTGCAATCTGAGCAATTCGCATCATATAACTCCTAAACTTAGCTGTTGGTGGTGGCATGAGATAACTATCGGCATCTAAATTATCCAATGCTCAGAGCAGCGAAGTCTTCTGTCTAAAGAGGTATCTTTTAAGTTATTTTTTATAATTTTAGTTCGAGCCTAAATGCCGATCCCTTCAGTAGCTCCGGCAATTTTGCGCCAGGTTGTCAACCCGCCAATAATTTGAACTACATTTCTGAAGCCAGTACTGAGTAGAATTCGCGATCCATGGAAGGATTGCTCATCAGATTCACCATAAATATAAATTTCACGATGACGTGATAAAGCCGATCGAGCCAGATCTTCTAGCCGACTGAATGGCACCGAAATTGCTCCTTTGATATGCTGCCGATCGAAGGATTTGGGAGCGCGAATATCAATGATTGTTAGGGCTAGAGAGCCCCGCTCTAGCCGAGATTTTAATTCGTCAGCAGTCGATTTAACTTTGAACATAACTAAATTTGACGTAAACGTTGACAACGCACCTTGGGCGTTTTCGAGTGCGCCATGGGAATTTAACATAACAATTTCTTACCTCATCGATTGTAACCATAGCATTGCAGAATCTTGATATAATAACTTCTATCAAAAGGTACATTGTGGATATTCATCTGACCGCGTACAATTATTTCTTGGTAGGTAAATCTGAAATCTTAGTATTTAGTCTTTAACCGCCCTCGAATGAATTCGGGGCTAACGGCAAAAGTCCATTGAAATGGACTAAAGACAATTCTCTAGCGACAACTAATCCACCTTACAACCTCCCTTGGAAAGGGCAGCAGACAGGGTGGTTTCATACAAGAAAAGAAAAATGCACAAACCCCAGTGCTTAGTCTTCAACCCTTCGCCCTCACCCCGCCGTCGCCTCCGGCTCCGGCTCTCCTCTCCCAAGCTTGGGAGAGGGGTTGGGGGTGAGGGCAAGATTGACAGGTTGTACCAACCGGATTTGGTATGAGAAGTGGACTTTAGCTATTAGCCCGTAGGCGAAGCCTTTTTGCTGAGGCAAACGCTACGCGAACGGAACGAAATAATTTATTTCAGGGCGGTTGAGGACTGAGCACCAAAGTTTTTGCATATCTGTAGGTTGGGTTGAGCCTCGAAACCCAACATCCCTAGAGTGTTGGGT
>JANOPX010000064.1:0-6399 GCA_031422115.1 Chamaesiphon sp. VAR_4_metabat_408 | reverse complement strand
GCCTGAAATTAAGGGTAGGGGCAATTCATGAATTGCCCCTACCCTTAATTTCAGGCAAATTTCATCCCTCACTTCAGCAATGCAGTTTTTCCACCCGCATATCTGGTTGCGCCTTCTTGCTCGTGCTCCCCGCCTGCCTTTGGCACAGCCTCTTATCCCCTCATCCCCTGTCCCCTCAGTCCCCCCTC
Source organism: Chamaesiphon sp. VAR_4_metabat_408 (assembly GCA_031422115.1). Lineage (GTDB taxonomy): Bacteria > Cyanobacteriota > Cyanobacteriia > Cyanobacteriales > Chamaesiphonaceae > Chamaesiphon. The sequence goes on along the minus strand of JANOPX010000064.1, from coordinate 6,211 downwards.
TCCGCCAAAATATAGTCGCTGTGGGTCATCCCATGAGGTAAAATGCAACTACCTCGCCCAAATTGATTTTGGACACAGCTAGGACTACTTTTGACTTTACCGATCTCCACCACATCATGAAGCGTCGCCAATTTCTGCAATATAGTACCCTCACCGTAGCAGGCTTGACATTTGCCGCTTGTGGCGATCGATCGAGCAATCGTTTTGCTCAACCACCAGCCAACTTTGGTAAACTAGAAAAAACCGATCTGAATATTGGAATTGTTTCTAGTTTAGACTGTCTACCATTGGTGGTAGCAAAAGAACAAGGTATCTTCAAAAAATATGGCTTGAGTGTCACCCTTGTCAAACAACCAACTTGGGATAAATTGCAAACAGAGTTGCATGATGGTAAATTAGACGCAGCCCAAACTTTATTTGCCATGCCACTATGGGAGCATTTTGATAATAATAAAGGTGGTAAAAGTAGATTGAAAGGAAATGGTGACAATGTTAAACCTAAACGTAAGGGTAACGCGAAAACAGTTGCTCTAATGGGTCTAAGTCTCAATGGGAATAGTATTAGTTTGGGTGAAGCAGCTTGGAAAGCTGGATTGCGCCGCCAACAAGCATATAATACCCTGCGCGAACTTCAAGATGTCTATAATAAATACTTTAGATTGGCTAAAGAACCCTTGGGATTTGCGATTTCGCATCCCGCCGCGATGGCAAATTATACCACTAGATATTGGTTAGGTACGATGGGCATTGATGCCGAACGAGACCTCAAATTTCAGGTATTAGAACCGAAGCAAATTATCGCTGGTTTGGATAGTGGTAAACTAGCTGGTTATGCAACAGATGAGCTATTCAATCAACAAACTATCGCCGAAAACAAAGCTTTTACTAGTTATCTCGATCGAGATATTTGGCACGGACATCCTGAGAAAATAATCGCCAGCCTAGACACCTGGCTCAAGGAAAATCCCAACTCAGCCAAAGCAATGATAGCAGCAATATTAGAAGCTTGTCAGTATTGTGAAAATGAAAAAAATCTCATCACTCTCGCGCCAATGTTGGGCAAGTCTGAATATACGGATGCTGGTACTAATACAAATTGGCAAAAAATTCTGATCGGCAATTATAATTATGGTGGTTTGGATGGTAAGCCACAAGTTGTCAAAACACCTGATTTCCAAATCTTCCATTTTCAAGCTACCGACTATCTCCAAGCACCCAATCACGCCAACTTCCTATGGCATTCTCACGCTAGCTGGGTACTGACACAAATGGTACGCTGGAATCAACAAAGTCTCACCGACTATCCCAAAGATGCCGATACGATCGTCAAAGAACTTTATCCAACCGAATCATATGCTGCTGTTGCCAAGGAATTTGGTTTGGGGATGCCAACAGAACACATGAAAATCGAAAAATCGACAGCATTCATCGATAAAGTTGCCTTCGATCCTGCCAAAGCCCCAGAATATCTCAACAGCTTTGAACTTCGCGCCTAGTAGCTCGTCTTGATGTTGGGGAAGTTTGGATAGTAGAACATTGATATCGATCGATTGTTGGAGAAAGTAGTCTGAGATTCGATTTAGATCTTCAATGGCTTCATCAGATATTATATATCGGCTAATGAAGATTGACGTGCCTGACAGAATTTTTCCAAAAGTCGATCGATAACAATTATGCCATCAGTATCACCATTTTTAGCCAGAGAATCAATCGCAAGATCTACTTTTTGTTGAGTATTCTCAATCCAAATAGGATCTTCAGTAAGTAGATTATCCTCCGACTCATCTAGAAGTTGAATAGCTCGATCGTTGGCGGAGCCTACCGTAGGTAATGGCAGCGTCAACACTTTTGTATCGACCACTATGGAGTTTTTGTTGGATAATTTCCGATTGCTCTGGGGTCAGGACGATGTTCATTGTCGCTAACATGCCGATAGACTAATTGTGTTATTTTAACCTAATCTCGATCCATAGTCACCATAGCCAAATTCGCGCCACCGTTGAAAGTTACCATCTTTGTTATGATATGATACATATTTTAGTCGCTTGGGTAGACTAGACAGAGTGCGAGCTTTATTGACAATCAGCAAAAGTCTCTCGAAAGAAACATAATTGGTGAATTGGGTGCTATGGTGAAAACTGCGACTGAGATATTTAGCTCGATTCGGGAACAAGTCGAGCAAATTTCCGCCGATTGGGAGAGTTTTTCCGCGAAGGTGGGGGCGGAACTTCCCGATAGCTACCAAGCCGAATTACAACAGTTAGCAACAGATTTGACTGATGCAAAGGATGTGCTCTGCGATGAATTGGCGCATCCGACTTTGATTTTAGCCACAACTGGCACGACTAGCAGCGGTAAAAGTACGCTAGTGAATTTGCTCTGTGGGGCAGAAATATTGCCCGTCGCAGTCCAAGAAATGAGTGCGGGGGTAGTGACGGTAGAATATAGCGAAACTCCCGCTCTAGCGATTCACGATACCCCTGGAGCGATCTGGGAATGTGGGCGGTGGGAAAATCTCAGTGATGCAGATATTTACGATCGACTCGATCGATTGATGAAGACTTATCTGCAAAGTAAGGAAGATGAGCAAACAGGCGTAGCTTGTCCCCAGTCTACGATCTATTATCCCTTCCGACTGGTAAAAGAGTCAAATTTACTCGATTTACCTCCAGGTACGACGGTAAAAATCATGGATTTACCAGGGTTGGCTTATGTGGGTGATGAAGGTAACGCCGCAGTAATTAGAAATTCGCGGGATGCTTTATGTTTGGTTACTTATAATAGCGCAGAAACCGATCGATATAAAGCCGCTAAACTTTTAGATGAAGTTGTAGAGCAGGTAAAAGAATTAGGCGGTTCACCTGCGAGAATGTTATTTATCCTCAATCGGATTGATGTCTTTCGTACCGATAAAGATTGGCCAAAAAGTGAGGAAAGATTTACGCAGAGAACCGAAAAAGATATTAAAGCAAAGTTAGCCGACTATTTACCAGAATATAAAGATGAGATCGAAGATATTCAGATAGTTAAACTCAGTGCTTTACCCGCACTTCTGAGCCTGACGATCGAGGGCGATCGATCTGCGGGTACCAAGTTGGACAAAGAATTTAACTTTTTGATTCCCGAAGATATTTTAGACGACTTGCCTAGGAATATCGAAAAGTGGAGCGGACACGATCGTCAACGTGTTTCTGACTCAGTATGGAAGTCAGCTTATGCAGATCATTTCCATACCGATCTCAAAAGCCATATTCAAGTTAATTTTCCGCAATTAATAGTACCGCAAATAGTGAGTAAGTTTAATGATAGTGTTGGCTATCAACTTACAGAATGGGCAAGTCAAACCACTCGTGCGTTTGTCAATAGTTCTGAGGATAAATATCAACAAGAATGTCAATCGATCGAGCAAATCAAAACCGATCTTACTAAATTCATCAAAGATAGATCTGCTGAATTAAAAGAGCCATTCGATAAAATTGATTCTATTTTGAATAATCGTAATAGTACTAGCGATCCTGTTGTGCAGGTAGAGCAAGTTATTACTAAGCTCAAAACTAGCAATGGTAATTATCAATCGATCGCACCAAAATTAGCCCCAATCTATGATTGGCGGAGAGCGGTAACTGATTGCGTCCAAAATACCTTAGATCCAGTATTGAACTCTTTGGAAAATGGGAAAATATTACTAGATAGTCAAACTTTTGCTGCAACTAATAAAAGCTATATAGTCTTGCTAGAAGGACATCTACAAGACTTAATCGATCTAAAATACAAAACCAAGGCTGGAACAGAGATAGAAGCACGTACAGATGCCGAAAAAGCAGACCTTAAACGGCTTAATCGTAAATTAAACGAACTTGCGAGTGTTTTAAAATTAATTATCGATGACGTAGTTGGACAAATTTTAGGTAGAGAGATGAAACGAGTACAAGATGCAGTTGAAACTCTGTTTATTTTTCACTTGGATCTGCTCAAAACTGGAACTGAAAAAATTGCATCCGATTTAGGTATTAATTTCTCTGAATCCGAACTTATTAAAGTGGATTTTATGGGGAAAACAAATTTCTCCTTTGCAGCAGGTTTTCCAGTTACAATGGGAACTTGGAAGAAATCGGAGCAAGTTAAAACTGGAACCCAAAGAATTTGGTGGACTTTGTGGATTGCCAAAGAAGATGTCTATGAGACTCAAACAAAGGAATTGCCAAGTGAAAATGCGAACATTCCCTCAATTGAGGATCTAGCCTTGGCGTGGAAACTGCAAAAAGATTGTGGGGAAGTGGAAGTGCTAAAACAAGTTGCACCTTGGTTTCAGAAGCAGTTAGCTCGATTTAATCAAAGTGTAGATCGCTTTCAATCAGATACCATCGATCGATATCAACAAAGATTAGACCAAGCATATCAGGAAAACCAATTAAATTATGAAGCAAAAATGGAAATTTGGGAACCTTTGCAAGCCGAGGCTAAAGAATTTGCAACCAAGCTAGATCGATTAGGCAAAATTCAAGATTAATTTTGGAAAATTCGGTAAAATATCTGTGATGAATGATAATAGATTGAATCGACTTGTAAACGAGGTATGGGAGGAAGTTAAAGATCTCAGAAGAGGCGTATTATATAAAACTGTCTTCATCCTAGATCCAGAAAATGCTAGAGACATCTGTCAACTTTTTTATATCCAAGCATCAGATGATATCAATGACGATATTCAAGCTCTCGATCGAATTCAAATTTTCCAGGATGTCTTAAATGCTTTCGATCCCTTGAAAATGAGATCTCGTTTCAATATTTACAAACTATTACAACAACCGATGGGAAATCTAATTGATATCAATGCTTTAAGTGTAAAAATAATTATTGGTATTGGCTTAATTGCGATTGCTCTTTATTTACTATTAAATTATTCACAAAAAAGACCGACTCGTCGATCTTCATCTCAACCATCGCCAATAGCTGATGTACCCAAAGGTGATGCTGTTCTCTGCTTAGTAGTTCCAACTAATCGAATAGATTCAGGACTTCGCAATAGTTTACTTCCCGATCTAGAATTAACGATAGAAGAAACCAAATCATTAATTGATAAATCAGTTTACTTTATTGCTTGTGCAGATCGAGATTTGGACAACTATATCAGCGGACTAAATCTAAGCCAGTCACGTACAAATTATGCTGAAGATGGGGAGATTTATATTCAGCTATTTCTTCTTGAAGGGGAAGAAACTATCGGCAAAGAAATCAAGAGAAGTTTGTCTAACAAGTTGCCAGATACTGCGATCGTTCAGGGAGTTTATCTATTAAACGATCTCAGTAATATCGATCGATTCCATCGGGCTTAAATAGAGCTTGTCAAAGATGGTGCGTTACGCTCACTTCGGCTACGCAATGCCTTTGGCAAGGCTAACGCCAACAGTGCAAGCCGCTAACGAACCCTACATCAAACACATATCTTTTCTAGTATTAGTCCGCGTAGGCGGACTTTGCATCACTAGCGGCGGTTTTAACCGCTGGTTGCTATTGAATTTCTCCCCACACATCTCAAATCATGGATTGGAAAACAGCATCTGCTTATTACGAAGCTAAACTAACCGATGTCTTGAATATTCAACGACACGCAGTAGATTTAGCCAAACTACCCCAAACTGGTATCTCTCAAGATCTCAAACAAATATTGATTGATGAAGCCATCCCCGCCAATCGTCAGTTAGAAAGACTGAAGAAGCGCGAATTTCGGATTGCGGTAGTCGGATTAGAAAAAGCTGGGAAAAGTACCTTTGTTAATGCGTGGTTGGATTGCGATTTATTACCTGCAAAAGGGAGTCGCTGTACCTTTACTACCACTCAGTTATTCTCCGTCGCTCATGACTCAGAGCAACGTTTAGAAGTGGAACCCCGCACCGAAGCAGACTTTTCACGATTACTCGGCGAATTAACTCAAGCTGCTCAGGGAAATGAGAAAGCCAAGGAAGATTTGGAAACAATTAAACGCTATCAAAGTACCCTCCAACAAGTGCAGAGTGAAGGGCGTAAAACTTTTCCATTTACTCGCTTAGAAGAGATTAAAGAACCCTTACGGAAATACGTTGCTGACGAACAATTTGCCCATGCGGTATTTGAAGCGAGACTATATACGAGCAAATTAGCCCAAGCCGAAGGGATAGTTTTTTATGATGTACCAGGATTGGATTCGGGTTTAGCCAAACACGTTGATGAATCG
>JANOPX010000063.1:0-3879 GCA_031422115.1 Chamaesiphon sp. VAR_4_metabat_408 | reverse complement strand
TGACCTTGTGCATCTACAACTGATTGGTTGAAGTTGAAACCGTTGAGGTTGAAGGCCATTGTGGATACACCCAAGGATGTGAACCAGATGCCGATTACAGGCCATGCACCGAGTAGGAAGTGCAATGAACGGCTGTTGTTGAATGATGCGTATTGGAAGATGAGACGACCGAAGTAGCCGTGGGCTGCAACGATGTTGTATGTTTCTTCTTCTTGACCGAACTTATAACCGTAGTTCAAGGATTCTACTTCGGTTGTTTCACGTACCAGTGAGGAGGTGACTAGTGAACCGTGCATTGCTGAGAATAATGAACCACCGAATACACCAGCTACGCCGAGCATGTGGAAGGGGTGCATTAGGATGTTGTGTTCCGCTTGGAAGACAATCATGAAGTTGAATGTACCGGAGATACCCAAAGGCATACCGTCAGAGAATGAACCTTGTCCGATTGGGTAGATCAAGAATACTGCGGTTGCTGCTGCTACTGGAGCGGAATAAGCAACACAGATCCAAGGACGCATACCTAGGCGGTAGGATAATTCCCACTCACGACCCATGTAACAGAAAATTCCGATTAAGAAGTGGAATACTACTAGTTGGTAAGGACCGCCGTTGTACAACCACTCATCGAGGGAAGCTGCTTCCCAGATTGGGTAGAAGTGAAGACCGATTGCGTTGGATGATGGAACAACTGCACCAGAGATGATGTTGTTGCCGAACATTAAGGAACCAGCTACTGGTTCGCGAATTCCGTCGATGTCTACTGGAGGTGCTGCGATGAAGGCAACGATGAAGCAGATAGTAGCGGAGAGAAGGGTAGGAATCATTAGGACTCCGAACCAACCGACGTAAATGCGGTTCTCAGTGGAGGTGATCCAACTACAGAAGCGATCCCAGACGTTCGCTTCTTGGGTGCGTTGTAAGGTTGTGGTCATTTTATAATTGCTGGTTGTTCCGAATGGAACGGTATTTATTTGGGTATGTACTTAATTTAACGTTACTGTTAACGTTTGTAAACCTTTCTCACTTTTGTTAAGCTGATGACTCTCATCAGTTTTGCTGATGAGTGCGATCTTAGCACTGTTTTAATCGGGAGAGAACGACAACTACTCGATCGATAACTTTGGACATTTCTGATGTAGGTCGATCGTGTTGATTGAGAATAATACTAAAAACTAATGGTGAATATTTTGGCGAATTCATGTAACCTGAAAGACTTATAACCCCGCCCATACTGCCAGTTTTAGCTTGAACGATACCTTGAGCTGAAGTCCCTTTCATCCGGTTTTTCAGAGTACCACTGACTCCAGCAATAGGGAGCGAATCGCGGTAAACTTTACCTTCTGGTGTATTTGCCATTCCCGTCAACAGTTGCGTGAAAGCAGAAGGAGCGACTAAATCATGGCGGGATAAACCAGAGCCATCATCCAGGCGGTAGGATTGAGGATTGACACCGAGTTCGGTCAAACGTTGCTTTACCATCGAGATGCCGAAAGTAGTGGTATCATCAGTCCCATTGGCATGTTGAGGATGACTCCGGCCGATCGATTTTAGCAGCACTTCCGCATAGATATTGTTACTTTTTAGATTAGTTTCTTCGATCAATTTCCCAATTGTTGGCGAACTAATTGAAGCAACTTCGGGAAGACTAGAAATACTTTGCCCTAACACCAATCGAGTACTTCCAAACGTAATTCCAGCTTGGTTTAAGCTCTGCCGAAATGCGGCGATAAAAGATTCGGCGGGATTGGCTAAAGGTAGATCGATTTTAGTTGGATTTTCATTCAATCCTAGTCTACCAGTCAATCGTAATAAAGGTTTGCCAAAAACAGCAACAGCCCCAACACCACTATCTTGCGTATTCGCAACAGTTAGAGTCTGGTTATCTATTTGCCAACTATTGAGACTGGGATTCGACCAAGCATAGCTCAATGGTATCCCAACTTGTTGGGGACTAACTGATAAGGATAGCGTATTTTGACCGAGCATCAAACTATTAATTGGTGGCGCGTAATCTGTCGATAAATCGCCCCATTCCCAATTACTAGGAGTGTGTTCTCCCCGAAAATAACCATCGTCAAAACTAATTTGAGCGACTTGTTTGATGCCCCGTTGCTGGAGTTGTTGGGCGATCGATTGTAATTGGGTTACAGTTAATGTCGGATCTCCCCTACCTACTACTAGTAGATTAGCTGCGGTACCAGTACTAGGGAGCTGATATACCGATGTTCGCAATCTAGCCGATACACCCAACTGACGTAGAGCTATCGCAGTGGTGATTAATTTGACATTAGAAGCGGGGGTAAATAATCTATCGCCCTCCCGATTGTAAAGTAGATTGGTGCCGTTCAAACTTTTGACGACGATGCCCCAGCGATATCGCTTTAGTTCTGGTCGATCGATTATCTCATTAATCGCGGTCGATAGTTGACTCGGACAAATAGCTGGTGCTGTCGGAGTTTGGGTAGTAGATTGAGCCTGAGCCTGAGCAGGCATAATTGAAATCGACTGTAATAATAACCACCCACAACAGCTTGCGATCGTCCGACGATAAGAAAATAACATATTTTTCCCTAGTTCACTTTGAAAATATAGATGAGTAATTGCTCTATGTGGATCGAAAGATCGATCCTGACGTGTTTATGTTGTCTTCACAGCCATCAAACCCAGATGTTCTACAAAAGGCGTAAAATCCTTGTCAGAGAATAGCAGTTCATGACTATGCTCGATACAAAAAGTTGCGATCGCTACATCAATCGTTTTACTCACCGTAATCCCTTTTTTGCGTAAATCTCTAAAATTATCTGCGCTCTTGATTACCATCTCAGCACCCAACATCTCAAACACCGTTAGAGATGTCAGCAACCGCTTGGCTGTTCGATAATCTTTATCCTGGCAGAAACCTTGCAGCACCTCCACCAAAATCAGATCGCCAATTGCCAGTAGCTCTGTTGCCAACAATCGATCGAGTGTAGCAACCTCCGGGATGTCCTTACCATTAAAGTAATCAATCCAAACACTAGAATCTACAATAATCATCAGTCAGTTCTCATCTCATCCAAGTCTCCATCCCACTGGAGCTTACCCTTGAAATCTCTGATACTCTGCTGCTGATAGAGACGCACCAATGTTTGTAGCCCCAGCTCTACTGTCTCTTTCTTGGATTTTACCCCTGTCGCCTGCATCGCCGCTTCCATCAAATCATCATCGATCGTGATATTAGTTCTCATCTGATGTGTATCAATAATGATATCCATACACATCATAACTGAAAAATACCTGGTAGTTCAGTCGATCGGATACTGTTAATCGCTGTAGTTGGGTCGAGGCACGAAACCCAACAGCATCCAATACTCTAGTAGTCTGCGGCGGAAATAAGCCAAGGGTTCTTCAAGAACATATCATATGACGACAAGCCTCTGGCGGTATCGATTACCTCCGGTAGGCTACGCCAACGATCGTAGGGTTATTTATGCCGCTTAGTACTAGTCTTAGTCCGCGTAGGCGGACTTTGCATCACTAGCCCTACTCGCGTAGCGTATCCGTCAGGATGGTTTTAATCGGTGGCTAACAAAAACATCAGCTTGTACTTGTACCCCCAACGCCAAAACCCCCCTCACGAATGAGGGGGGTTTTATTCATCCTAGTTCAAGCAGGTATTAACCGTTGATAGCAGGAGCAGTCAAAGCAACAGGAGTAGCTTCACCAGCAGCCAAATCTAGAGGGAAGTTGTGAGCATTCCGCTCGTGCATTACTTCCATACCTAAGTTAGCGCGGTTGATGATGTCTGCCCAGGTGTTGATGCCGCGACCTTGGGAATCAACTACTGATTGGTTGAAGTTGAAACCGTTGAGGTTAAATGCCATGGTGGATACACCA
>JANOPX010000062.1:0-19597 GCA_031422115.1 Chamaesiphon sp. VAR_4_metabat_408 | reverse complement strand
GCCTCGAAACCCAAGACTCTGAGAATGTTGGGTTTCGAGGCTCAACCCAACCTACTTAATCCAAAATCCAAAATCCAAAATCCAAAATCCAAAATCCAAAATCCAAAATTCTAGATCGTGTCAGGTAAAATATTTCTAAATCTAGGCGTGGGAAATTTGAGTGAAGGCTTCGCTCAAATCAGTTCTCGCTTGGAGATTGATGGTAAATTAGTCGCCCAGAAATATGGAAGTTTGCCCAGCAACTCCGCCTTGCAGGATTTGCATTACCGTTGGCAATTTTACTACGCTGCTTATTATGAAAACTATCCCAATCCCCTGCGAGGAGAAGAAATAGAAATCGAGTTAGATCCTACTGGTATAACTGGATTTTCGGTATCAACATTCCAAGAAACTCGTATCAATTTAGAACGAGCGATGTGTCAATGGTTAGAGCGTGAATGCTTCGAGCCAATTAGTCTAGATTTACGCCAAAAATTGGATCCAAATCGAGAACTAATTATCATCATCGAAACAGAAGAAGATACAATTCATCGCCTTCCTTGGCATTGCTGGAGCTTGCTTGAAGACTTCCCCCGCGCTGAAATTGCCTTCAGTCTAAACACCTATCAGCAACAAACACATATATCCCAACGAACTAAACCAAGAATTTTGGCAATATTGGGCGATAGAATCGGCATCGACACCACAGCAGAGATCCGCGAAATCGAACAGCTCCAAGCTGACGTGAGATTCTCCATCGAACCCAGTATCGCCGAAATCATCCACCAACTCAACGATCGACAAGGCTGGGATCTACTGTTTTATGCTGGTCATAGCAGTTATGATGGAGTTGGTACGATTCGGCTCAATGCTGATGAATCAGTCTGCCTGAAAACCCTCCGTCATGCCCTAGAATCTGCGATCGCACGCGGGCTAAAGTTAGCAATATTCAATTCTTGTAGTGGGTTAGGATTAGCTACCAGTCTAGCTACTCTCAATATTCCCACCGTCATCGTCATGCGCGAAGCCATCCCCAATCGGGTGGCGCAAGACTTTTTACGCGGCTTCCTCAGTAGCTTTGCAGGCGGTAATTCGCTCTTATCAGCAGTGCGCGATGCTAGAGCAAAACTTCAACAAATCGAAGTAGATTTTCCTTGCGCTACATGGCTTCCAGTCGTATTCTGCAATCCTAGCGTCGAACTTCCCACCTGGAAATCATTTTACCCCCAATTGTCGCCAGAAATTAAACTATGGCAATTGGCAGCGATCGCCCTAGCCACCACCCTGACAATCTGGGGCATCCGAAGTCAAGGCTATCTCGAACCCATCGAGCTTGCTGCTTACGACGTAGCAATGTTGACAAGAGCTATCCCCGAACCCCCCGATACACGAATATTAATCGTCGGCGTAACTGAAACAGATCTTCAGAAATGGGGCACCAAAAATTCTCTCTCTCCTTTGGACGATCGAATCATCGCCCAGACACTCCAAAAAATCCAGCAGAGCCAGCCAAAAGCGATCGGACTAGACATTTATCGCGATCGAGCAATTGGAGCCGGAACAACCGATTTAACCGCATTATTACAACAGCCGGAAACATCCATTATCAGCTCCTGCTTGATGCCAGGAACTACAAGCGATTTCCCTGGAGTAGCCGCACCTCATGGTGTCAAGTCAGCAAGGGTGGGATTTACCAATTTTAGTACCGATCGAGATGGTATAATTCGACGGCAAATGTTGGGCATGGCTCCAGTAGACAAACATTGCGATACCGATACCGCTCTGAGTCTCCGACTAGCATTGAAGTATTTGGGCACAGTCGAAGCGCAAGCTACCGATGATGAAAATATTTCAATCGGCTCGCGCGAAATGGAAGTATTGAAGAGTACTGTGGGAGCATATCGATCGACAAATGCCCAACAGAACCTACGCGGTTTTCAGGTGATGTTCAATTATCGCAACACGCCGAATGTAGCCACACAAGTAAGTTTAGACGATATCTTGACCGATCGAGTACCGAGTACCGCCATCTCCGGCAAAGTCATCTTAATCGGTTATGTCGCCCCCAGCATGGGAGATTTCTTGCCCACTGGATTTGGCAAGATGGCTGGAGTGAAAATTCACGCCCACATGACGAGCAATATTCTCAGTCATATTCTAGCCGATCGACCACTAATTACCACCCTACCAGATCTCGTCGAGATGGGCTGGATTTATCTCTGGGGAGTAGTCGGTATCGCGATCGTCATCAGACTACGGGGTGTTAAACTATGCCTGGTTGGAAGTATTACAATAGTTACCTTAATTGGGAGTTGTGCTGTATGCTTTAATGTGCGATCGATCTGGATGCCATTAGTCCCCGCTGGATTGACGCTCATACTGACACCCTTAGCCGTAAAAGGTTTCTGTCTGTCTAAACAACCCATCCAAAACACAGGAGAATCTTTCTAACGGGTAATTTGTATTCACAGGTTATTTAAGTTGCTGCATAGATTGCTTACCCCACCCCAGCCCTCCCCTTGCCAAGGGGAGGGAGCAAGAGCTACCCCTTGGCAAGGGGGGGTTGGGGGGGTCTTCTAGGGTATCCGAATAATCAAACCCACCCACGCTACCCCAGATTTCTACTCTACAGACTGACTCAAACTCATGCCAAAACTGCAAGTGATAAAATTAGCACTCGCGATCGCCACATTATTGTTGCTACCTACTCCTAGCATAGCTGAAAACACTGCAATTAGCTATACCTCCGATCCAACATTCTCCGCTCTATCCAGAAAAGGCACCCCAAAGGATATCATGCGCGGCGGTGGGAAACGCGGCTGTTTGGATTTAGTTAGAGCCAGTAGCGAAGGCTTGACAGCAGTAATCCCTCAAGATGGAGGTGGCGGATTGAGTGCTACCCCCAATCCCATATTTTGGGTATATGTGCCCTATGTAGTCGATAATGGTACCCCTCTATCAGCAGTAATATCACTGCGCCCAACCGATAGTTTCAAGTCAGCACCAATTCAAAAAGTACCCATCACCCTCCCAGGCAAACCAGGGCTAGTATCGCTCAAATTGCCAGTACCGATCGCCAATCCAGGCTTACTCGCCTGGACATTAACCATCGTCTGTGATGCCGAAAATCCGGCGCGGAACCCCTTTGTAACTGGACTAGTGATGATTCGATCGAATCCTGAATTATTACAGCGGCTAGGTGGTTTATCGCGGGGAGAGCGGGTCATGGAGTATGCTCGATCGGGATACTGGTATGATGCTTTGGCTCTAGTTATGGGCACCAATGAAGATTTAGCCAGACAGCAATTGCTCGAATCAGTCGGGTTAAAACCGATGTGGTGAAAAAAAGGGGCGTATAGCAATAACTATATTCCCCTCTAAGTAAAAAACCTGTCAATACGGAAGCAACCAACTCAATCCAACACGTTCTGAAATATTAGTACGCGAGTTCTGTAGTGCGCTGGCGTAGCCTCTCCCTTGGAGAATCGGCTAGCGAATCACCTTTGAATAAGTCTCCTATCTATTAATCGGGCGTAAATCGACAATTTATGCAAAATCCGTAAATTAATTTTGTCGATCGACGAAATTATACCAGGTGTTATCTACAACTTTCTCAAAACTACATTGCCCTACTAGCAAAAATCTCCCCAGCACTATTAAAGCCTGGAGAGATCGAAAAATCTAATCAAATCCAAAGAAAATAAATCTAGAAGTTATAACCAAAGTTAACGCCAACTTTGAAATTACCACCGGAAAGTGGTGCAGTAAACGTCCCACCATTGAAGCTTTGATTGAATGAACCACTTCTTGCAAAATCATATGTGGCACTCAAACCCGCCGTAATATCGGAAGAAATTGCATAATCAGCCCCAGCAGTTAATCCAATATTGGTTTCGGTGGTGTTACTTGTATAAGCGACATTATTAAAAGTGCCACTACCAGATGCAGACGCAAACAAAACTCTGGGGCCAACATATCCAGAAATCTTGCCATCAGGAGATTTGAAGTCATAGGTAACACCTACTCCGTAACCAACGCCTGTACCTACATTACTAATTGAATTATCGGCACTAGCCTGAAAAAATGGATCTTGAAGTGCCTCATTCTCAGTCCTCCGTCCTGGAGTGTTATTGTCCACGACAGGGAAGTTAGTAGGGGATCCGTTAATAATAACAGTAGACGATCCCTTGACAATATCGCCTCTTGTCACGCTAGGTTTGTAGCCAAATAAAATCATTGGTCTGACGGAAAATTGTGGGCTTACGCCGATTTTGGCTTTGATCCCAAAAGAAGTACCACCACCACCGAATTCTAGCGCAGGGCCGACAGAAAGCTGTTTTTCTTGAGCATTCACTTCACTACCCATCACAGCAGTCACGATGACAATAGCCAGGGAAATCAAACTTGTACGATTCATAATTTTGTCCTTAATTTTAGAGAAGCCGGGGTGTCCTATATCACTTACTCAGCCGATATACGGAAGTTTATGCAAAAATATTGACTTTTGGAAAAATTAGTTTTGAATCGAGTGATTTGGCGCATCAGCCGATCTACTGAATATTTGAAAATATTTTTTGAAAATTTAAAATGGCTGAAACTAGCTCTCGCAGCTTACCGATCGGCATCGATCGACATCTCATTGGCGTAGCCTCTCTCTGGAGAATCGATAAATTTGCATAATATGGTCAAATCCTGCTGACAGAAGTATAGAAAGATACACAACCCGATTCACAGACGTAAGTACAATGGCTAACAACATACCAGTAGTCAGCACTCTAGACCAACAACAATATATAAAAAGCAATTTGCAATACCTCGAAAGTATAATAGGTAACAATCCACAAATTGTTGTTTCTCCAGAGCAACAACAACTTTTAAAAAGCTATCTGCAAAGCATAAAAGGTACCGATATATCGGGACTCAGCACTCTAGACCAGCAATATGTAAGAACCTATGTACAATACCTGGGAGGTGCAACAGTTACTAATACACCAATTGCTAGCAACCCATTAGTTAACAATAATGTTGCGGTACCACTGAATAACCCCCTAATTGCTAGCAACCCATTAGTTAACACTACTGTTGCGGTACCACTGAATAATCCCCCACTTGCTAGCAAACCATTAGTTAACGCTACTGCAACCCAAGATAAACCTTTCACCTTATCTCTTCCTGCTGGCGCATTCACTGATGCAGATCCTGGCGATGTACTTACCTATTCAGCCACCCTCGCTAATGGTGCTGCACTTCCCACCTGGCTAAAACTAGATGCTGCTATTGGTACCTTCACAGGTACACCCACAAATACTAATCTTGGTAATTTCCAAGTTAAGGTAACAGCTACTGATAAAGCGAAAGCGACAGCAAATAGCACTTTTACGCTTGATGTTGTAGCACCACTGAATAATGCCCCAGTCGTTAGTAAACCATTAGTTAACGCTAGTGCAACCCAAGATAAACCATTCACATTGGCTCTTCCTGCTGGCGCATTCACTGATGCAGATCCTGGCGATGTACTTACCTATTCAGCCACCCTCACTAATGGTGCTGCACTTCCCACTTGGCTAAAGCTAGATGCTGCTATTGGTACCTTCACAGGTACACCCACAAATACTAATCTTGGTAATTTCCAAGTTAAGGTAACAGCTACTGATAAAGCACAAGCAACAGCAAATAGCACTTTTACGCTTGATGTTGCTGCACCATTGAATAATGGCAATCCAGTAATACCCCAGCCATTAACGCTCCAAAAAGCAACTGATAGTGATGTCTGGAATATCAACGGCTCTGGTCAAATCAAAGTCTCTCTGTTGAGCAAAAATACCACCCAACTTAATGAAATTGGCATCTTCAAAGTCGATGCTACCAACAAAATCAACGGTATCGCGCCTGGTGCAGATGGATTTGCTAAAGCAGCCATCGAAAGTGGCTCAGTTATCTTCAGTACATTACCAGGCAGTATCACAGATGCACTAACTCTCAGCAATAGCCTCCGAGTTAATAACGGCGAACGATTGGGCTTTTTCCTCGTTGCAAATGGTAGTGTCGAAGAAGATCTCAAAACTAACAACTTTACCAATATTACCACCTCAGCCGATCTTGTCAACACCGCATCCCCTATCCAAGTACCCCTGCAAGTAAAAGAAAACCAAGGAGCATATACCCTCGACTGGAAACAAGGGGATAAAAATCTCTCATTCAACTTCCAAGTCGATCCTACTCCTGAGACTGCACTGACTTCCATCTCCAGCCAACAAGGGCAAA
This sequence comes from Chamaesiphon sp. VAR_4_metabat_408, assembly GCA_031422115.1. Lineage (GTDB taxonomy): Bacteria > Cyanobacteriota > Cyanobacteriia > Cyanobacteriales > Chamaesiphonaceae > Chamaesiphon. Next base: position 13,354 of record JANOPX010000062.1, on the reverse strand, counting down.
AAGAAGGAGAAATGCTAGATCTCCGAGGATTCAGTGGACAAAACGTTCGAGCCACTTTCACTATGAAGCGTGAAGCTGGCTACAATGACTCAGTTAGCTTCTACAAGATTGATGATACTGCTGGCACCATCACTTCTAGTAATGGCCAAAAATTCCAGCCAGGAGATTCAGGGTACGTTCAAGCTGCATTAAACAATGCGATTTCTGGACTAAATCTCGCAGGTAAAAATGGGGAGACAGTGACTGTTGATAAAGTTCTTCAAGGTGGTTCTTTATATGCGCCGATCCTGATGAGTAATGTTACCTCAAGTCAACCGAATGGAGATAATGCTTTTACTGCATTCTCCCTTGGTAATGCAGATCGAACCGACCATGTTCGTCTACTAGGTACTAATACCTTTGGCTTTGAAGACTTGTTCGGTGGTGGTGACAAAGACTTTAATGATGTTGTCGTTCAAGCGACCTTCAAGACAGTCTAAAAAAACAACCGTTCGATCGATCTTTGCCAATCGGTAAAGATCGATCGATTAAGCTCAAATTATATTGACGATTTTCTCCACAAGAGATTACCTCTATTTGCAAATCAATTAATACTTCCGATCCCAGATAGCCATCCTTCCATATCTACGAAATGTTGCCAATTAAACATTCCCACTATCAACTCATCTAGTTGCTTTTCGTTCAGTCGTTCTAGTTGGCTAACTAGCTGTGGTGTTACAACATCAAATCCAAATTTAGCCCGAATTATTGCAATTGCCGACTCAAGTTTACCTTCGAGTTTACCTTCGAGCTTACCTTCGAGCTTACCTTCAAGTTTACCTTCGAGCTTACCTTCGAGTTTACCTTCGAGTTTACCTCTGAGTTCAGCATTATTAATTTCTATCTCGTACAGTGCATCGATTTGTGCCATTGTTTTCATAAAATCTTGCTCCTCTAGAGTTAAACTGTCTGTAGGTATGTCTCGGATATAAACGCAATATTTGATACAGGCTTTGATTATATCATTTTTCTCTCGCCGATCTGAGGATAACTGCTCAATCGACTCAAACGCTCTCTTGGCGGTTTCTCGATTTCCGAGCATTTTTAGCCACATTGTTTGTGGATTATCCGCCAATCGGTCGATGATAACAATTCCCATTCGTAAAATTTGTGGGAGCTGATATACACCTGCGCCTAATTCTAGATCTGGTTGAGCACTGCATAGTTTCAATAGCTTGTCACTACAGTTAACCGTAAGAATCCAAGTAAATGGATTGTGAGTCTCAATTTGGCTTTTTGCTTCTTTCGAGAGTCGTTGCGAATTTGTCAATTCTCCTGCTGCTCTAGCTATTTCTATCAATTCTTTATACTTCGGCTCCCAATATAGATTCTTGCGAGTAATGGATTTATTGATATCTATCTCTTCCAGATATGAGCTATAATGTTCGATAATAATTGTCTCATTAGCTTTCATCAATAGATCGAACAACCCCAGGTCTTCTTCCTGCCATGCAGCAGTTTCTCGGTTGGCGATGAACATCAGATCGATTTCTAGATCTTCATCATTTCTCACTTGAATATTTTGCCTGGGGTCTCCTTTCGTTTTATATAAAGATCGAATATAAAACTTGAAGAATCTGTCGTGCTTATACTGAGCCATTAATTTTTATTAGCGAGTAGCTCTCAGGGTTTATTACTCTAGCTCGAAACCACAGACGATCGACAGTGCTTCCTGAATTTGTTGCCAGTAAATGTCTTCGAGGGTTCCTACCAATCCCAAAACTCTTTGCCCGTCAATCGATCGAATTTGAGCAACATCTAGAAATCGATCTTTGTTAAGACCATTATATTCACTGGCGACAACATTCACAACATAAGGTGCTTGTTTAATACCAGGTCGAAACGGAATAGCGATCGTCAATTGACCATACTGATTCATGGTATCATTTTGCAGAATCAAACAAGAACGAGTTTTTTGGATCTCAGCCCCAATAGTAGGATCGAGTTTCACCCATCTGATTTCACCTCGTCGATAACTCAAGCTACCATTAGGCATCAATCCCATCCCCTGATAATCGATCCCATTCAGTAATTTCTGCTTGATACTCTGGATCTTGATTATCCTCTTCCAGAGCGGCAATGATTTCATCTGCTAAGATTTTTCGTCGCGCTTGCGTAAGTAATGAATTCAGATATTCACTCCGATTACCTTGAGCTTGAGCATCCAAAAAAGAGAGTAGCTTGCGATCGATAGTGATAGCGATTTTTTGCTTCATAATATTAATTAGGAGGTATGATAACATTATCATACTCTCGATCGTGGCTCAACGCTCATATTAGTACAGCTTTAGGCGGACTTTGCTTTACTAGCCCTACTCGCGCAGCGTATCCGTCAGGATGGTTTTAATCGGTGGCTAACCTAACCTTCTCTCCATCCACTCACAGCCAATTTCCCAAGAGTACAAAAGATGCCCAGTAATAGGGATGCTCGTGTTGTTGACGGATAGATTTCTGGGCGACTTGCAATGCTTCCGCCTTACTCACCCCTTCCCGCCCCGTTAAGGCACCATAAAACTGCTGCATCAACTCTGAGGTAGCTCCGTCGTCTACCGCCCACAGAGATGCCAGGGTACTGGCTGCACCACTACGAATCGCTACTCCCGCCAACCCTAGAGCCGCGCGTTTGTCGCCTGTGGCTGTTTCGCAAGCACTTAGTACGATTAGCTCGATCGAGCCTTCCTGTCTTTGTTGTAAGATCGATCGCAGTCCATTTAGATCGATTTTTTTGCCATCATGTGTCAGAATAAATGTCTGATTAGCATCGGAACTAAATCGCCCATGTGTGGCTAAGTGAACGATCGAATAGTTACTAGTCGCTAATACTCGCTGAATATTCTCCTGCGTAAAATTATCACCGATTAATTCCGTCGATCGAGCAAAGAGCGATTTAATTCCTTTGATTTCTGCTTGAGCATGGGTTAATGGTTCGTAAATATTTCCTCGATTTCCATCTCCATCATTCTTAGATTTACCAGTCAAACCGCCAATCAAAATTCCCGATTGACGCGCCATCGACTTTTTCGCGCCCAATATTTTCAATCCAGGTGTCATAGCGATCGGATATCGATCGATTAGATATTCTTGACGCGATCGATCGTATAATGCTGCTACTGGCATATTTTGCAACGCACCATCCATCACAAATACCAAATTTTTTGTCTGTGGGGTGAGATATTGCTGTGCTGGGCGAATCAACCAATCATATAGTTGGCTTGCAGGCACATCATCCCAGCCGTATTGAGGTTGAGTCAGACTTTGCCGGAAATTATCGATGGTTGCTTCCAATTGAGTGCGCGAAACAGGCGCGGTAAATCGTTGAAATTTATTCCCACCTAATCGGAGAATTACCTCTAATCTATCTTCGAGAATTATCGGATAAAATACCACCGCGCCAGAGTCTTCGGCAAATTCATTTATCGCTCGATATTCACTGGCTCTACACCGCAAAAAGTTCTCTAGTTCGACTAATTTTAATCCATCAAATCGATCGACAATTTGGGCTAAATCTGGCTGTTTTTCCTGGAGGCTGAGATCGACAAGTTCGCGATATAGTGGTTCTACATCATCTTTGAGCAACAATTGAGCATCTGGATTGATGACGCGAATATTTTTGCGGACTTTTTCTAAGGCGATTATCGATCGATTGTAAGCGGCTTTGGCTTTTTCTGGCTGGTTTTGATGTTGCAAGATTCGCCCCAATTGCCATTCCCATAGATACAAACCGTCATTACCAGGCGCGGATTCGAGGGAGATAGCTTGGTTGGTAAATTTCACAGCTTCATCCCACTGGCGATTTTGCTCGTACAGCCAGCCGAGGGTGCCTGTAGCGTCGGCTAAATTGGATTTTCGATCGAGGGTTCGCGCTTGGATAATTACGCTGTCTAAGAGCTGTTTGGCGACTTGCCATTGGGGTGTAGTTGCCAAGCCTAGGCTTCGCGCAAAGTTGATTCTTTGGCTCAATCCTTCCCGATTGTAAGGGTGTTTGGCGATGGAGGTTTGAAGTCGATCGATTATGTCTGTTTGGTTGAATTGCTGCTCCCACTTTTGAGCGATGGGGGTTAAATTGTGTTGGTGGAGCCACTGGGAGATTTCGACGAGGAGACTAAATTTGTCGATGTCGGCGGTGAGGCTATTGGCTTGTTGATAACAGGCGATCGCATTTTGATAGTATTCCCCAGCGGTGGGATTTGCAAGGGGTTCGATCGCGCAGGTTATCGATACGTTTGACGGGGGTTGGAGTTTATCAGTGCGATTGCGCTCCCGATCGCCCAAATCTCGCAGGGTATTGGCAATATTTAATACTATGGGCGATCGCTGTCGATCGGTCAATGGTTTTGCAATCTCCATCGCCGCCATCAAAGTCACCCGCGCTCCATCAAAATTTCCCAGCAGCCGCAATACATCCCCAAAAGTATTCACCGCCAAGGCTTGTAAAGATGGCGGTAAATTAGTCTGACGAATTCCAAATTTCCCCAGCGCAACACCATCACAACTATCTTCACCAACTCCCACGGTACTCGCCAACAGCTTACAAGCTCGTCGATGCAATCCCATCCCCACCAAAGCTTGTGCCTGATTGACTTGACTCCCTGTCACTCCCAGCACATCGTCAGCTTGACGATAACCCACCTCCGCCTCTCGCCAAATTGTCAGCGCAGTCGGGAAATTTCCCTGCTCGTAGGCGATTTTACCCTGTTGTACTAATGCAGCGGGAGTAGCTGCATTTACAGAGATACTAAAAAGGGGATGAATTATGGCGATCGTCATTACTAGTAAAGCATAAACTAGCCGCCTGCGGATCGCTCCCACCAGCGGGGAAACTTGGATTATCTTATGGATTTCGAGCAATATATTACCTATTAATTAATTAATCCTAGCCCCCTAAACCATAGCTTTTCAAAGCTAAAACCAGGAATAGATTCCGCCACCATTGCCGCTCTTTGTAGATCGTCTTCAGATATTTTAAACCCACATTCCTGCGCCAATTCAATAACATCATTACTTGACTGACAAATTCTTAGTCGTTCGTCTAATTCTTGGCGATCGCCAACGTGACTAAAGAAACTACTTACTTGAGGATCTAATTTCCCGATCCATTGTTGATAAGCTTGTTGCACCAACACCTGAAAATCTTGCCCAGTTAGATCGAGTCCCACCGATTTTGCTAAGGCTAAAAAGTCCATCGGTGAAGTTAGAGCGCGAAGCTCAATCTGCAATTCTGGAGAAGCAGCTACTCGATCGTTAAAAGCTTGGATGGACTCAGATAACATCTCAACATCGTCCTTTGGAAACTACGCGAACATTATGATTTACATCGATCGATACAAAGATCTTTATCATTTTTATCTTTGAGCAATTGCTGACGCTCGGCAACGATTGTTTGTAGATTAGCACGCCCAGTTAGGAGCAGGCGATAGTCAGCCCAAATACCATACAGTAGATCTGCCAATTTACCAACCAGCGGCAATTTAGTCACCGCATAAATCCAACCAATGCCGAGAATATCGTAGATTTGGCGAAATACTTCTACATTTTGAACGATTTCACCATTAGGCAATATCCCATGAATGCGTCCCATCGCCGTCTCAAAGTCAATATTAGCATTGTCAGCAGGATCGTAATCTTCGGCTGCTATATCGACAAAATTTATTAATCCTCTATCGCCATCTTTGCGTTTCAAAAAGTTGACTTCTCGCACGCATAGAGGGCACTCGCCATCAAAAAGTAGTTTAATTTTCCAGGTCGATTCACTCGCTGGTTGTGCCGAAATTGTATTTTGTTCGAGCGGGGGCATTTTAGTTTTAGTTATGCGATTGATTATAGGAATTGGCGATCGCCAAATCTGTGGGTAATGGATAGGTTGGAAAGACAGGGTGGTTTCATGCAAGGAAATAAAAATGCAACAATCCTAGTATTTAGTCTTCAACCGCCCTCGATTGAAATCGGGGCTAACGGCTAAAGTCCATTGAAATGGACTGAAGAAAATCCTCTAGGGACAATTAATCCACCCTGCCCAACCCCCCTTGGAAAGGCTTGCTCTTGCTCCCTCCCCTTTGCAAGGGGAGGGCTGGGGTGGGGTAAAGGGACTACGCAGAAACCCAACCTACAGATCTGTATATTACTAAATCCTTATTCCTTAGCTCCATTCACACTCAGATTACCTAGTTTTGGACTCCACCATTGCTGCTCATTTCCTCGAAAATAAGCGACATCCTTGTGTTTGGGCTTGGCTCTAGCTTCCGCATCCGAACACCTTAGCATCGACTTTTGTTTCCCATCCTTATTGTAACTATATTCTTCCAGCGGCTTTTGGCAAACTGGACAAGGATATTCGGTAAGTTTTGGCGGAGACGATCGATCGGTTTTCGCCTGTGGGAGCTGCCATTCACTCGTGCGCTCCGACCAAAACATCACCAAACCCTTACCCTCAGTATCTTTGCATCCATCCTCACACTTGAGAAAATACCCCTTCTTCATTTTCTTGGTAGGTACTTTGGACATCGGTTTACTGCAAGTCGGACATTTAGAACGTGATTTCTCCAGCGGCTTACCCTGAAAAGATCCATAATCTTGTTCTGGTAGATTCTTGCTAGCCTTACTCAAAGCTGGTATAAAATAGCTTTGATTCCACCCAATCAGATAACTCTGCCACTCTTGTTTCCCCCTGGAAATAGCATCGAGTGTTGTTTCCATCTGAGCTGTGAATTCCGATTGAATCAATTCTGGCAAAGCTTGAATGAGAAAGTCATCTACTTGCAACCCCACAGTCGTCGGTTGTACTTTGCTCTTGACTAGTTCGACATAATTACGCTCCTTGAGTGTAGCAATAGTCGGCGCATAGGTGGAGGGACGACCGATGCCCCGACGTTCCATCAGTTGAACGAGTTTTGGTTCAGAGTAGCGCGGTGGTGGTTGGGTTTGTTTCTGCTCGTAATTGACATTAGTGGCTGTGAGTGGTTGCTGGGGTTGCAAACTGGGCAGAATGGCATCACCGCTAATATCCTTCCAATATTTGGCATAGCCTGCAAATTCGAGCATTTGACCCCTTGCTTGCCACTGGAGATCGCCAGATTGAGTCACAATCGTGGTTTTGCGAATCTGCGCGGGTTTGCATTGAGAGGCGATCGATCGCATCCAAATCATCACATACAGGGCGAATTCGTCCTCTGAGAGCTGTTGTTTGAGTTCGCTGGATGCTTTGGCGATCTCTGTCGGTCTGACCGCTTCGTGGGCTTCCTGGGCATCTTTGGAACTGCGTTGTTTTGCTACCTTCGTCGGTACATTATCTTTGTCATGAGCGAGGAGCCATTCCCGTGCAGCTTGGCAAAAATCCTGACTGAGTTCGACTGAATCAGTCCGCATATAGGTGATTAACCCTGCTTCATACAGCTTCTGGGCGACTGACATGGTATGTTCGGGCGAGAACTTTAACCGCGAACCTGCCGCTTGTTGGAGTGATGAGGTGATAAATGGGGCGGGTGGCTTTTTGGGGGCGAGTTTCCCTTCGATGCTTTGAACTTGATGGGGGTGAGATTTACCGATCTCTACCAGTCTCTCTGCTTCAGCTTGACTCAATACGCGAGTTGATTCAGCGACTTTTGTCACAGCACCAGCATCATCGCTAGTTTCCTCGTCTGTTGCTGGTGAAATAACCTGAGCCGTACCATTATAGAAGGCGCGAAAACCTTCAGCATAGTCTACAAATACCGACCAATAATCCTGGGGTGTGAAGGCTTGAATTTCTCGCTCTCGTTGACAAACTAAGTGGAGGGTGGCAGATTGTACTCGCCCGACACTTTTGGCTCCATTTTTGAGCCGCCAGATGAGGGGCGATCCTTTGTAACCGACGAGCTTATCCAGACAATCGCGACACCTACCTGCTTCGACTAGAGCCATGTCGAGGGCACGGGGAGACGCTATGGCTTTCTTGACGGCTGATTCGGTAATCTCTTGATACACAACCCGCTGGGGCTGTTTTAGCTTCAATACTTGGGCGATATGCCAGCCAATGACTTCACCTTCACGATCTGGATCTGAGGCGATGAAGATTCGATCTGCTTGTTTGGCGGCGGAGATTAATCCGGCGATGGTTTGTTGGGCGCGCTCGTTGCGGGGGATATATCGACAATCGATGGTATCCACACCCAAGTCGAAGCCCAATGAACTGTCCCCATCGTTGGCAAGTTGGCGAATATGTCCGATCGATGCTTTGACATCCCAGTCTGAGCCGAGAATGCTCTTGAGCTTTTTAATTTTACCAGCAGATTCCACAATCAGCAGATTTCGCATAGTGAGGGGTCAGGGGTCAGGGATGAGGGGTCAGCGGAGAATATTTGGAACCCTAGTTCTTCATCCTCAACCGCCCGCGACTAAAGTTCGGGCTACTAGCAAAAGTCCACTTAAGTGGACTTCATTACATTAGCCCGCACTTTAGTCGCGGGTGGGTAAAGACTAAGTACTAAGGTTATAGATTTTATTGTTACCATAAGAGTGATATCTATGCCGTAAGGTCGTAAATATATGATAAGTAATCTCGATCGCTACGATCCTAGTGGTGTTGGACAAGTGAATGGTAACTTATTTGGCTTGCCATGCGATCGCGAGTCGGCAAATACGATCGTCTTTGGGGTACCTTGGGAAGTGACTGTTTCTTACAATGCAGGTACCGCCGCCGCACCTCAACGGATTCTCGATGCTTCTCCACAATTAGATTTATACGATCTCGACAATCCTCAAGGTTGGCGAAAGGGAATCTATATGGAGCCAATTGATGTAGATTTGGTCGAGAAAAACAAATATTATCGACAACAAGCAGCGAGAGTTATCGATCGATTGGAACAAGGGCAGTCTCTCAGTTTAGAGCCAGATTTAACACCCGTATTAGCTGAAATCAACCAAGTCTGTCAGGGAGTCAATCAATGGTTATTCGATCGAACATTAGCCGCGATCGAAGCAGGTAAGAAAGTAGCCGTAATTGGTGGCGATCATAGTGTACCTTTGGGGTATCTTCAAGCGTTAGCTACTCAGTATGATGATTTTGGCATTCTACATATCGACGCTCATGCAGACTTACGGGATGGATATGAAGGGTTTGAATTTTCCCATGCGTCGATTATGTTTAATGCGCTCAAAATTCCCCAGATTTCTAAAATAGTGCAATTAGGGATTCGAGATATCTCCCAAGTAGAAGTAGATACGATCGATCGCTCCAATGGACGAGTCATCACCTATTATGATGCTCATACCAAAGAAGAACTATATGCAGGCAAATCCTGGTTGGATATTTGTAACGATGCGATCGCTCATTTACCCCAACAAGTTTACATCAGTTTCGATGTCGATGGACTAGATCCAAAACTCTGCCCCAGCACTGGTACCCCAGTTCCTGGTGGATTAGAATTAGAACAAACTTTTTGTCTATTTCGCGCCCTAATTCGGAGCGGTAGAAAAATTATCGGTTTCGATCTTTGTGAAGTCGGCAATGCAGAATGGGATGGAAATGTCGGCGCAAGAATCGTCTACAAATTAACCAACTTAATGAATCTATAGGGTATCTTTTACCCCTCCCCTTGGCACGATGCAGCGTTACCCACAGGTAGGGGCACGATGCAGCGTTACCCACAGGTAGGGGCACGATGCAGCGTTACCCACAGTAGGGGCACGATGCATCGTGCCCCTACCATACCCATGAAAAAAATCGCAAATCGCTCATCCCTCTATCCCCTACTACCTATCCCCTGATAGAGTGGAGCCAATGATATTGAAAAAATCGAATATATGTCTACCCCCCAAGATTTAATCAAACAGGAAGTCGCCAAAGCCGCAGCAGCGCGGGTAAAATCCAACTCCATCGTCGGCTTGGGTACTGGCTCTACCACCGCCTACGTCATTGAATATATCGGCGCAAGGCTCAAATCGGGAGAAATCACCAACGTCGTCGGGATTCCCACCTCCTTCCAAGCCAGAGTACTATCCAAACAGTATGGCATCCCCCTGACTACTCTAGATGAGGTCGATCGCATCGATATCGCCATCGACGGCGCAGACGAAGTAGATCCCCACAAGAACCTAATCAAAGGTGGTGGAGCCGCTCACACTCAAGAAAAGGTAATCGATGCCCTTGCAGCTCAATTTATCGTCGTTGTAGATAGTTCTAAACTCGTCGATAAACTCGGTAGCACCTTCCTCCTCCCCGTGGAAGTCATCCCGATGGCTGTCACACCTGTAATGCGAGCGATCGCCAAACTCGGCGGTAAACCCACACTTCGCATGGGTGTCAAAAAAGCTGGGCCAGTAGTCACAGATCAAGGTAATCTAGTAATAGATGTGAAATTCGACTCGATCGACAATCCCGCCGAATTAGAAAAGACCCTCAATAATATCCCTGGAGTCTTGGAAAACGGTTTATTCGTCGGTGTCACTGACTTGGTACTAGTCGGCGAACTTCAAGGCGATAAAGTCATCGTCAAAGAACTGTAGGATGGTTTGGGAGTTGGGAGTTGGGAGTTGAAAGTTTAGATTTTGGAGCTTCCACCCACCCCCTCACAAATAACCTCCGCATGAAAATCCCCTCCTAGGAGGGGTGCCCGAAGGGCGGGGTGGGTGCCCATCCCAACTAAATCCTTCTCATCCCCCATGAATAGATCTGAGAAGGTCGATCGAAGTGGTGTGGCGGAGGTTTACCCACCCCGCCCCTACGGGATTCACCCCGACTTGGAGGGGATTTTGTTAGTGGGAGGGTAAATCTCCTGACGATCGTTTTTTTTGAATAAATAAGCTTCCGCTAAATCGATCGAGCTAGTAGATTGGATAGTCAAATCAGTTAATTCAGAAATTAGGTTGAGTGCTGTAGGGTGGGCACTGCCCACCGTCAAGGTTTCAGACACAATCTATTTGATAAATAATTGAACCTACCTACTTAGCAATGCTATTTTGCGATCGAAATCTGCATCATGCAAAGATCCCAGTGGCGGGCGGGTTTTGGTTGAGGTTGATGGAACGTATCGATACCTCTAGCATAAACCCGCCCCTACAGTCTCCTATGATTCTTGGTGGCTATGCACCCTACAACCCTACAACCTTTTTTCACCAGCAGTTTGCCCATAACTCCAGACGGTATTTGCCAGCAACATCGTCACAGTCATCGCCCCAACACCACCAGGAACTGGCGTAATCCAACTGGCAACATCTTTCACCGCTTCAAAATCCACATCCCCAACTAGACGAGATTTACCAGTGCTCTCATCCTGAATCCGATTGATACCGACATCGATGACGACAGCACCAGGTTTAACCATATCGGCGGTAATCATCTGGGTTTTGCCGACTGCGGCGATGAGAATATCCGCACTCCGACAGACATCTGCAAGATTGGGCGTGCGGGAATGAGCGATCGTTACGGTAGCATTAGCTTCTAATAACATTAACGCGATCGGTTTACCAACTAAAATACTTCTACCTACTACGACGGCATGTTTGCCAGCGATGTCTAATTGATATTCAGCTAATAGGCGCATTACCCCCGCTGGGGTACAGCTTCGCAAGCCAGGTTCTCCCCGCACCAACCGACCCAAATTAAGCGCGTGCAGTCCATCTACATCTTTGTGGGGGGCGATTTCGTGGAGGAGGGCGACAGCATCAAAGCCATCGGGTAGAGGTAATTGGACTAGGATACCATCGACGCGATCGTCCACGTTGAGTTTATGGATTTCGGCAACTAATTCGGCTTGAGTCACATCAGTGGTGAAATGTTGCCCAAAAGAGCGGATTCCCACTTTCAGACAAGCTTTCTCCTTCCCGCCCACATATGCCGCACTAGCGGGGTTATTTCCGACCATCAAGACCGCCAATCCTGGCGGGCGACCTATTTTGGGCTGGAGTTCGCTAATCTCCTGTTGCAGGGCATCCTGCATCTTTTGGGCTAAAGCTTTACCGTCGAGGATCTTCATGGGGGTGAGGGGGACTGGGGGACTGGGGGACTGGGGGACTGGGGGACTGGGGGACTTGAGGACTTGGGGACTGGGGGATAATAATTTATCGTCTCCCCCTCCCCCTCCCCTCTCCCCTATCTTCAACTTTTCAAGCTCGATACTGTAATCTAGCCAATCGAGAAGGGAATACTAGTTCATAAGAGGACGGTAATCTTCTTATCGCCGCTAGTATATACTTTTTGAGGTCTCATGAAACTTACACTGATTAGTTCTTCGCTTCGGGCTGGTAGTGCAGAACAAGTCATGTCGATTGTTGCTAACTATTGGGCAAATCGGGGGTGGGCGGTTACTTTACTTACCTTTGATGATGGCTCCGAACCTCCATTCTACGACCTCGACAGCCGAATTAGCCATCGCGCTCTAGGAATGGACGTAAGTAAGATCGATCCGATTTTAGCTAGATTTGGTAATTTTGGACAGCTCGGCGTGCTCAAAAGAGCGATTGTAGCTAGTCGTCCCGAAGTCGTAATTAGTTTTGTCAATCAGACGAATATTGTCACACTCCTTGCCTGTAGAGGACTCAAGGTACCGACAATTGTCAGCGAGCATGTCTATCCAGCTTATGGAGGACTAAATAAAGCTTGGCAGAAATTGCAAAAGCGTACATATCGGCGAGCAGATCTGATTACGGTACAGACTCACAGTGCATTATCTTTCTTTCCAGCCTTTGAGGGATATAATACCTCGGTCATGCCCAATCCGATCGCCATTCCTGAGTCGGAACCGATCGAGTCGCGGCTGTATACTGACGATCGACACCTCCTCGCCATTGGTAAATTAATTCCCCAAAAAGGTTTCGATCTTCTCATCAAAGCCTTTGCCCAAATTTGCCACCAGCATCCTGAATGGACGCTCACTATTTTAGGTGAGGGTGAAATGCGCGAGGAACTAGAAGCCTTGACTGTAGCTTTTGGGTTAGAGGAGCGGGTTTATATGCCTGGAACCGTCAAAAATGTCGCCGCATATTTACGCAAAGCCGATTTATTTGCCCTATCCTCCCGATTTGAAGGTTTTCCCGTCAATCTGTGCGATGCGATGGCTTGCGGTGTGCCCGTAATTGCGGCAGACTGTTTGAGTGGTCCCCGTGAAATCATTCACAATGGTACCGATGGCATGTTGGTAGTAACTGAAAATGTTGATGCTCTAGCTTCTGGGATGGATATCTTGATGTCCGATCCGGTGAAGCGTCAGTATTTCTCCCATTATGCACCCAAAGTACTCGATAGATTTGGCTTGGAGCAAGTGATGAGTCTGTGGAATAATGCCATCAAAGATGTGACTTATCAAGGGTAGGAGGGTAGGAGGGTAGGAGGGTAGGAGGGTGG
>JANOPX010000061.1:0-40673 GCA_031422115.1 Chamaesiphon sp. VAR_4_metabat_408 | reverse complement strand
CTCGACCAAGCGACCCAAAATCAACTCGCTCGTGGTGCGCGGTTGCGGGAAATCCTCAAGCAGCCTCAGTACTCCCCCCTATCAGTCGCCGAACAGGTTGCACTAGTATATGCGGGCTTAAATGGCTACCTCGATGATATCGCGGTCAATAAAGTCACAGGTTATACTGCTGCACTCAAGGAATACTTGAAAAACAGCAAACCTGAGTACGCTACCACCATTCAGAGCAACAAAATGCAGTTGACTGATGAAGCAGAAACGATGCTCAAAGCGGCAATTATTGAGTGCAAGAAATCCTATCTAGCAGCAGCTTAGATCTCCTAGAATTGTTGCGGAGGTTGTTTACCCCACCCCAGCCCTCCCCTTGCAAAGGGGAGGGAGCAAGAGCGACCCCGCATCCTTGGGGGGGTAAAGCAATCGAGACTGAATTCTAGTCAACTTCTGTAGATACTCATATCTTGCACTCAACGATAAAACCCACACAATTAACCTGTAGGGGTGCCCCTCGTGGGTACCCAAGGGTTGAAGAATTAGTACTTCTAAAAATTGTTGCAAGGTGTGAGAATATCTAATTAAAATCGTGAGTTTAATTTCCTTTTATCTTTTTTTATAAATATTGTTGAGTCGGAGTTTAATATACTCTCACCCCTAGTTAGCCGCCGATTAAAATCGGGGCTAGTGATACAAAGTCCGCCTACGCGGACTGAGTTACTTGAACTTGACCCCTCACCCCTCACCCCCCTCATATGGCTAACTTAAAAATTATTCGAGATCAGATTCAATCGGTTAAAAATACCAAGAAAATCACCGAAGCGATGCGCCTAGTTGCAGCGGCAAAAGTGCGTCGAGCGCAACAACAAGTGATCGCAACTCGTCCCTTTGCAGACAAATTAGCGCAGGTTTTGTACAGCCTCCAAGCGCGGATGAAATTTGCTGATGCAACCTCACCTTTGCTACAAGAACGCCAAGTAAAATCTGTCGCTTTGTTGGTAATCACAGGCGATCGCGGTCTCTGCGGTGGTTATAATAGTTCTATCATCAAAAAAGCCGAACTTCGCGCCGCCGAACTCAAATCGCAAGGTTTAGACTATACATTCATCACCGTCGGGCGGAAAGCTACCCAATATTTTCAACGTCGGAATCAACCGATTAATGCGAGTTATATTGGTTTAGAACAAATCCCCACTGCGCCTGAAGCGAATAACATTGCAGACGGATTATTATCTCTATTCCTCGCGGAAGGAGTAGATAGAGTAGAACTAGTTTATACCAAATTCGTCTCCTTGATTGCTTCTCGTCCCGTCATTCAAACTTTACTACCCTTGACTCCTCAAGGATTGGAAGTACCTGATGATGAAGTGTTCCGTCTGACTACTCGCGGTGGTACTTTCGCCGTCGAGCGCGAGAAATTGGAGATAACTGCTAAACCTCTTCCTACAGATACAGTTTTTGAACAAGATCCCAATCAAATCTTGGATGCACTGTTACCGTTGTATCTAAACAATCAACTGTTACGGGCGTTGCAAGAATCCGCCGCGAGTGAGTTAGCCGCACGGATGACAGCCATGAGTAATGCTAGTGAAAATGCCAAGGAACTTATCGGCTCCTTGACGCTTTCTTATAACAAAGCGCGTCAAGCAGCGATTACTCAAGAGATTCTGGAAGTTGTCGGCGGTGCTGAAGCTCTTCAAGGCTAAGAGCATGTAGCAACTGCAAAGGTGATTAGGATAATAAAACTAGTACACCTACGAACCCGACTTTTATGAAAAAGTCGGGTTTGTGTTTTAACCAAGAACACTCATTAGATTTAATCCTCGCCACTCTTAGATTAAGTTTCGATCGATTATTTATCTGATGATAGCTAATCTTCTAGATCTTCATCAAATAAAGTCTCTAGATTTTGCCTACCACTCACTACTCGCAAAATTATAATTTCATCATCTATCACTTCATAAAAAATGATGTATCCATCTAACGGAATGCCCCGCAGCCAAGGGCGAATTGCTGCATAACTTCTCCCCATCTGGGGAAATTGCAGGAGTTTCACGCATTTTTGATTAAACTCTTGCAGTAGGCGTTCTCCCGTCTCGATATTCCGCGATACGAAATAATCCGAAATTGCATTCAAATCTTGACTCGCTTTTAGCGAGATGTTACAGCGACTCAATCTCGCTCCTCCCGCGCTTGTCGAAACTTATCCTGCAATTGTGCCATTACCGTTTCTAACGGCAAAACATCACCCCGCGCTACTTCTGCCCTTGCTTCATCTACCTTCTGACGCACATCCTCAATCCATGCTTCGTCTTCTTGATATTTTTGCTCCAACAGCATGAAGGCGTGAGCTAAAACCTCATGAGCTGACTTAAACCGCCCACGAGCCACTTGCTCTTGGATAAATCTTTCTTGTTCTGGTTCAAGGGTAATGCTCACGGGGATACGCTAACATAATTGTTTGTTCTATGTTAACCGATCTTAGGATTTCATGTCTAGTGGCCGTTTAAATATCGAGTACACTTATGGAGTGGATAGTTCAAATTGTCGAAAACTCAAGCAACCAATTAAGGAAACTATCTATTTTTAATTCTCTTTGGGTTGAGGATCTTTACCTAATCGATAGGCTGTCAAGGGACTATTGCGAATTTCTGCATCGATATAAGCCGTTAATTCATCAAGTTGAAAGTTGAGCGCATCGAACTGACGACAAACTGCTCTTAACTCACGGACAGTTTTCTTAATTTTTTCGGGATCTGGGATGGCTTGCTTACTCATGAGATATTCCAATCGCTTTTTGCTTCTTTAACGCTTGCTTCACCAGCATCAACAGTAGCCTCTGCTGTGTCAATCGATTGATTCAACATTTTAAGGATTGCTGTGGGTGCTGATGGTTGAAATCCAGATATTTTTAACATTAGCGCAGAAAGCCTTGTGTAAGCATCTACTCCTCTCTCTTTAGTATTCTGTAATCGATTTAAGACATAAATGAATTCTTCTGTTTACCCATAAGTATTGAAGATCGACAACTCTGTAGCAGAGGCTCGATTTATGAGCATAGATCATCGACTTAATAGTTCTAATATTTTGGCGATGGTTTCTGGGGGAATTTCAGCCACGGATGTTGTGGATATGCGTTTTACTCGGACTTTAACATTTTTAGAACGATCTAGACGATCGAGATCGATCTGAAGCGCAAAATCTGGGCTAAACTATCCTTGTAATTTAGATCGAAAGGAGCAATCCAAGATGGAACTGAACTCAAATGAGAAGTGCATTCTGGTACTGGCAGCAAATCCGATCGGTACAGATCGAGTAGAATTAGAACGAGAAGCTGAGTTGATTCGATCGAACTTACACCTAGGAAAATGGGGCAAAGATTATACAGTTAGGATCCGGCAAGGTACGCAGATCGAAGATTTAGCCAGGTACCTATCTGAGTATCGTCCTACCATCGTCCATATTATCGGACATAATAGTGCTACGGGGGAAATTGTCCTAGAAAACGACCTTCAGCAAATCCAGCCAGTCACCCCAGCGCAAATCGCCACTTTATTTGCGAATGTCGAACAACATGTCGAGTGCATAGTCTTCAATAGTTGTTTCTCGATCGAAATGGCCGATGTACTGGTAAAATGTGTTCCTTGTACGATCGGCATCGACGAAGAAATCCATGATGTCAACATCGCATCCTTTACCAGTGAATTTTATCGCGCTGTAGCTGCGGGTAAAGGATACTATCAAGCCTTTGAGTTGGCACGCACCCAGACACATTCCCTACAGGGGCTAGAAGACGATTTACCGCGTCTGATTACCCGCGATCGCACATTGCTCGATATTCCCCCATATGCCCGCCAAAGGGTCGTTCGCAGCTTCTCAGAGGAGATCCGCAACAGCACCAATCCTATCCCAGCAACAGCCACTATCTACCCAGTCTGGTATGGTACCAATCGTAAACCGATCGATCCAAACGATGTCAAGCAAGGTTTTTCGGCAGAGCGAGACAACCTCATCCACTATGGTAAGTGTGAAGTCAGCATCCCAGAATCCCACAAAATTGGTGCAGGGGGATCTAATTGGTTCAAAAATTTATTGACAGGGAAAAGAGGTAAGCTTAGACTCGATCGACAGAGCATTCAAGGCACGATCTCGGCGGATTTTTGGGCTAGGATCGAACATAATTTAGCTCAAGAAGAAGACAAAGACGAACGCATCGCCTTAGTATTCATTCACGGCTACAACGTCACCTTCGATGGTGCGGCTGAGTGTGCGGCGCAAATTGGTTGCGATTTGGGTATTCCCCTGACAGCCTTTTATAGTTGGCCCTCTCAGGGTACGATTAAAGGCTATCAGGCTGACGAAGCCAGTATCCAAGCCAGCGAACCCCATATCCTGCAATTTTTGACTGAATTTGCGGCTGTTGCTAATGCCGATCGGATCCATATTATCGCCCATAGTATGGGAAATCGGGGCTTATTGCGATCGATATCCAAAATTGCCGCACAATTCCAAGCGCAAAATACCACACCCTTCGGGCAAATCCTCCTCGCCGCACCAGATGAAGATCCAGACGTATTTGGCAATCTAGCCACCGCTTATCCCACCATCGCCGAGCGCACCACCCTCTATATTTCCAATAAAGACAAAGCTCTAGCCGCCTCTGGCTATCTCCACCAGCGCAATCGCACCGGATTTTCGCCACCAATTACGATCGTTCCCGGTATCGATACGATCGACGTTTCCAACATAGATCTCAGTCTACTCGGACATGGCTACTCTAGTGCCGATCGCGATGTACTGCACGACATGAGACATCTGCTCTCATACAATACACCCCCAGCCAAACGATTCGGCTTGAAAACAGTTCAACTCGACACCCAAAAATATTGGATGTTCAACCAATAATTCGGATAAACTCACATCGTGCCCCTACAGATGTGTATATTATTAAATTCTCATTCCTAAGCTAAAACTGGTGGTAAACCAACTTCCTTGGGGGTAACTAATTTCCCCTCGAAACTCATGGCGTATTCCCCCACAGATCTAGCTTCGGCAATTTGACGGCGAAATTCGGCTCGATCGAAATCATTGTCCATTCCACCCAATAGGTATACGATCGATTTAGCTGCTAAATCTTTGCCAGATACCAGAATCCGCTTCTTATTAGGATCGTACAAAACCCCATACCAGAGCGATTGGGGTGTATTAATGTGACTGAAGCCACCATCGGCATCATATCGCTCTAATTTACGGAAAACCTCGGTTTCAGCCATTTTCTTTTTAAAAACCGCCATCCCAATCCCTTGCGCGAAAGCAACTTGCCCAACGGGGCGAAATAACATATGTCCCTCACCGCCCCCTGGCTCAAAGCTAAATCGCCGTAATTGAGGGGTATCTTCCCCCTGTAAGCGTCCATAACTGGTGAATTGAGATAAGTTATCAAATAGTTGGCTAAAGGCGGCGATACCCGCTTCGAGCGCGGCTTTGTCTGGGCGGAGGGGGACTAATCCTTTTTGGGCTTTTGGTTTCCAATGGGGATATTGATATTGAAGGTATTTCGCCGCCATATCTTGCAAGGCTTGTAGGGTGGTAAGTACAGTGGTTTTGGTGGCTACTGTCGCACTATCCCAATTTACTCGCGGTTTCCGGCGGGGGACATCTTTTAATAAGGGATGATTGACGGCAATAGTGCGGGCGACGATCGCAAAGCCATCATTTTCATCGAGTTGAGCCAATTGTCCTTTACTCAAAGCAATTGCCATCAGATTAACATGAACAAAGATCGATCGAATCCTTCTTCTTGCCTCTAATTGTGTCTCACCTTTGACCACCGCAGAGATAAATTCGATGCCGATCGTTTCCTGGGGTAAACTCTCCAAATACTCATCCGACGCACCTATTTCTTCCAGCGTAATTTTATTACCAACGCTCGATCGATCCTTACTATATCTCGACAATTCACCCGTGCGTAATAACTCCATCAATCCCTGTACACCCATCAACCGATGCTGTCCATCGAGAGCATAAATCCGCACCATTTCACCAACATCTAATAAACCCACACTATCATTCCCATCGATGGCTGTAAACATCGCCGCCGACTCATTTGCCTTCCCACCTCTACCCCATTCATCTGCATAAGTATTATCCACCCAAGCCCTGTCGATCGTCACTAATACGGGGGGGAATTTATGGGTAGCTCGCCCTGCTAAATATTGAACCAAAGCCGCCTGTCTACTCCAATCCAGGGGACGTTGTTGAATAACTTCGATCGTCTTACTATCGATCGAGATATTTCGATCTTCAGTCTGATATCGATCTGACAATAGACTCATCTCTGAGGCATATTTTACTCGATCGGCCAACCATTGAAGTGTAACAACCCCAACATATGACTCACTCCCGCCCATATTGGTATGCTGCACGAGGATCTGGTGTGGCTGAATGCTAGAAATGTTGCTGGCTGGCATTATTAACGAATAGCTTATGTTTTCTGCAACTAGACTAACAGCTTTCTTATCGTACTTAGCTAAGGTTTTTAAAAACTTAACACATAATTACAAGTTGCGGATCCTCGATCGCCCTCAAATCTCAGTATAATTACTTATATGGACTGGCAAGCTACTATTTTTGGACTTATTTTAAGTAAATCAGTCCAAAAATAAGCTGCGTTACCTTGATAGAGACTATTAAGTTGAGATATTCTTGTGACTACAGATAACCCACAAATTATTAGCCTCTATGGATAACCAACCTGTCAGTACTAATGTAATCTTTCTAGACACTGAAAGAGACGCATTAGATCAAGCTACTCGAAGTGCCGCAACTTCTGGAGCACGACTATTCATTTGTCATGTTTATGAGCAAGGTAATCGAACTCACCTAGCATTTTCGCTGTCATTAAAACTTCTTCTAGAAATTGCAAAATTAAATAGTGCAGATGGCAAAAAGAATAAGTCAAATGCAGAGGAGATGATGAACCGCCCCTTAATGCAACCTCATGTTAAAGATATTGCAAAATATTTAGTTAATACAGATGCTTATATTTTACCTCCATTTATTTTCAATTCAAATACCCCAATCAAAGTATTTGCATTTGGCAGTGGATCTGTTAAATTTGGTTACGCTATAATTTCTAGTGATATACTATTATATGTTACTGATGGTCAACATCGACTTAAAGCAATTGAAAAAGCTGTAATAGAAAGACCAGAATTATATAATGATAGTGTGACAGTCTTGGTAGTTCAAGAGGAAGATCTAGAACAAATTCATCAAGATTTTGCTGACTGCTCTAAGAAC
The DNA here is from genome assembly GCA_031422115.1 of Chamaesiphon sp. VAR_4_metabat_408. GTDB lineage: Bacteria > Cyanobacteriota > Cyanobacteriia > Cyanobacteriales > Chamaesiphonaceae > Chamaesiphon. Next base: position 33,380 of record JANOPX010000061.1, on the reverse strand, counting down.
AAGCCGATTCCTCCAGCATTACGAGCATCATTTGATGTCAGTGATTTTTTATCTAAAATTACTCGCGATCTTACTAAAGAGTTAGATATATTTACTGGCAGAATTGATAAAATATCAAGTACGGTAGGTAAAGATGCCAATTATATTTTTACTATGAGCCAATTGAGGATAGGTGTGTCCGAGTTCTTATTTGGAACTAGTAATAAAAGTCTTGACTCATTCACAGTAGAAAATCGAGAAGAATATCGAACTTTTCTTGATAAAGCTAAATTCTTCTATCTTGAATTTGCTCGAAGCAACACTACATGGAGTTTACTATTCCAACCGCGTTCTCAAGCTAATAATTTGTTGAATTTCTATAATCTTCGCCAAGAGAGAATTGATTTTAACTCAGTTGGTTTTATAGTTATCAGCCGAATTGGATATTTAATATTCTCCGATAATAGTTTCACCGATGAACAAAGTATGATATTAATTAAAGCACTAGCTAGTCTTGACTATCGCCGTACTTGTATCCTGTGGGAAAATAGCTTAGTGATTGATGATGGTAAAGGTGGTAAAAAAATAATTGCTCAAAGAGCAGCAATTAATAAAGCTATCAAAGTTGCGATCGGTGAAATAGAAAAGCAAACAGGAATCAGCTTAAATTAGGCTGATTCAAAACTAATGCAGGTATTGCTTTTAGAATACCTACATTAGTTTTGGATGCCGAAAGTATTGCATAGACTTTTCTGGAGATTTAAGGTATCGATAGAGCCAATTACACGAGTAATAGAAGACAGCGTGACAGTTACCAGATTATCAGTCATAATCACTGAATTTGATACCAATCCCGATCGTGCACTTTCTGGCGTACGTAGAAAGATAGTTAAACGACTGGGGTGTTGGCTACGTGACATATTACTTGTAACCATTGCCACAATAATCTGCTCTAAGTCTGTTTGTAAGTTATCCGCTTGAACCACAACTGCGGGTCTAATTTTGGCGGTAATTAGATCCGAATTTGGGAACAATACTAAGACAACATCCCCTTGTTTATAGCTGGGATTTTGCGGCATCATAATTGTCATAAATACTCATTTCTGGACTATCCCAATCAGCCACAAAAGTAGTCAGGCTATTTCGTAAAGCTTGTGCTTGTAATCTATCGATCCCATAATCGGCTAAATTGACTGGTTCGAGATCTACAAAAGTTACAATTACTTTAGCTTCTTGAGTAACGTTGCTGGGCAAACTTTTTAGCTCAATCCGACCATCTCGATAAATACCTTCTACTGTAGTCAACATTTTTTATTATGGAGATTAAACCACTACTGCTAATTATAGCATAATATGAATTAGGTGCCCGCAATATTATCAAAAGACAATCGTATATGACAGAAGCTATCACACTAAACCTTACACAGCGCAGTGTCGCCGATTTCATAGAAGATGTTAATAAGTTAACTACTGAGATCCAAGATCTTTATTGTAGTGATGCTACGCCGTGGATTTTAGGTGTATCTTGGGGCAAAGATTCTAGTACTATTTTACAGCTTGTTTGGAATGCGATCGCTACACTACCCCCTGACAAGCGTATAAAAAAGGTTTATGTTATCACGACAGATACATTAGTTGAGAATCCGATCGTTTCTGATTGGGTTCGTCGCTGCATCGAACAGATAAAAATTAAGGCGGAGTTACTTCAATTACCATTCGAGGCACACTTACTAAAGCCAGCGGTTAAGGATACATTTTGGAGCAATTTAATTGGGAAGGGTTATCCTGCTCCTCGAAATGGATTCAGATGGTGTACCGATCGACTAAAAATTAGTCCTGCTAATCGATTTATTCGTGAAACGGTACGGATTAATGGTGAAACTATCTTGGTATTAGGTACTCGGAAAGCAGAAAGTAACAAACGGGCGATGACGATGAAAAAGCATGAGAAAAATCGAGTTCGAGATTATCTCAGCCCTAATTCACGTTTACCTAACTCACTAATATACACGCCGATCGAGGATTGGCGTACTGATGAGGTGTGGATGTACTTGATGCAATTTCCTAACCCTTGGGGTGGGGATAATCAAGATTTATTTACTCTATATCGAGGGGCTACTGCGGATAATGAATGTCCATTAGTAGTCGATACATCTACCCCTAGTTGTGGGGATTCTCGGTTTGGTTGTTGGGTATGTACGATGGTGACTAAAGATAAGTCGATGGAGGCAATGATTCAGAATGATGAAGAAAAAGAATGGTTGCAACCATTGTTAGAGATTCGGAATGAATTGGATATTCCTGATGATTGGGATCGGCGTGATTTTCGCCGTATATATGGTAAAGTAGAACTCTTTGAACGGAAGAAGGGTAAAAAAGGTAAGGATGGTACTGAGGTAGTCCCAATTCCAGGGCCATATACAAAGTTTTGGCGCGAACATTGGGTGCGGCGAGTATTAGAAGCGCAGGTACAAATTCGTCAAACTGCACCGCCAGATATGCAGGATATCACTCTCATTACCAATGAGGAATTGTGTGAAATCAGACGCATTTGGTTGGAGGAAAAACATGAGTTTGATGATAGTTTACCTCGGATATATGAAGAAGTTACGGGGGAAGTTTTCAAGGATCCACGGTTAAAGCAGGAGAAGAATGGGATAGGTAGTGATGAATGGTCGATTTTAGCAGAGATATGTAGTGATGATGCGATGCACCTTGAATTGATGATGAAGTTGCTGGATACCGAACGTCAACACGCTCAAAAATCACGGCGGGGGGTTTTTGAAAACTTAGAGAAGTGTTTTGATAGTAGCTCTCGCTCGAAAGAGGAGGCGATTCGACACGCTCATGAGAAACGGGAGCTAAAGGAGGCTGCCAGTCAAGGTGATGTGGCGAAGGTAAAGCAGCTAACTTGGGCACAGATGAAGTATCAGGGGGTTGTTGAGGCGGTGGATGGTGGTGGAGATGGTGGAGGTGGAGATAGTGGCGATTAAAATCGCGGCTATATAAACAAAACAAAGCCTTACGCGGGTTAAGAGCAATTCAGTCCGCGTAGGCGGACTTCGATTATATAGGCGCGATTTTAATCGCCATTAAAATCGCCATTAAAATCGCCATCAAATATCTGATTTGGTTGGATGTTGAAACAATGGCGGTTAAAACCGCTACTATATAAACAAAACCTGCCTACGCAGGTTAAGAGCAATTCAGTCCGCGTAGGCAGACTTCGATTATATAGTCGTGATTAAAATTACCGTCAAATATCATACCTAAAGGAGTTCATAATGCGATCTAATTTCATCCAAATGTATATACACTGTACATGGGCGACTTGGGATAGATTGCCAATTATTACTCCTGACATTCAAGAGGCTCTATATTCAGTAATAATTAAAGAATGCCGAGAATTAAAATGTGAACCGATCGCAGTTGGTGGAATTAGCGACCATATTCATTTGCTTACTGGCTTTACATCGACAGTCGCTATTTCTGAATTGATGAAACAAATCAAAGGTAGCTCATCTCACTTTATCAACCATGAGATTAAACCAGATAACTTTTTCAAATGGCAGGGTGGATATGGAAGCTCTTACAGTCAGTCATAATTCACTAGATCCGCTAGTACAATATATCAAAAATCAGGAACAACACCACAGGCAAAAATCGTTAGTACCCGATTGGGAAATAATTTAATATAGGGAAGATTGGCAAGAGCGAGAACAGCGGCGATTAAAATCGCTACTATATAATTAAAACCTGCCTACGCAGGTTAAGAGCAATTCAGTCCGCGTAGGCGGACTTTGGTTGTATAGATGCGATTTCAATCGCCACTAAATATCAAAAACTCCTAAATTTCCTCAATCCCTAAATGAGAACTTTCAGTCAGATTGAACCAGAGCAGCGGCGTAATTTACTAGTGCTATTTGGTACGGGATTATTATTCTGGACTAGTATTGCAATTCTATTGCCAACTTTACCAGCATATCTAGATACGATCGGCATCAAACAACAGCAGATCGGTTTAATTATCGGTGCTTTTGCGATCGGATTACTCGCCACACGTCCCCTCATGGGTAAATTAGCCGACAGGCGTGGACGAAAAGTAGTATTATTAATTGGGACGGCAATAGTTGCGATCGCACCACTAGGTTATTTGGCTACTACTTCGATTCCATTATTGATGGTAGTTCGGGGATTTCATGGGATTAGTATTGCTGCTCTGGCAACTGCTTATAGTGCTTTAGTTGTGGATTTGGCACCACCAGAACGTCGCGGCGAAGTAATTGGCATGATGAGTTTGGCAAATCCAATTGGCGTAGCTTTAGGTCCAGCAATTGGTGGCTATCTGCAAGTACAGGGCATGTTCTCAACTATCTTTTGGATCTCAATTGTATCCGGTAGTTTAGCCTATTTATGTGCCAGTCAATTGCGCGAAAAACAAGCCAGGATCGAATCCGATTCAGACTGGAATGATTCAAATGCGATCGAGCTAAAAGTTGAATCGTCAAATATATCAGTTCGACAAATATTAACTAATCCTGCTCTAGCTGTTCCTGCTCTAACTCTATTACTAATTGGCTTCCCCTTTGGGGCGGTTCATACTTTTATTCCGCTCTACATCCAAGCCAGCAAGATCGATTTCAATCCTGGCTTATTTTATACGATCGCGGCAATCTCTAGTTTTTGTTCTCGATCGGTAATTGGCAGTAGATCCGATCGCTACGGACGTGGGATATTTATCGCTGGAAGTTTGTGCTGTTATACTGGCGCAATGGCTTTATTAGCAACAGCCACAGGCGAGCTAAGTTTTATCGGTGCAGCGATTTTAGAAGGATTGGGCATCGGTACATTGATTCCGATGACAGTTGCCTTATTATCCGATCGATCTTTACCCTACCACCGAGGACAAGTATTATCAATTTGCCTAGCCGGATTGGATTTGGGAGTCGCCATCGCCGCACCTGTATTTGGCGCAGTCGCACAGCAATTGGGCTATGCTGGAATTTATACTGTCGGTACGGGATTAAGCGCGATCGCGATTTGCGTATTTACAATCTGGGGCAACTATAGTTTACAACGCTCGATCGGCTTTTGCTTGGGTCGCGATCGAGATTACTATCGTTTAGAAAACTAATAAGTTGGGAGTTGGGAGTTGGGATGGTAGGGGATAACTCTCGATCTCACAAACAAACACTCAAACTTTACCCTACCACCCTACCACCCTCCTACCCTACCACCCCTCACCCCTGGTATAGTTACCGTTGGCGATAAAATATTTATAAGATAATTTCGATGGATGTAGTAGACGATAAAGCGGTAGTCAAAGAGTATTTTAATGGTACGGGGTTCGATCGATGGCAGCGGATCTATGGCGATGGTGAGGTAAATAAAGTTCAACTTGATATCCGTACGGGGCATCAGCAGACCGTAGACACCCTGTTAGAATGGTTCGAGGCAGATAATAACCTCGAAGGTTTAACTATCTGTGACGCAGGCTGTGGAGTGGGTACATTGAGCATTCCCCTCGCGACAGCCAAGGCGATTGTGAGTGCGAGCGATATTTCTGAGAAAATGGTGGGTGAAGCAAAAGAGCGTGCTGCAACACTCTTTGGCAATAATGATAACCCCACCTTCACCGTTAGCGATCTGGAAACCCTCAGCGGTAGCTACAATACGGTGATTTGTCTGGATGTCTTAATCCACTATCCCCAAGAGAAAGCTGGGGAAATGATTTCCCACCTCGCATCAATGGCAGACTCACGACTGATTATCAGTTTTGCACCCAAAACACCCTGCTTTAGTCTACTCAAAAAGATCGGTAGTTTCTTTCCTGGTGCGAGTAAAGCCACCCGCTCCTATCTCCACAAGGAAGCCGATGTCGTCAAAATCCTCGAAGCACAAGGTTTCACCATCAACCGCAAAGCCACAACCAAAACTCGCTTCTATTTCTCCTGGATGCTCGAAGCAGTGAAGTAGGGGAGTTGAGAGTTGGGAGTTGGGAGATAACTAATGAGTCATACCCCCACTCTAACCCACTCTCCGCGATCTCCTTTATCTCTTCCTACTCTGCGTAAAAGCTTTTAAAAACCATTTATCACTAACTTATGATGCTAAAAATATTAATTAATCCCATAAAAGCTTGGTGGCAATTGCATTATAGCCATGTCACCAAATCCTTAATAACAGCAATTTTAGTTATCGGCTGTTCCTTGCTGCTAACTACTCCAGCATGGGCGAATATCGACGATGATAAATATGATGGGAATGTATTCGTGCTGTATGCAGGTAATGGCTCTCTAGTTCCAGCGCGGATTTCCTTAGCAGATTCTTTGAAAACCAAGAAACCATCATATATCGTATTTTATATCGATGATAGTAGCGACTGCAAACAGTACTCTGGAGTGATGTCTCAGATGCAGGCTTATTATGGGAAAGCGGCAAGTTTCATTCCCGTCACGCCAGACAGTCTCGAACTCGATCGCAAATATAACAACACCGAAGAAGGCTACTATTATAAAGGGGTAGTGCCTCAAACCGTGATTATTGACGGTGAAGGTAAAGTTCGACTCGATGAAATTGGCCAAGTTTCGTTTGAAAAAATCGATGATACCTTCCGCGAAGTCTTCAATCTTTTACCTCGCACGGAGTCTGTCGCCCTAAAACGGCGAAGCTTTAATGAATATAATAGCGAACTAACTAAATAGGTTTATTTTTTCGCCCCTTCGATTTTTAGCCCATCATTTTGGAGATCGATTCGATCGATCTTCAAACCCTTCTGCTGAATTCTGAGATCGATCGCTTGTTTAATCTTTTCTGGAGATACACCCAAATTTTCCGAAAGTTGAGTGACAGTAAAGTTCATATTACCCACCTTGATTTGAGTAGAGTCATCAAACTCAATTCGTTTACCATCAAACATCGGTTTGCCAACAATGCCGATATAAACATCACGATCTTTGAGAAAAGGTAGCTTATCAGTTAACTTAGTCAATCCCGCCGCCTTGCTACCTGGTTTGGCATCACGAGCCAACCTGTCGATATTTATCAATGCTCCAGTATTAACCCGACCATCTTTAATGGTAGTATTAATTCCACTAATACCACTGGGAATTTGTCGATCGGACTGGGCAGCAGCTAATTTATCGATAATCAAGTTATTCAGATCTCGATCGGTTAATTTGACCGCGATCTTTTGACCTACTTTGGCTGTGGCGATCGGTTGTGTTAGCTTATTTCTACTCACAGTCGCTTGACTCGTAATCTGACTCGGCTGGAGTGGTACCGTGGCACTATCTTGTGTATTTGCAGCAACTGCGTCTACGTATTCATCCGGTAGCCTAGTTGCCTGTTGCCAGATATAATAGAAGCCTCCACCACCAACAATGAAGGTAAGTAAAAATAATCTAAATAAAATTTTTCTCATCTTGGAAATTCGATCTGGTTCGGGAAAAAAGAATATTATATAATGATATAGTTTGATAGATAGAGAGTTTTTGACCGTCTAAACTAGAGATTTTGTGGAGCATATGACAATCTGGGTGAATTTGATAGCGATCGTCATAATGGTGTTTGGATTATGGCTGAATAATACCTGGATTGCCGGAGCGGGTTGTGCCCTAGCAATAGTAATATCCATCCCGATTATTTATCGAGGTATTCGGCAAGAAATCATTGACTCCCTCTCGCCAGGACAACGATTGCAGATCGTCGCGACAATTACTTTCCTAGTTGCTATAATTGGTTTACTCCAGATTTTTGGATTCTTTAGCTACGCTAATAGTTTCTCCGATCGAATTGATTGGAATGCTGTTGGTGCATCCGGTGAATGGGGTGGTGCAATCGGTCAAATCGCGATCGCCGTATTAGCAGTATACATTGCTTGGCAGCAGTACATTATTTCTCGCGACCTTACCCTCGAACAAAATCGCCTTACCAGTCAACAAAACATTCTAACCCAACAACAGACGATCGATACCTACTTTCAGGGCATTTCTGACTTAGTATTAGATGATGATGGTTTCCTCGAAGATTGGCCACAAGAACAAGCATTCGCCGCAGGTAGAACTGCTGCACTATTAGGTAGCGTCGATGCAGGCGGTAAAGCCAAAGTCCTCCGCTTCCTCTCCCAGTCTAAATTATTATCACCCCTCAGACGCGATCGCAGACTGGGTAGAGCCATATTAGATGGGAGTGGTGGCTATGAAGAAGATCGGATTTATGGGGTGCGTGTCATCGATTTGGGAGTAATGTTAGCTGGTGCAGATATCTCCCGCACCGACTTACGATGGACTGATTTAAGCGATGCTAATCTCATTCGTGCCAATTTGAGCGGCTGTGATTTAGTCAAAGCCAATTTTTCACGTACCATCCTCTATGAGGCAAAATTAAAGGGTGCAGATCTCAAAGGTACTCGCTTCTTTTATGGTGCTGCTGCATCTGCAAGTCCCCGCAGCCGCAAAGAATTACCCAACCACGCTACTGGTGAGTTTACTGGTGCGGTTGTCGAAAATGCCGATTTTACCGACGTACAGGAGATGTCAGACGAACAACGTCAGTACTGTTGTTCTTGGTGCGGGGAAGCATCTAGGAAGACTATTCCTGGGGGGTGTGAGGGGATTGTTAGTAAGTTGGTGCATAAAGGGTAACGCAGAGTAGGTAACGCAGAGTAGGAGGAGCGAAAGGAGAGCGCAGCGGAAAGTGCTGATGGTCGGGTGACCCGCCCAGTGGTCTTGGGGTTTCCCAACTGGGCGGGTGACAAAGGCCAGACAAGTAGAGCACCTTTTCAAGACAGATTGGTTAGTGGGGGTTAGAGGAACTGTTTGATGGCGGCGTATAATTCGGTGGGATATTCTTCGTGCAAGCCTAATGTGCCAGGGAGGGTAAAACTGGTAATACCGGATACCTCAGATAGAGCGAGCATTTCGGCTTTGGATTTGGGTGGGCTATTTTCGGCGAGGGCGATAATTACAGGTATACTGACGGACTGAAGATGTTCTGTTGCTTCATCTCGACTAGTATAAGGATCTAGTCCCCCAGTTACAAATGCCCCCGCGCCAAATCTCGCACCTGGTTGTTGAGATAGTTCTTGTTTGCGAGTCAATAACTCAGGGGTAAGCGTATTAACATCGCTATAGACATGTCGCCGAAACATAAAGCTCAAAAAGCCGCGAGTCGTATTGAGTCGATATAAAAATTCACCCAAAATTTGCGTACGAATCATTTCTCGCACCAACTTCAACCAGGGTTTTTGTCCCCGCGCCATCGTCGGCAAAGGGCCGCGCCAAGTCGGAGCAACTAAAATCAATTTCGAGATATCATGGGGTAGAGTGGCTGCTAGGTCGATCGCATATCCCGCACTATGCCCAGCCGCAACAACGATCGCAGGCGTAGAAAACACCTCCCGCACAAAGTCCGCCAAAAACTGATGATACAGCGCAGGCGCATAATCCAACCCTAACCGAGCAGAATCTCCAAACCCAGGAAAATCCACCGTCGTCACCTCAAACTCACCCCGTAACAGCGTCGCCAAACCCAACATCTCAGAGCGACTAGAAACCGTACTAAAAGCAGGCAAAAGCAAAATAGACTTACCTACACCACAAACCTCATAAACCACCCTCACAGACTCACCTTGCCAGCTCCACTCATATATCCGAGTAGAAGACTCCAGAATATTTAACTGCGCCATCAACCTTCCTCCGTGAACCTCAGTGAAACCTCAGTGCCCCTCCGTGTTAAAAAAGCACCAACCAAAACCTAACACAAACAACCCCTCCTCCTCCTCCTCTCGACATCAGTTCAAAGCTACTATAATATTCATACTCACACTGGTAAAACCCTATGACATTCGTTGGATTGCACATGCACAGCGACTACAGCCTCCTCGATGGAGCTAGTCAGTTGCCAAATTTGGTCGATCGAGCAGTAGAATTGGGAATGCCAGCGATCGCATTGACAGATCATGGAGTCATGTATGGAGCGATCGAACTAATTAAAGTCTGTCGATCGAGAAATATCAAGCCGATTATTGGCAATGAGATGTATGTCATCAACGGCGACTTTACCCAGCAAAAACGCTATCAAAAGTTCCACCAAGTCATCCTCGCCAAAAATACCCAGGGTTATAAGAACTTAGTCAAGCTTACCACAGTATCGCACCTCGAAGGCTTCCAAGGTCGGGGGATATTTGCCCGCCCTTGCATTAATAAAGAGTATATCGAAAAATATAAAGAAGGCTTAATCGTTACCAGTGGTTGTTTGGGTGGAGAAGTGCCCCAAGCAATTATGGCAGGTCGTCCAGATGCGGCGCGAAAGGTGGCAAAATGGTATCAGAATGTGTTTGGGGAAGACTATTATTTAGAACTCCAAGATCATGGTTCTAAAGAGGATCGGGTAGTTAATGTCGAGATCGTGAGAATTGCCCGCGAACTAAATATTAAATTGATTGCCACGAATGATTCTCACTTTGTTTCCTGCTTTGATGTGGAAGCTCATGATGCCCTATTATGTATCCAAACAGGACAACTAATTCGCGAAGATAAACGGATGCGTTATAGCGGTACCGAATATCTCAAGTCGAAGGAAGAAATGGCATGTCTATTTCGCGATCATTTATCAGATGATGTGATTGCTGAAGCGATCGACAATACCCTCGAAGTTGCTGCTAAAATTAAATCCTACGATATTCTCGGCGAACCGAAAATACCAGATTTCCCCATTCCCGTCGGACATACTCCCGCTACTTTTGTTGAAGAGATTTCCAGAGAAGGATTAAAAGAAAGATTACGTGTCAGAAACTATCTCGATATCAGTACAGAGTATCAGGAACGACTCGATTATGAGCTAAAAATGATCGAGCGGATGGGATTTTCGACATACTTTCTGGTTGTATGGGATTATATCAAATTTGCCCGCGATCGACTAATTCCCGTCGGCCCAGGGAGAGGTTCCGCCGCAGGCTCTTTGGTGGCTTATGCCATGAAGATTACCAATATAGATCCCGTTCATCATTGCCTATTATTCGAGCGATTTCTCAACCCCGAACGAAAATCGATGCCAGATATCGATACCGACTTTTGCATCGAGCGCAGAAGTGAAGTGATCGAATATGTCACCGAAAAATACGGCAAAGAGCGAGTCGCCCAGATTATTACCTTCAACCGGATGACTTCCAAAGCGGTACTCAAAGATGTGGCGCGAGTACTAAATATTCCCTATGGTGCGGCGAATGAACTCGGAAAATTGATTCCCGTCGTCCGAGGAAAACCGACAAAATTAAAAGTAATGATTTCTGATAAAACTCCCACCCCAGAGTTTAAAGAAGCCTATGAAAATGCCAGCTATGAAGATCCAGAAACAGGCGAACAAATCACTGCGAAACAGTGGATTGATATGGCGATGCGAATCGAAGGTACAAACAAAACCTTCGGCGTTCATGCCGCAGGTGTGGTAATTTCAGCGCAACCATTAGATGAGATCGTACCGTTACAACGGAATAATGATGGGTCGGTAATCACCCAATATTATATGGAAGATTTAGACTCAATGGGTCTACTGAAAATGGACTTCTTAGGGCTAAGAAATCTCACCATCATCCAAAATGCCTTAGATCTAATTGAAGAGACCAAGCATGACAAAATAGAAGCCGATGACATTACCACTGAGGAACGCCGTACCTATAAAATTCTTCAGAAAGGTAGTGCGAATAAACGACCGCCAAATGTAGAGAAAACTTATAAACAAGTCGAATCTGGCGACCTAGAAGGGGTATTTCAATTAGAGTCTTCAGGGATGCTAGATGTGGTAGAAAGACTCAAACCATCGAGTATCGAAGACTTATCATCTATCTTAGCACTCTATCGTCCTGGGCCGCTGGATGCAGGGCTAATACCTATCTTTATCGATCGCAAACACGGGCGCGAAAAAATCACTTACGAACACCCAATTTTAGAACCAATACTTAATGAAACATACGGAGTAATCGTTTATCAGGAGCAGATCATGAAGATCGCTCAAGATTTAGCTGGATACACTTTGGGTGAAGCTGATATTTTACGCCGCTGTATGGGTAAAAAGAAAGCCGATGAAATGAATAAACAACGAGAGAAATTTCTCGATGGCTCGGCAAAGAAAGGAGTCGAACATTCGATCGCCGATGCACTATTTGATAAGATGGTTTTATTCGCAGAGTATTGTCTAAGTTATGATACTAAAGTCATGACACTGGAATATGGAGCATTACCCATTGGTAAAATTGTCAGCGAACAAATTGTCTGTACAGTGTGCAGTATAGATGATAACGGCCATGCGATCCAGCAATCGATCGACCAATGGCACGATCGAGGTCAACAAGAAGTATTCGAGTATTTACTGGAAGATGGTAGCACAATTCGCGCCACTGCCGATCATAAATTTATGACAGTCGATCGTCAAATGTTGCCTATTCAAGAAATATTCGATCGCAATTTAGATCTATTTCAATTAGATAAATCATCAATTGAGGGTAGCAGTATAAATAACCCGTAGGGGCGGGTTTAGCAAGCAACTTGCGATTTTCACAAATCCACCAAAACAAAACCCGCCCTCCCCACTAGCAATGACAAAATGTGCCGCAAATGTCAATTGAGAACAAATAAAGAATAGATTATTAGTGGGGAGGGTGGGTTTTGTTCGATAGTTGTCGGCACAAAATAGATCGTTAGCATAAACCCACCCCTACGAATCTTATCAAACAATAATATTAGAGAGTTATTACTATGGTTAAAATTACCAGTCGCAAATCTTTAGGCATCCAACCAGTGTACGATATTGGGCTGAAAAAGGTTCATAATTTCTTATTAGAGAATGGTTCGATCGCATCTAACTGTTTTAACAAAAGCCATTCTACTGCATATGCCTACGTCACTTATCAAACAGCATTTCTAAAAGCCAACTATCCCGCCGAATATATGTCCGCCCTATTGACAGCAAATAGTGGCGACCAAGATAAGATTACCCGATACTTAAACAACTGCGAACAAACATTAAATATCAGAGTCGAGCCACCAGACATCAATCGATCGAATGTAAAATTCCGGCCAATTGTTAGTGCCGAACATCCCAGCAAGCTCAATATTCTATTCGGTTTATCCGCCATCAAAAATGTGGGCGAAGGAGCAATCGATAATATTCTCGCCGCACGTTTAGAAGGTGGTATTTTTACGTCCCTTGCCGATCTTTGTCAGCGTGTCAGCCTCCAAGCAGTCAATAAACGTGCCTTAGAATGTTTGATTCAATGCGGTACATTCGATAATATCGATCGCAATCGAAAACAACTAATCAACGATCTCGAAGTTATTATACCTTGGTCTCAACGTCGCGCCAAAGAAAAAGCGATCGGTCAAGGAAATCTATTCGATCTATTAGGTGACTCCAAACCTGAATCCGGTGGATTTGAAGCAGTCCCTAAGTCAAAGTTAGTCGATGATTTCCCCTCCCAGGAGCGTCTACAATTCGAGCTAGAACTTCTCGGCGTATATGTCTCCGATCACCCGCTCAAAGAGGCGGAAAAGATAGCTAAGTGGCAAAAAATCACCTGTGTTCGACTAGGTGAGATCGAGAAACCCACGAAAGAAGTTACCGTGGTGGTGCTGCTAACAGAAGTAAAAGTAGTACAGACGAAAAAAGATAATAAGTCAATGGCAATTCTCAAACTAACTGATATTGCTGGCGGTAAAATGGAAGGGGTAATCTTCCCCGAAGCCTATGAAAAAGTCAAAGATTTACTCTTTCCCAATGCTCCAGCAATATTAGTCGGCAAAGTCAATCGCAAAGATGAAGAACTGCAACTAATCGTCAATGAAGCGATCGCGATCGATCCCAACTCTAAATATATAGAAGGTGCAGTCGAAATTGAATCAGAATATCTAGTATTAATTGAATTGCCCCTCAACATGGCTAATGACGAAATCAAAACCCAAGAACTAAAGACAATCCTCGGTGAATACTCTGGCGAAACATCAGCCATCAAAACACCCGTATATGCGATCGTCCGTGGCGAACATGACTATCAATTAGTCCGCTTTGGCAAACAATTCTGGATTCAAGATCCCACCATGCTTGCAGACAGAATGGAACAACGCGGCTTCCATCTTCAGGTAAAATCTCTAGAATCAAACAGTGATAATATTGAATAAATAGATCGATCGATTAATCTCAATCGGACTCTTCAAAAAATTAATTCTAATCATCAACTACTAGGATAACATAATGTCTGAAGAACGTTTCGACCACCCTTGGGGGTGCGCTTGCGCGTTCGCCTTGAATCTCAGCTTACCCAAGTCATTCAAGGCATGACGATAATGCAGCAGGGTATGACAGTCATGCAGCAGAGTATCACGGATATGAAAGGTGATATTACTGGGATAAAAAGTGATATTACTGGGATGAAAGGCGATATTACTGGTATGAAAGGCGATATTACTAGGATCGAGCAGACTATGGCTACAAAGCAAGATTTAGCCAATCTCGAACAGGCTTTGCGAAATCGAATCGATAGTGTCGATGGAACATTGACTATCGCCATCCGCGAAGGGTTCAACCGCCTCCATGAGGAAGTAACGGATCTGAATCTCGATTTAGCAGTAGAAGAGCAAAAGACAGAAGAAATCGAGACAAAAATAGAGTCTAATGCTCGGAAAATTCGCCGATTGAATCAACGTTTATTTCGCCTAGAAGGAGGTTCCGATCGAATCTAGTCTATCGCTACTTCGATCGGATTGAACAAATGAATCGATCGGTATAAATATTTACAGAGTTAAATATATTTGAAATATATAGAGCTGGCAGTATTAGCTCTATTGGTGTTATGGCGATCGACTGAGAATAGATAATATATATACTATTTTATACTATAAGTACTTTGTTCGCGATCGCATATCAAATAAAAATCATTATTTAACCATCGCTTAATATACAATTAATTAATTAATTGTATATTAATAATACTTGGTTATTCAGAATGCTTTGTGATATTGAATCGATTGCTATCTAACAAAAACACAACATACTTGAGATGTATTTTGAGTAAAATTTAGCATCTAAATAGTGCTTCTGATTGGCGGATAATAAAACAATAACTATCGATCGATACTCAAATAACCTGACACCAACTCAATCTTACCAGATAGACCATATCATGACGAATATAAAAGAAGCCATTGCACTCATTGTACTAATAGAGAAGGCATATCCTAATCGTACAACATCACAAATTATAGATACCTTACGGCTTTATGGTGGTTATGACACATCTATCTGGAAAGCAATCTTGGGTACTACCAGAGAAATTACTTACGGACTTGAACCAGGCAATGGTCTCACCGCAGCTCACATCAAAAGTATTCAAGGTGTGCTGTTCCATAGCCATGATGATACATATGAGTATGGCGTTGTTTTTGACATGTCTAATAAAAGAGTCGCTCTTGGGCATGTCATCTGCGGAATTTCCGCAGCTATCTATCGTCCTACACCTATTTATTGTAGGGGTGTGATATTAAATCAATTTACAAAAGAAGTACATTTTACTTGTTACAATCTCGAAGGTGCTGCTGGAAGAGGACTATTCCGGCTCGATCCTCTGTATGCTGCAACACTTGCAGGTGATATAGGACAAGCAGCTACAGCTCCAGATTTTTACTTATGTAGCCAATATACAAAACAAAACCACAGACAATGGAAATTTGGTGGAATAAGTAATGGTGCCTCAGACGCAGAACTGATTGGAGATATTGATGGTTTTATGCTAGGTCATTGGATCTCTACTAATAAGCCTATCGCCAACCCACCAGATGTGAAAAAGAGCTACCGTTCCAGAATGTTAAACTTGAATCAACTTTCGGGTACGGTAAAACTTAGTGAGATGCTGTCTAAATACTATGGATTAGTTTCAACTAATGAGATGATAGCAGGCTCTGGTTTTGCTCTTGATGTAAACAGGCGGTTTGCCAATTTCAAAACTACATATGACTTTTTAAATTCTCGGCCAGAAACTAAAGATATTTTTCTAGATCAAAGTAAATTTTTTAATCGTGTATTCTCAGTATCAAGTTATGTAAAGAATAATCCATACATAACAACAAAAGGTTCATCTGTGCCAAATGCGAATCAAACTGAGAGAGCACAGCGAGACTTTGAAACTTGGTTGAAGAACTGGATACAAAAAAATAATTCATATGATTTTTACAACTATCCACCTGTTTCATCATATGAAGAAGGATCTGACTTAGCTTTGGAATATATTGAGGGCATAGAAAATTTTGCCTACGAAATGACAATCGTAAACATCGATCCATCGAGTGGTCAAGAGGAAATACATTTACAATATACATTCAATAGTATAGAGGGTAATTATCTAACTAATCCTGATGCTGAGACTATTGCTCTTATGGATGGTGATTCTAATATATGAGTATAATTAATTAGTATATTGTAGTTCTTCACTGCTTACTGTCTGATTGTAAGGTGCAAATCTTTTATCGTAGGTTGGGTTGAAGAATGAAACCCAACATCTCTAGGGTGTTGGCGGGGTTAGTTGGGTTAAGCTTGAGCGCAACCCAACCTACGATCTTTCGACGTTTCAGGAGTTTTATCCGTCAATCAGGCTTACTGTACTGAAGAGCCTTTATTGTAACTTAATCTAAAGACATGAATAAAAAATTTACACTCGGAATTATAGTATCATTGCTACTCCAATTTTCACTTATACCTGCATCTGCT
The DNA here is from genome assembly GCA_031422115.1 of Chamaesiphon sp. VAR_4_metabat_408. Lineage (GTDB taxonomy): Bacteria > Cyanobacteriota > Cyanobacteriia > Cyanobacteriales > Chamaesiphonaceae > Chamaesiphon. Next base: position 16,646 of record JANOPX010000061.1, on the reverse strand, counting down.
AAACCGCCTAAAAATGTGAATAATTTTCTTTATTTATGCCAAAATAAAAAATTCATACCTAAATCTACTCAACATACAATTAATGTATTACTGACAGAACTTCGTACTAGTAACTGTACACTAGCTAGTCTTAGGCTGCATGGTCTTACCTCGCTTGGACTTACAGATAAAAAAATTATAGATTTAAAACCAATAAATAATTTACCTAAATTAAGAATTCTGATCTTAGATAAGAATCAAATAGAGGATCTAACCCCCTTATCTACTCTGACTGGACTGGGTTCTCTCACTCTGAATAATAATCGGATAAGTAACCTAAAACCTCTGGCAAATTCAAATCAATTAAGCAATCTCGCTCTCGGTAACAATAAAATTACTGACGTAACAGCCTTAGCTAATTTGACTGAATTAAACTCACTCAACATATCAAATAATCAAATTGTCAATCTAAGACCTCTGGCTAGATTGACTAAATTAGAAGTTATTTTTATCGCAAATAATCAGATAGTCGATCTAAAGCCCCTAGCTAATTTAGATAAATTAGCTAGGATCGAAGCATTTGGAAATCAAGTTACTGAAAAAGATTGCCCAATTCCCCGAGAATACTGCAATTTCGATCCTAAAAATCAATGGAGGTAATTAAAATACAAAAAAAGTTGTAATAACTTTCTCGTAAAAATAATTGATTCATTCCTAGCACTTATATAAATTGCACTTCTACAAGAAGTCAGGAAAATTACGAAAAAATATCGATCGACCTCATCTAAATGATCGGCCACAGTACGATCGAGATCGAAGATATGTCGTTCGCGTAGCGTCTCTGTTCGCGTAGCGTCCCGAAGGGAAAGAGAATCGTAGAGTTGATAAAACACATCTAGCCAGTAGGGTGGGCAGTGCCCACAGAAGCCAGATCTCGTAGGGTGGGCACTGCCCACAGCATAGATTTCGATTACTTGCTTCGTTCGCGAAGCCTCGGCAGAGCCGACGCGCGGCTATGCCAAAGGCAGGCTTACGCGAACGCCAACGAATCAAGCATTTATCGATCGACAATATAGCAAATAAATAACGTCTCGACAATATATAGGGCTGCTAGTGTCAGCCCTCATATCTTAGAGATCGAGTGTAAAATAGATAACTTATTGTAGCTTTTTATACTTTAACGTTATTTATCCGCGATCGCAGATTAAATTAAACGTCAAGCTGAATGGGATGAGTAATTCGATCGATTTTAAGTTATAACAATAGAGTCACAAATTGCGATAAACTTCATCATCATTACGTTTACCAACCCGAAATATTTGCACTTGTCCCAATTGTTCGTCCGTAGCTTCCTGAATATAGTACAAGATTCTAAACTCGCCTTGCTCGGCACGATAACCACCCTCAATTCCCTTGAGAGCTTTACAATCTTGTTGGATTGGTTCCGTACCTAATGAGAGAATTTTAGCTACAACTTGTTTGTATTGCTTGGGTTGTAAATCCTGTAGATCTTTAGCAACCGATTTACTAATTAACAGCAGATATTGTTCAGTCATCTATAGATCGCATTGCCAACAACTCTACAGCAGTCATAAACCCAGTACTTTCCGCCATCGCTTGTTTCAATTGTGCAGTAGCAATGGCATCTTCTAAGGCTTCTAGTTTGGCTAAATCTTCGTAACTAACGATCGCTGCGACGAGTTTACCATGACGCTCGATCGCAATTCGCTCTTGATGATGAGCACGATCGATTAAGTCAAAAAAGTTTTTCCGTCCATCAGTGGCATTGAATGTTGACATTATTATAACTCCCACAAAGTATAAAACGTACATAATGTACGTTTCTATTGTGACCGATCTATTTAGGTACTGTCAAGTGGTTGGGGTAGCTTCTCGCCAAGCAAATCGATCGTTAAGTCGATCGCTAACTATCGATCGACTTCATCTAAATGCTCTGCTACTGTATGATAAAGATCGAAGATATGTCGATCGAGCAGTTCATAAAACACATGACGACCCTGTTTGCGATGCTTGACTAATCGCAGTGCGCGGAGTAACTTTAGTTGGTGAGATACTGCCGAATCACTCATTGATAAAGCGATTGCCAAATCACCAACACAAAGCTCGGCATTTGCCAATAGTGAGAGCATCCGCAATCGATTTGGATCTGCGAGTAATCCAAAAAAATCTGCCATCCGCTGCGCTTTGTCAGGATCTAGCGCAGGTGGATAAGCATTATTTGGATGTAAATGGCGATCTTCACATGTTGGTGTTTCTCGCTCATTTACATCATCTACATTCACGTCAGTCATTTAATTTTTGAGAGCTTCTATGCGGCGTTACAACCACAGCCAGATTTACCACAAGCCTGACCATTTTTATGTCCGGTAGCACAAGCTTCGCTACAATAGTTTTTGCCGTCTTTGATGATTATAGCCTCTGGCGCGACGACGCAGGAGCAGGTGCCACATTCACATTTTACTTGAGTTGCAGTAGTCATATTCAGTACCTTTGTTGGTTACTCTTATAAGATAACACATGAACAGATGTTCAGGTATAAATATTTTTAGATTTTTAGGAAATAGTCCAAATGGCTCAGTCTATGTCATAATTTAGCGTGTAACGATAATCATTCTCATAACTGATATTTCATGCTAGAGATTCAGGAATTAGCTGTCAATTACCGTGGAGCGCGTGTTTTAGACCAAATTGACTTCCAGCTCAAACCAGGGGAATTGGTAGGGCTAATTGGGCCGAATGGAGCGGGTAAGAGCACTTTACTCAAAGCCATGCTCGGACTAATTCCGACAGCGAAAGGGACTGTAAAATACGCCGCTGGCAACCTATCGCAGAACTTGCAGCAGGTGGCTTATGTACCCCAAAGATCTCAGGTGGATTGGGATTACCCGATTACTGTGTGGAATGTGGTGATGATGGGACGTACAAAACAACTAGGCTGGTTTCGCAATCCAGGTAAAGCTACAAAAGCGATCGTCAGTGAAGCACTCGATCGCGTCGGCATGTTGCATCTGAAACATCGACGGATTGGCGAACTCTCTGGGGGACAGCAACAACGGGTATTTTTGGCTCGTGCTCTCGCTCAACAAGCAGATTTATTCTTATTTGACGAACCATTTACGGGAGTGGACAAAAAAACCGAAGCAGTATTAATCGAGATTTTTAGTGAATTGAGTGCAGCAGGTAAGATTCTGCTCATCAGTACCCATGAATGGGGACATTTGCTCGATAGGCTCGATCGAATTTTGCTGCTGAATCAATGCTTAATTGCCGATGGCACCCCCCAATCGGTGATGACTGCGGAAAACCTCCAACAAGCTTATGGGGTACCTTTATATCGCCGTCCGCAGCAGGATATGGTTGTAGATTTATTTTGTTAATAAATAGTCCACACTCAGATAACGAAACAATTGTCAGAATTACTAATTCTTCAGCCATAGGGTACCCACAAGCGTCGTTTTTATTCCGGGGAAACCCCGTAATAAAAAAACGACAAGACGGGGCACCCCTACAGGTTAATTGTGCAGGGTAAATTTATTAATCTCCCAGTCCCCCAGTCCCCCAGTCCCCCAGTCCCCCAGTCCCCCAGTCTCCAGTCTCCAGTCTCCATGCTAAATCTTCTCGTCGATCCTTGGAATTATGAATTTATGCGGCGGGCGATCGCAGTCGGTATACTGGTAGGGATATTATGTCCGATCGTCGGTAGTTATTTGATCGTACAGCGAATGGCATTACTGGGTGATGTGATCGCTCATGCTGTTTTGCCGGGATTGTCGCTCTCGTTTTTTTTGGGAGTCGATATTATGTTGGGTGCATTTGTATCGGGACTTTTGGGTGCGGGGACGATATCATTAATTCGATCTCAAGCACATGTCAAGGTAGATGCGGCGATGGCTTTGACGTTTTCGAGTTTCTTTGCTTTGGGGGTGCTATTGATTAGTACTTTGAAGAATAATGTGGATTTGGATAGCTTTTTGTTTGGGGATATTTTGGGGGTAACGGGGACAGATATTTCTCGAACTGCGATCGTCACAATCGTCATTTTAGCTGCGGTATGGTTGTTTTATAAAGAGTTGTTGTTCTATACTTTCGATCGCACTGGTGCTGAAGCGATGGGATTGCCTGTTAATGTTATTAATGTTGGATTCATGGCAGCGATTACTCTGACGATCATTGCGAGTATGCAGGCGGTGGGGGTAATATTAGTTATTGCGATGTTAGTTGGCCCTGCTTTGACGGCTTATCTATTGGTCAAAGAGCTGCATCAGATGATGTTGTTGGGGGCGGTAATTGGATCGTTTTCTAGTATTAGTGGGGTGTATATTAGTTTCTATGCCAAGAATGTACCATCTGGCCCTGCGATCGTCCTAGTTTCTTCGAGTTTGTTTGTGTTGGCATTATTATTTACTCGTCTGAGGGAGAAGTCTCAAATGAGGAGAAGGGAAGACGGTTAAAACCGCATCTAATCAAAAGGCTGGCGGTTTTAACCGCCGTTACTATTTATCTGACGTAGTTCCACCAATTCCGCCGCTAGATGAATTGCTGCTAACATACTGCGAGGATCGGCGATCCCTTTTCCGGCGATATCGAATGCCGTACCGTGATCTGGAGAAGTCCGCACAAAGGGTAAACCGATGGTAGTATTGATGGCTCGATCGAATGCCATCAACTTAACCGGAATTAATCCTTGATCGTGATATAGAGCCAAATAAGCATCAGCAGCTTCAGGCTGAGGATGAGTACCAAACCAGGCTTGCCCAGGTTTCACCCACATTGTATCTGGTGGTAAAAAGCCAACTAATCGATACTCAGGATAAATCTCGCGCTGCGACTCCAACCAACCATTCATCCAATCCACTTCTTCTCGCCCTAATTGTCCCCCTTCGCCACTATGGGGATTTAGTCCAGCGATCGCAATCGTACCAGATTGCAGTCCAAAATCCGATCGCAGACACTCAACTAATAAACCCAACTTCAGACTGAGTAATTCTGGCGTGAGCGCGCGGGGTACTTCCGCCAGGGGAATATGTGTCGTCGCCAAAAGTGCCCGCAAAGTCCAATCAGTATGGGGAGAACGAGCGACAAATAGCATCCCAAAGCGGTCTATATGCGCCTTGAACGCCAGCAATTCAGTTTGCCCAGCCCATTTGTGTCCCGCAGCCAACCAAGCCGATTTAGAGATAGGTGCAGTGACGATCGCATCAAAGTCATCTGCTATTGTAAGATCGATCGCTAGATCTAGATAAGCAAAACCCGCCGCACCACTAGCCGCATTCCCCACACCTATTTTCACACCATCGCAAATCTCCGCAGACAGCGGCACATCAATAATATTTAATCCAGCAATATCCACCAGATCGATCGTCGAATCCAACCGCCGATAATAGCTCGTTAATAATTCGAGATTGCCAATGACAGTCAAATTATAGCCATCTAGATCCCCCGCACCCAACGCCTTGAGTACAACCTCCGTACCAATCCCCGCCGGATCTCCCAATGGAATAACCAATCTAGGCTTGCTCATAATCCGAAAATCTTTCACAACTTCCCACCATAGTGACAGATCCCTGTTAACGTGAGCATCTCTTCATCCCACAAACCAACAAAGCTGCAATACATCCACCCCACCGTCTCAAACAACCTATGCTTTGAGGGGGGGTTTGGGGGGGGGGACACTCCCCCACCCAATGGGGGGTCTGGGGGTCAGAACCCCCAGATCCGGGTTTTGCCCACACCAAAAAAATTCGCACCCCACAAGTATTTATCATTTACCGCTTTTGCTTAGTACAAATAGTCACCTTAATAGGGGCAACCGACGGTACACCCAACCCCCTATCCTCTGATAAAATAAACTATTGAGCACAACAAAGGAGTATTTCAGACATGGGCGGCGAAATTTTCACAGCAGCAATCTTATCATCCAGCTTGATTCTAGTCGGTTTGAGCCTAGGCTTCCTATTTCTCAAAATTCAAGGCCCAGAAGAAGAGTAGACACTATCGGGGTTGTTGGGTACCTTTGCCCGTGCTCCAACTACCCGATCCCCAATCTGAAGAGAGTGTAAATTTTTGTTAAAAAAGCTGAGAGTTTTCTGGTAAGATTCAAAATAGAGAGATTTAATAATTTTTAACTATTCTTTATAAATGACACTATTGATTGTTGGTGCCACAGGTACCCTAGGCAGACAGATTGCCAAACGCGCACTGGATGAGGGTCATCAAGTCCGTTGTTTGGTCAGAAGCGCGCGAAAAGCGGCATTTCTCAAAGAGTGGGGAGCTGAATTGGTTATCGGGAATATCTGTAAACCCGAAACATTGGCACCAGCATTCGTAGGCATTACCCAGGTGATTGATGCGGCGACTACCAGAGCGACTGAACCGCTCAGTATCAAGCGGGTGGATTGGGAAGGTAAGGTAGCATTGATCCAAGCAGCAATTGCCGCTAAGGTCGATCGATATGTATTTTTCTCGATTCTCAATGCCCAGAGTTATCCCAACGTGCCCTTGATGGAAATCAAGCATTGCACGGAGCTATTCCTCAAAGAGTCGGGGCTGAATTATACCATCCTACAGACTGGTGGCTTCATGCAGGGCTTAATTGGTCAATATGCCGTACCCATCCTGGAAGGACAACCAGTCTGGCTCACAGGTGACTCTTCGCCGATTGCCTATATGGATACTCAGGATGTGGCAAAATTTGCCGTGCGTGCTTTGGCTGTGCCAGAGACTAGCAATCGGAGCTTTCCGATCGTCGGAAGTCGCGCATGGACTGGGAAAGAGATTATCAGTTTTTGCGAACGACAGTCACTCAAGGATGCTAAAGTCACTAATATCCCGATTGGTCTGATTCGGGCACTCAGACAGACATTGCGCTGCTTTGAGTGGAGTTGGAATGTCGCCGACAGGTTGGCTTTTACCGAAGTACTCGCAACTGGCAAACCCCTAAATGCTGATATGACCGAAGTATATCAGGTATTTGGCATCGACCCCAAAGAAGTTGGTACCTTAGAAGCCTATCTCCAAGAGTATTTCAGCCGCATCATGCGGAAACTCAAAGAATTGGACTACGAGAAAAACAAGCAACGGGAAGCCGCAGCCGCCAAACAGAAAAAAAAGAAAGCTTTTTACTAGGGGTCAGGGGTCAGGGAAAAACCAATATTTAGATCCAACCCTTGGGAAGGGTAAGAGGATCGGCAATTCCAAATTTAGAAATTCTGGAGAGATGCGGTATTGACTAGCCCTAATCCAACTTTGGGAAAGCGGAGCAAGATACTCCGCTTTCCTCACAAGCTCCCCTAATCCAAAATCCAAAATCCCGCTTGGTGTGCTACACTGTCGTCGTCTCGGGTCACCCGAGCCGTGGGAACAAAGGACACTCCCTTACATCCGCTGTCTTGACTGAAACACATGGCTAGGCGGGTCCCCCGCCCAGCGCGGAGGGAACCTCCGCGTGATTTCAGTCGCAAAATCCAAAATCAGATCGACCGATATGCGATAATAATATCGAGATTGTCTTGCAGTTGGATGAATCAGCCGATCGGTTATTTGTAGACCTTTGGCTGTGTCATTTGGGCTACGCCAAAGATCTGTGCCACGAAAATTTGAAGTAGGACTGTATCTGTGCCAAAAGTAGGCATTATCTATAACGAAGGTAAACCTGTCGCTTGTCGGATTGCCGAAGAACTAAAAGGCAAACTGACAGGATTGGGCTGGGAAGTATGTTTAGCCGCAGCCAAAGGGGGGATTTTGGGTTACTGTCAACCCGATTTGCCGATCGTCCATACCCCGATCGATTCTTTATGTCCCCCAGGATTTGACAGTGATATGAGTTTTGGCATCGTCCTTGGCGGCGATGGCACAGTTTTGGCTGCCTTCCGTCAGGTAGCCCCCGCAGGAATCCCCCTACTAACGGTCAATACCGGACATATGGGATTTTTGACCGAAACTTACCTCAATCAACTCCCAGAGGCGATCGAGCAAACAATCCGGGGCGATTATAAGATCGAAGAACGGGCAATGTTGGCAGTCCAAGTTCGCCAAAAGGACAAGCTCCTCTGGGAAGCTCTCTGTCTCAATGAATTGGTGATCCATCGCGAACCCCTGACTAGCATGTGTCACTTTGAAGTGACCGTCGGCAATCATTCTCCCGTAGATGTAGCCGCTGATGGCGTGGTGCTCTCTACCCCAACGGGTTCTACAGCCTATTCCCTCAGTGCTGGCGGCCCAGTTGTTGCCCCTGGAGTAGCTGCGCTTCAATTAGTGCCGATTTGTCCCCATTCCCTCGCTTCTCGTGCTTTGGTATTCTCTGACACGGAACCCGTCACCATCCATTCAGCCAATCCCAACCGACTGGTAATGGTCGTAGATGGCAATGGGGGTTGTTATATTCTGCCCGATTTTAGCATTCGTGTAGTCCGATCGACACATCCAGCCAAATTCATCCGGCTCCAGCGTCCAGAATACTTCAAAATTCTGCGGGAGAAACTAGGCTGGGGACTACCGCATATCGCTAAACCCACGTCGGTAGAGTTGCCTTGATGGGGGAGAGGGGGAGAGGGGGAGACTGGGGGACTGGGGGACTGGGAGAAAACTTACTTTACGCTCCTACCACCCTACCACCCTACTACCCTACCACCCTACCACCCTACCACCCTACCACCCCTGACCCCTGACCCCTAATAAATTATGGTCGAGAATAATTCGATTTTGCTCGTAGAAAACGAGCTAATATTGGCCGAGAAGATCGCTAGCGATTTGGCTAAAGCTGGCTATCAGACTTCGATCGCTCACGATGCCAAAAGTGGATTAGAACAAGCTAAAAAAATGTATCCCGCACTAGTGGCGATCGATCGATCTCTTACAGGAGACTCCGCACTGACACTCGTTACCCAACTGCGGGAAATCGGTTGTGTCGCACCGATTTTATTACTCATGGCACAGGATACCGTCGCCGATCGAGTCGCCTGTCTTCAGTCTGGCGCAGATGATTACTTTCTCAAACCATATCACGCCCCCAACTTTTTGCACACGATCGGTCTATATCTCCATACCGAAGTCACTGGCGGCGAACAGTTGCGATTTGCCGATCTCGTCCTAGATTTAGTCACCCGACGGATCTTTCGGGGCGAAACTGCGATCGAATTGACCGTCAAAGAATTTGAACTACTTCGCTATCTGATGTCCCATCCAGAAACCGAACTCACCCGCGAACAAATCCTCGAAAATGTCTGGGGATACGACTTCCTCGGCGAATCCAACGTCATCGAAGTCTACGTCCGCTACCTCCGCCTTAAATTAGAAAAAGAAGGCGGTAAACGGCTGATTCAAACCGTTCGTGGGGTGGGGTATGTTTTGCGAGATTGATGGAGTTGGGAGTTGGGGGTTGGGAGTTGGGAGTTGGAAGAATAGGCATAACTGTTTGTCGCAAGTACAATGAGTCATACTTCAATTCAGCAACGCCGTCTTTTTACTCCCAACTGTCTTGAAAAGGTGCAATCTTGGGGAAACCCAACTGGGCGGGTGACCCGATTCGTGACAAAATTGCACTTTCCGCTCCCAACTCCCAACTCCCCACCCTGCATAAAAGTGTTAAAAATATACCAAATCATGAAACTTGTACTACGTACGGTTTATTAGTTTGGATAAATACGCTATTATGTCTGTGTAGTGCCAACCACAATTTTTTCCAACACAATTATGTCTATCAAATTAACTGCTTCTAGAACAACTGCCTTAGTAGCTACCTTGTGCCTCATGGCATCCTTGACCATCACTAGCTGTGGCAAGAAAGAAACTAAACCTGCTGTTGATGCTGCATCCTCTACTGCTGGGGCAGTTGGTGGAGCTGCAACTGGTGCTGCTGATGCAGTCGGTGGAGCTGCAACTGGTGCGGCAACTGCCGTTGGTGGAGCTGCAAGTACCGCTGGTAATGCTGTAACTGGTGCTGTAGCTGGAGTTGCTACAGCCCTCAAACCTGGGGATGCTGCTAAAATCGCGCCTGTCAAAGGTGCTCTAGTCATGGCAAATGCTGCTGTTGCCAAAGGCGACATGAAAGATGCTAAAGCTAAGTTTGAGAAATTTAGCGGCATGTGGGCGACTGTAGAACCTATGGTCAAAACTGCTGCTGGTGACAAATACGCACCAATCGAAAATGGATTGACAATGGTCAAAACTGCCATGGGTGCAGCAACTCCTGATAAAGCGGAAGCTGGTAAAGGAATGAAAATGGCGATTGATGGTCTCAACGCTGTCATGGCAAAGAAATAAGCATCGCTAGTTTCTAAGATAAACCTTCAGTATGCCCAATTTTGCTTGCTCACACACCCTGCAAAGGGGTCAAAACTGAAGTTAGGTCGAATGTTTAGTTGATAAAATCTCGGTGCATCCATCTAACCCCGATCGAGTCGGAGATGTTATAGTAGTATTTAGCCTTTAGATTGAGAAAGGATGTGTAATGGCTGCGACTAATGGATCCAAAGCTCAGACGATCGTCCGTCCGCTGCAATATCGTGACATAGACGCGATCGCGAGCTTATCGCAACAAGCAGCCATCAACGATCCCAGTATGCAGCCCCAAATGGAGCAGCTACTCAAAGAAATGACTCGGTGGTACGCCCCACTGAGATTCCAAAATATTGTCCCAACGCCGAGTTTGGTCGATCGATATTTACTCGTCGCCGAATGCGAACAACAAGTGCGCGGAGTCGTGCGCGTATCGCCCTTCAATCGCACCCGCAGCACCTGGCGGGTAGAATGGGTATCAGTCGATCGGCAAGTCACCCAAACCTCCGAGCAGATTACCGTCAAAAGCGATCTCGGCTCCCAATTGTTGCGCTACTGCTTCGAGCACATCGTCGAAGCGAGTACCTGGATGCTAGAAGTAGATGTCAATGATAGCCCAGCCCTCGCCCTATATCGACAAAACGGCTTCCAACCCCTAGCACACCTCACCCACTGGGAACTCAGCCCCGAATTATTGCAAGAATTGGCACTCAGAGAGCCAGATTTACCAAACCTGTTGCCCGTCAGAAATACAGATGCTCAACTGATCTACCAACTTGACACAGTAGCAATGCCTCCCCTGCTGCGTCAAGTATTTGACAGACAGGTTCAGGACTTCCGTAATAACCTGATGCAGACGATGGTAGGGAAAGTCAAAGAATGGCTGCAACAAACCCAATCGATCGGTAACTATGTATTTGAGACCCAACGGAAAGCCGCGATCGGTTATTATCGATTATCGGTAAATTATGGCACAGGCTTGACAGGCAACACCATCGATAAACCCCACCAAGCCGAACTCACCGTTCATCCCGCCTACACCTGGCTCTATCCAGAACTAATGGCTCAACTAGCCAGATCCTGCCAGTACCTGCCCTCACAGCCCTTACAGCTAGTCTCTGCGGACTATCAACCAGAGCGGGAAGAGTACTTCCAACAAATCGGTGCCCAAAGAGTCAAACACAGCCTCCTGATGTCGCGCTCCGTGTGGCACAAACTCCGCGAAGCCAGACATCTCTCCCTAGAAAATCTCCAACTCGCCGAAATGCTCCAAAGTCTCCAACCATCTCGTCAACCCATCCCCAACCGGATCGAAAAAAGCGATTCAGACGATCTGAGCTAAAATTAAGATCCATTAAATTACCCTACATCCAAGGGCTTTTCACAGAAGCCCTTGGATTTGTCTCCCCTGCTTCTCGATCTACAAAGTCCAGTATTTAGCCATTTGCAGTCTCACATCTTGCATCAAAACAAAGTTACTAGGGCACGCTACAAAGGACGATTTTGCTAGGTGTGGTGGAATTTATTCATCTTCACTTTTCCGCTCTAATCTAGAAACTCTACGACTTAATCGTCGCGTTTTTCTTTCATTAATCCACAGATCGTAATTCAAATCGTTGGCAATAGTTTCTTGACTTTTGAAACCTTCTCGAAGGGCAACTATAAGTCCGCCCTCATTGCTATCGACTCGCTGACGAAGTGAAATAAGATCTTCTCTGACGGCATTCACATTCTGTTTCGTAGCACTAATATCCTGCTTCATCCCAGTCATATCTTGCTGTATGACAGTGATATCCTGCTTCATTCCAGTGATATCTTGCTGTATGACAGTGATATCTTGCTTCATTCCAGTGATATCCTGCTGTATGACAGTAATATTCTGTTGCATAAATTCACTCAATTGAGCAATTTGGGATTCAATTCGTTGGCGTAGCCTACCGTAGGTAATCGAATCTTTCTTCTGACATAAATACCTCAACATTAATGGGGATGAGATTAGTCTAACCTAGGATAGCTAGAGGACAAATGTAAAAACCTGCAAAATCTGCAAACCAAAGTCGTCAAGCTGATGAGTTGGCAATGCACAAGCAGCTCTAGTAGCGGTTTGGGTTGTTATCTGAGGAAAGTCTAAGCCAAGATAGCGGGGATAGCTTTAGAGCGGCTGGAAGCCTTGGCTGAGGAGCTATTAGATTTCACCAAGGTAGAGGAGTTGAATGGTTGGCACGTTGGCGTAAGCCGCGCCGCAAGGTAATCGACTGTAATCGATCGCATATCTGGACGAATAGACATCTGGCGAAGATCGGGGGTAGGCGCAATTCATGAATTGCGCCTACCCCAATTTTTTTCGATCGATGACTGTCCTAAACGGCTGAAGTTGCTTTGGTTACGTGATTTCAGGGTTTAGTAGAAGTGTGAGTGAAAATATCAAGTCGATCGATTGACATAAATCTCAGCAATTTAGCTGATAAAAGTGCATGAGATTATAAACGGCTGAAATTGCTTTGAATACTAGATTTCAGGTTTTAGTAGCAGTGTCAGTCAGAATACTAAGCCGATCGACTTGCATAAATCTCAGCAATTTGGCTGATAGAAGTATATGAGGTGTCAAGCACTTAGGTCACATGGTGAGATGCGCTAACTGTAATCCTCGATGTAGGTCTAAAAATCGACATCAGTCAAACTAACTTAATTTATTGTTTATTCGATCGAATAATTCGTATGAATCCTAAGGTAACTGTTGGTATATCATTCAAAAATCCTGGTCGATATTTTGAGCTGGCAATAAAATCTGTATTCGCCCAAACTTTTGCAGAATGGGAGTTGATTCTAATAGATGATGGCTCAACTGATAAGTCATTAGAATTTGCTGAAAATATTACTGACGAGCGAGTACGTGTTTACAGCGATGGACATTCTAAAGGACTAAATATTCGGTTAAATCAAATGGTGCAATTAGCAAAAGCACCATACTTTTTTCGGATGGATGCAGATGATATTATGCACTTCATGAGGATAGAGAAACAGTATCAAATTCTCGAAAAACATGACGATAGCATCGCAGTAGTTGTTGGTTCTGCTGCATATTCGATCGATTACACATCATCTGTCGTTGGATTGAGACAATCCGCTCCCACTCAACACCAGAGTTTCAATGCTAGACATAGCTTTATCCATCCTACAGTCGCTGCAAAAACCGCATGGTTCAAAGCTAATCCATACAGCGAGGATCGAAAATTCAATCGATGTGAAGATGCTGAATTGTGGTGTAGAACTACCGCAACAACTAAGTTTATCAATCTTCAAGAGCCACTATTATTTTATCGAGAAGCTAATGCCTTTTCTTTTGACAAGTATTCCGAGACTGCGCTGGGATTAATGCACACGATCGATCTCCATTATGCTCAGAATCTATTTCAATTATTGTATCTACGTTCTAAGGAATTATTTAAGTTATGGTGCTTTAGGCTGCTAACAACTGTAAATATGACCGATCTAATGATTAGCAATCGATACAATAAAATCGACCCCAAGGTTCAGCAGGAAGCAGATCGAGTCCTGATTACAAGTATTAGCTACTCATTAGGTACTAACTATTCTCGTCCAGTACTTGTGTAAAGTACTTGATCGTATTTTCATTTGTCAATTAGGTGCAGTCCATGTATAAAGTAATTCACAACATTCATTTTCCAGTTAGTGCTAGATCCTTTGTCGAGCCAATAGTTAGCAAGCTTAATAAACATCAGTTTGATGCCCAACTATGGATGGAGAAATGGGAAAATCATCTAGATACGATTAAATCGATCGAAGTTCCCAAAAGATTCATTAGCAGCGATCTAACATTTAAGCCGATCGAATTTATCCGCAGGTTGCAAGCATATCGTGGGGCACTCAAGGAAGCACGTCCTGAAATCATACATACGCATCAAACTCGTTCGTCTCTGATTCCGTTATTATCGGCATATTTAGAACATGTGCCCATTAGAATTTATCATAATCACGGTCTTCCATATTTGGGATATAAAGGTGTTATGAGATGGCTATTATATTCTTTAGAAAAGATCAATATTAGCCTAGCTACTGAAGTCTTACTAGTAAGTCATTCTAATTTAAAAGCTGCTAGACAGGATGGATTACTCAATGAAAATCAAGGCAAAGTACTTGGTAGCGGATCTATTTGTGGGATTGATTTGCAGCAATACGCTCCGCATAAATTTGATAGTGTAGCTCAGATTGTAGCAAGAGACAAATTGCATATCGATCGCCGCAGCTTTGTTTTAGGTTATGTTAGTCGTCCTTGTAAACGAAAGGGTTTTCATCGATTATTAACAGCTTGGCAAGAATCTGAATTGGGAGAAAAAGGAAATACACTGTTAATGGCTGGTTGTAGCGATCGAGATATTCATACTATTGTTGGTGATGATGTGCCAGGAGTCTATGGACTTGGGTACATTGATAATATGTTGGAATTTTATGCAGCTTGTGATGCAGTAGTTTTGCCCAGCGATCATGAAGGATTTCCTTATTCATTACTAGAAGCTGCTGCTGCGGGGAGAATTTCAATTGGGACGGATATTCCCGGAATAGATTGTGTAATCCAACATAAGCAAACGGGTTTATTAGTCCCACTCGATAATTCTCATGCGTTGACAGAAGCTATTCTCAAAGTAGCAGCCGAGCCGAGCCTGAGAATGAAATTGGGTCAACAAGCAAAAGCAAGAGTGAAGCTAGAATTCGATCGCGATCTAGTTTTGAATGAACTATTGTCTTTCTATGACTCTCTACTGAAAGAGGATTCACTCGTGCCTTCTAGATCGCAAACCGATCTTATCCAAACACCAACCAATAAAGAGTTTATTTTAGAATAATTTCACTAGAACCTAGAGCAGAAAACAAATACAATTTTACCCCTAATAAATATAGCATCTTATCGATGAACTTAATCATTATTGCAACTATCTTGTTTTCTCATGCAATGGCAGTTTATCCTTTTGTCTCAAATTTGCAAAATGGTAAAATGCCTAATACATCTCAGTTTGCAGTTATTTCGATGATTATTTACTATGATTTTGGTCTAGTACTAGAATCACTTGGTTTATTTATAGGTACTCCATATTTTATACCATTTTTTGATGCGAAGCCTGTAATAGTACTTGAGGGCTTTGTGCTCATAGCCTCGGCTCCTTGGCTATTTATCCTCGGATCTAAATTCACTAATAAAGAAAAGAGCCAAAACTTAATTCCTCATTATTCCAATCTCAAAGAATCTAGTAAAACTTTTTTTTATCTGACAACGATATTAATTTCTAGCTATTTACTAGTAACAGGCTTTGCCAGAATACTCCAGGGAAATGCACTTTGGGATGCTAGAACACAGATTGGCGATGATTTTGGCCCATTTGTTCTAGTCCTATACCTACCTTTGCATTTTTTATCATTTTATACGCGGCAATCAGACTCAACATCAAAGAAAGGATTATTATTTTCAGTAGGACTAACATTTGCGACAATTATATCAACACTTTCGATCGCGCAAAGAACAACTATGCTATTACCTGTGATGATATTAGCTCTATTTAGAGAAAAAATATCACTTCAGAAAATAAGTATTTGTCTGATTGTGGTAGTCATAGCAGCCTCCACTTTATTACCATTTTTCAAATGGCAAAAAGCTAATAGTGATGATATCTCTAGCTCCATTGGCTCACTGATTACAGAAACTATTGAATTCGATTTCTATCGAGGTGGAGTTTTAGTATCAGCATTGGAAAAAACAGACTTATTAGGCACAAAAATTATGCCCTATCCTATGTCTGGATATATTTGTGGACTTTTTTATTATGCCCCACGAAGTATTGCACCCTTTAAAGGTTGGAGTACGCCACGACATTTTACAAGTATCGTAGATAAAACTCTGATTGAAGATACTAATTGGGGATTTGCAATTGGGGCGATCGAAGAAGTTGTATTGAATATCGGGATTGTGTTATCCATACCGTGCTTATTTATCTATGGGATGATAATGGGTCTGTTTGACAAAGCTTCAGCACGTATTTCATCGCTATTAATTCCAACTAGACTTGCTGGTGTTTGGGTTTGTGGTTATGATTTTTGCGCCCTCTTGCACTATTTCGGGGCGATGGCAATAGTTTCTTTAGTAATGCACTTATTTTTTGTCGAAAAGCCTAAAGACAAAAATTTACAAATGATGTCCCAATACGGTTCGGTTAACAGTTAACTGGCGATTAAAACCACAGCTATATAATTCACATTCCGCCTACGCGGACTGATACGGAGGAATGAGGATTTAATAATATACATATCTGTAGGTTGGGTTGAGCCTCGAAACCCAACATCCCAGAGTGTTGGGTTTC
>JANOPX010000060.1:0-25764 GCA_031422115.1 Chamaesiphon sp. VAR_4_metabat_408 | reverse complement strand
ACCCAACGCTCTAGTGATGTTGGGTTTCGAGGCTCAACCCAACCTACAGGTGTATATTATTAAATCCTTATTCACATCTTGCACCAAAATAAATTTCCCACAATTAACCTGTATGGGTACCCACCAGGGGTACCATTCACTGAAGAATTAGCAATTCTGATAACTGTCGCTACACAACCAAACCCTATCCCCGATGTTAAAACCCTATCGCCAAGTGCCGATTGAAGAGTGTGATGAGCCGTTGGTGGCGATTCCCTTAGAATTATTTGCAGTAGAGACACCCCATCCATATCTCAAGTGTGGCGCAGAGTATCCTGGCAAATCGCCTTACTATCTTCGTCAAGGTGTACTCGACAGATTGATTCGCGCACAGGAGTATCTGCAAGAATTGTATCCTGGTTGGCAGATCCAAATCTTTGATGCTTATCGCCCCGTGGAAGTTCAACAGTATATGGTGGATTATACTTTTCGCGAGACTGTGGCTAGTCAGGGATTGGATATTGCCACATTGTCATCCGTGCAAAAGGATGAAATCTTCCAAGCTGTGTATAAAATTTGGGCGATACCGAGTTTCGATCTGAAGACACCGCCGCCACATAGTACTGGGGGCGCGATCGATATTACACTAGTAGATGAGCGTGGTAATTTAGTTGATATGGGTTCGCCGATCGATGAAATGTCCGATCGATCTTTACCCGATTACTTTGCGGGTTCTACCGATCCCTTATCTCAAGAGTATCAACAGCATCGTCAGATCCTCCACCAAATTATGACCCATGTTGGATTTTATCGTCATCCGGCGGAATGGTGGCATTTCTCGATCGGCGATCAACTTTGGGCGTGGTTGAAGATGCAGGGAGATCCCCAACAGACCATTACAGCTTATTATGGAAGAGCTATCTAGTGACTAGTTACTAGAGATCGTAAGTAACAATAGCAAATCACAAACACCCAAAACTATGAGTGTCTTTGTCTTATTATTTAATGCTCGAACGGATAACGAGGGTATTTATTCGACTCAGGTTGGCGATCGCAATGTAATCTTGATGTTTGAGCAAGAAGACGATGCAATTCGTTATGCCGATCAATTGGAAGCCGAAGATTTCCCCATGCCATCGATCGAACCGATCGATCCCCAAGAAATCGAAGAATTCTGTCAAGATGCTGACTATGACTGTATCCTAGTCACATCTGAAATGCTTGTTACCCCTCCATCCAACAACATGGAAGAAACAGATTGGCAACCAGATAGTAAGAAAAAATCTTCATCTGAAAACAGCGATGAGATCGATCTTGAATTAATGCGAAAACGTCTAGAAAAACTGCTGTGATTTTGGATTAACATTCAGCATTCCTACATCGCGAGTGAGGAGGGCGGGTTTGAATGAATCTCTATTAAAATCGTTATCCCTGGCATAAACCCGCCCCTACAGACCCCTGACCCCCGATCCCCGATCCCCGATCCTTGACCCCTGACCCCTGACACCCCATGAAAACACGCGGACATTTGCTTACCGAGCAGGTAAATCTCAATAGTGCCAATCTCGACAAATTAACGACCCTAGAATTGGTAGAGTTGTTTAATAAAGAGGATATCAATACGATCGACGCGATCGGTGCTGCAAAACAAGAATTAGCCGCTGCTGTCGATTTGATTGCTGATTCACTCCGTCAAGGTGGCAGATTATTTTATATCGGTGCGGGTACTAGCGGTAGACTAGGCGTGCTCGATGCCGCCGAATGTCCGCCAACCTTCTGCACCCCGCCAGAGCTAGTACAGGGCATTCTTGCAGGCGGTGCGGGTGCCTTGGTCAAAAGTTCGGAAGGATTGGAAGATATTGCTGGCGATGGTGCTCAGGCAATGGTAGACAACAACATTGGCAAACATGATGTGGTCGTCGGGATCGCGGCGGGTGGAACTACTCCCTACGTTCATGGGGCGATCGAATCTGCCAAATCCAGAGGCGCGGGGACAGTATTCATCGCCTGTGTGCCTGTAAATCAAGTCCCTAGTGCCGCTGATATTGAAATTAGGTTGATTGTAGGCCCAGAGATTTTAGCGGGGTCTACGAGGCTAAAATCGGGCACTGTGACTAAAATGGCTCTAAATATCTTGTCCACAGGGGCGATGGTCAAATTGGGCAAGGTCTACGGCAATCGGATGGTAGATGTAGCTGTTACCAATACCAAGCTACACGATCGCGCGTTGAAGATGATTGAAGATTTGACCGAACTCGACAGAACCGCCGCCAGCGAACTACTAGAGGCTAGCGACAGGTCTGTCAAAGTAGCTCTAGTCATGCACTGGACGCAATTAGATAAGTCCGCCGCCGCCGCACTACTCACCAAAAATAATGGGCAGTTACGACAAGCGGTTGAGGGATGAGGATTTTGGATTTTGGATTGGAGATGAGGGTTCAGGGTTCAGGGGTCAAATTCAGTCCGCGTAGGCGGACTTTGATTATATAGCTGCGGTTTTAACCGCCACCCAACCGAATCCCCAATCCAAAATCCAAAATCCAAAATCCCTCATTCCTTACCCTCAAGAAGTAGAACACATACTGGACTTCTCCGATTCGGTTTCGCAATCGATCGTCATCTCAGTTGGTTTACAGCGTTTGATATTGACCCGAATGCCTTGAGCTGATTCACTCTCCAAGTCCTCGACATAACCAGCTTTGGCAGCATCAGCTTCAGATTCACTAGTGAAAGGCCCGAAATAATAGACACAGTGAGGTTTCGCGGTGGTAATTTCTACCCACCAAGCTTGTCCGACGAATTGGAGCGCATTGCTCAATATATCTTGAATATTCATGGGATAGATTACGCCCGATTGCAATTAGGTTAATAAATTAGCAGTTTGACAAACTCATCCGTTGGCATAGCCAAGCTTTGGCAGAGCCGACGCTGCGCGTTAGCGTAGCTTGCGCTTTGCGCTTACGAAGCAGGTCATCTGTCCTTCAATTTTGTCGATCGATTCTCCAGGGGAGAGACTACGCCAACGAAGGACAATTCGACCTTTCACTCTTTGTTAGTTTTTCAGACTTTAGATCCTCAATAATCCCAAATTAACCCCTTAACGCTCAGATAGCCGTAACATATTTGACAGCCGTTGCCGAGATATCTCATATAAGCACATCGCGGCGGCATTTGCAGCATTTAAACTAGGTGTTTTGCCACTCAAGGGGATGGAAACCAAATGGTCGCAACCTTTTTGAGTCAATAAACCAAGTCCGTCACCTTCAGAGCCAATTACTAAGACGATTGGTTCCCGATCGGCAAATTTTACATCAAAAATCGGTTGTTTGGAATCAGCAGTAGTGCCGTAAATCCAGAACCCTGCTTCTTTTAGTTGAGCCAGAGCGCGACTGAGATTGACGACTCGCGCCACTGGTAAGTGCTCCAAAGCTCCAGCCGCAACTTTCAATACTGTAGAAGTGATCCCAACAGCTCGACGCTGGGGAATGATGACTCCTTGAGCACCCAATGCTTCGGCGGTTCTGACGATCGATCCCAGGTTCTGGGGATCCGTAATACCATCGAGAACGACGATTACAGGTCGATCGGATGTAGCTTTGGCGCGAGTAATTAATTCTTCGAGTTCGAGATAGTCATGGGGAGCAACTTGTGCGACGATCCCTTGATGATTGCCACCTGTTGCCAAGTAACCCAAGCGTTGAGCATCTACTTCATCGATGACCGTACCATTAGCTTTCGCTTGAGATAGGAGGGTAAAGAAGGAAGGATGATGGCGGAGTTTTGATAGTACCCAAATCCGATTGATTTGACGTTCGTTTTCGATCGCCGTAAAGACCGAATGCTTCCCATACAGGTAATCGGTAACTTCTTCTTCGGTGACTTCGGGATCGGGGCGATCCTGCCATCCATCGCGGTTAGTTCGGTTACTTGGAGGACGTTCTCGCCACTCTCTGTTCCCTGATGAGGGTCTGTCTTCTCGTCGATCGTTGAAACGGGTGTCCCCAAATGCGGGTTTGCGATCGCCGAATGCGGGTTTGCGATCGCTGAATGCGGGTTTGCGATCGCTGAATGCGGGTTTGCGATCGCCGAATGCGGGCTTGCGATCGCTGAATGCGGGCTTCCGGTCATCGCGATTGAAGCTAGGTCGATCCCCACTCCGATCGTCATCTCTACGGGGGCTATAACCGTCCGTACGGGGTGAAAAATCTCTTGACTTGCGCGAAGGCCCCCAATCTTGACGATCCTGACGGGGGCTGATGCCATTGTCTGGTTTGCTGGGGCGGGGGCGATCGAAACTAGACGATCCCTCACTATCGCGGGGGCGGTAACTCCGATCCCCACCATCATCGCGACCGCGATATCTGTCGTCACCTTCACTCCGACGGGGTGCATCCCCATAGCGTTGGGGTTTTGGGGAGCTGCTACGGCTATCTGGAGTGCGGCTGGGGCGGCGATCGCTAGATCCCGAAGCGTCGCGATCGTACTGACGCTGAGAAGGCTTGCCACCACCGGAGCGGCGAGGTTTAGGTGTCATATTGATTAGGGAAAAAAAGTTGTGGATCCGAAGCCGAATTAAAGTGGGAGTAACGCGAGTAACTCCCCTAGCCGTTGGGGGTTGGTGATATATAGATAACCGATCAGCGTCTCAAAACTGGTAGCTTGCTGATAAACTTCGGGATCGAGGCGACGGGGATGGCCGTTTGTTCCATTGCGCCCTCGCCGTAAAACATCCAATTCTGCGGATGTCAGGTGGGGTGAGAGTAGCTGCAAATTACTGGACTGTGCCTCGGCACGCACTTGAGCGACGACCTGTTGATGATACACATGAGATCGCTTTGGCGGCAATAAAAATTTACTGCGGACATAGAGTTCGTAGACAGCATCTCCCAAGTACGCTAGAGCTGCTGGAGACAGTTGCGGTACTTGGTTGGGGTGGACGGCTAGAATGTTTAGCTGTTGCCAGCCATTTGGTAGCTCAGTTTCACCCACGGCGATTGCTAATAACTAGAATGTTTTTGGCTTTAACCTTCTAAGTCTATCAACATTTGTCAAAACTGGGGAAAATACATATATTTCGACATCAAAAGTTTTAGTTAGACTCTTTCCCAGAGAATCGTTCGGTTAGATTTTTGTAGTGCCGACAAGATTTAGGGTAGGGGCAATTCATGAATTGCCCCTACCCTAAATCTTGTCGTACCGTAACTCTTATCGCAATTGAGCAATAATTATCTTTACCCAATCGTCGCCAAAGCTGCTTCAACAGAGGGTTGGAGTGACAAAAATTTCTCCAGCCGCACCAGCTTGACAGTTTGTGTCACCCGCGCATTCGATACAACTTGTAGAGTGCCTTTGAGGGGGTCACTTTGAGCTTTTTTGACAAGTTGCACCAAGGCACCCAATCCAGAGCTATCCAAAAATTCAATTTTTGACAGGTCTAAAATTATATGATTGGGGCCTTCATCGATACATTTGTCTAGCGTTTTTCTGAAGGTAGGTTCCGAAAAGGCATCTAATAAACCAGTGAGGCGGAATAGTTGATAGTTATTTTTAACCTCACGAGTACCTCTAAGGCTCACGGTTAGGGTTAGTGGTTCAGCGATAATAGCCTCCTTGAATACTTTACTTAAATGAATTATTTATCTGATATAGAAGGATACTCTGGATTTATCCCAAATTACGACCATTTTATTAAATTTTTGGGTAAATTTGGGAAGGGGAGGGACGGGGGTAAGAGGGTGGTAGGGTGAGAGAGTGTTAGGGTTGTAAAATTCTAAGTGTAGTTGTGAATGAGTGGAAGAATTTAATGCTATCACTCCTACCCTCCTACCCTCCTACCCTCCTACCCTCCTACCCTCCCACCCTCCTACCCTCCTACCCCTTACCCTCCCGCATTTGGGCGACAAACTTGGCGAATAGATAGTCGGCATCATGTGGCCCAGGACTGGCTTCGGGGTGGTATTGGACGGAGAAACAGGGGAGGGTTTTGTGCTGGATTCCGGCGATGGTTCGATCGTTTAGATTGAGATGGGTAATCTCGATATCTGCACTGAGGGACTCAGGATCGATCGCAAATCCATGATTTTGGCTGGTGATTTCTACTGTACGAGTCAAGCCTGCGGGTTGGTTGAGTCCCCGATGTCCAAATTTGAGTTTAAAGGTTTCTGCACCCAAGGACAAGCCTAGAATCTGATGTCCCATACAGATGCCGAAAATCGGCTTGTCTGCACCTAATAACTCTTTGGTGGTTTCAATCCCATTCGTTACCGCAGCGGGGTCGCCAGGGCCATTGGAGAGGAAGATCCCATCAGGATCGTACTTGAGGATATCGGCGGCGGAGGTATCGGCGGGAACGACGATGACTTTACAGCCGTAGCTAGCGAGACGACGGAGGATATTTCGTTTGACTCCAAAATCTAGGGCGACTACAGTAAATTTCTCGTCGGTAGGCGCAGTTGAGGGTGGTTTGAATTCCCACATTGGGTCGCTGGGTTCCGACCACTCGTATACTGTGGGAGTAGTGACTCGATCGACTAGATTCAATCCAGTCATATCAGGTGCGGAGCGAACTAGATTGAGCAGCTCGGCGGGGTCGAGGATTTCGGTCGAAATCGCTCCATTCATGGCACCACTCGATCGCAATTTCCGCGTCAACGCACGAGTATCGATCCCATAAATCCCTGGTACATTGTGATGCTGGAGATAGTTGGGTAGGGAAGATGTCGATCGCCAGTTACTCGGACGATAGCAGATATTTCGCGCGATCGCACCCCGCACACTAGGCAATTCTGACTCATCATCCCCAGGATTAATTCCTGTATTACCTAGCTCTGGGTAGGTAAAAACGACAATTTGACCGCTATAGCTAGGATCCGTCAGCACCTCCTGATAGCCAGTCATCCCCGTATTGAATACAACCTCTCCAATAGTCGTACCCAAGGCACCAAATGACAAACCAGGATAGGTTGTACCATCTGCCAAAACCATTAGCGCGGGCAAAACAACAGAAACGGGCATAAGTATTTTAGGGGCGATCGATTGGCGGAGCCATTATACCACGGACAGACATGTATTTTGGATTTTGGATTTAAAGATTAGGGGAGCTGGAGAAGAAAGCTGAGTACCTTGCGCCCTCTGAGAGGGTTGGAAATCTCAGTCCGCGTAGGCGGACTTTGCATCATTAGCGGCGACTTTAGTCGCTGATTATTTTGAAGTGGGGAATGTCGGTTAAAATAAAACCTAGAGTATTGAGGCAGTAGATATGGTTGCTCAACTTCCAACAGCCACAAGTAATCGCCATCAAATCGTCACTTGGGAACCATTACCCAAAGATTTTAAATTAGAGGACAATCCAGTGGAGAATGATGGACAACCATTGTTAGCAGGAGCATTGCGCGAAAGTCTAGAATTGAGTGGATTTATTCAGCCGCAAATGCTGATTGTTTCTAATTTTGGATTGTGCGCGACAATTGATGAAAAAATTGTTGTCAAAGCTCCCGATTGGTTGTACGTGGCTTCGACGATCGTCCTCGAATCTACTCGGAGAAGTTATACGCCCCATGCTGAGGGAGATCCACCAACGATCGTCATGGAATTTCTCTCCGATGTGGATGGGAGTGAATATTCCATTAAGCCGACTTTCCCCCCTGGCAAATGGTTCTTTTACGAGCAAATTCTCAAAGTACCAATTTATATCATCTTCGAGCCAGAAAGTGGATTGTTAGAATTTTATCAACTCGAAGATGAGCATTATAAACTGGTGTTACCAGATCCAGATGGAAGACATTGGATTGCCAAAATGAACCTATTTCTGGGTACCTGGCGCGGTAGTAAAGAAGGTCGTTCTGGTTATTGGTTACGCTGGTGGGATGAGGCGGGAACTATGTTAGAGTGGGCGGTAGAGCAGATCGATCGAGAACGTCAGCGTGCCGATCGAGAGCGCGAACAAAAAGAACGATTGATGACTTATTTGCGATCGCAAGGTGTAGATCCAGATAGCTTGCCATTGAGTAGCGATTAATTAGCGCAGAAATCGTAACACATGAGGGGACTGTAGGGGCGGGTTTATGAGATCCCTAACGCTTTCACTAGAGATTCGTTCAAACCCGCCCTCCTCACCAGAGATATTAGGGATGAGTTTGTTCGGTTGCGCTAGACTAGTTAACTGTGGGATATTGCAAATTATTTTTCGATCGACAGCACACTTGTTCGGTTAGCGTAGCCTCTTATGAGAGACAATTATCACCACTACACATTTAGGTAAAACCCTCACACATCTCCAGTGAGGAGGGCGGGTTTGAACGAATCTCTGGTACAAGCGTTAGGGATCTCATAAACCCGCCCCTACAGTCCCCTACCGTCCCCTCGTCCCCCCTCTCCCCCTCCCCCACTCCCTCCCTCATGACCAAAGTTCCTGTTTCGCGAATTCGTAACTTTTCGATTATTGCTCATATCGATCATGGGAAATCAACCCTTGCCGATCGATTGTTGCAGGAGACGGGCACTGTGAGCAATCGGGATATGAAAGCACAGTTCCTCGACAACATGGATTTGGAGCGGGAACGAGGTATCACGATCAAACTCCAAGCCGCAAGGATGGAATATACCGCCCTAGATGGCGAGCAATACATCCTCAATCTGATTGACACGCCCGGACATGTAGACTTCTCTTATGAGGTGTCCAGAAGCCTGATCGCTTGCGAAGGGGCATTATTAGTCGTCGATGCTTCCCAGGGGGTAGAGGCGCAGACTTTGGCGAATGTCTATTTAGCGATGGAATCGAATTTAGAGATTATTCCCGTGCTCAATAAGATCGATTTACCAGGTGCGGAACCGGAGCGGGTACGCGGGGAAATTGAAGAAATTATCGGCTTGGATTGTAGTGGGGCGATTTTAACTTCAGCGAAACAGGGGATTGGGATTCAGGAGATTTTGGAATCTGTGGTGCTGTTGGTTCCACCACCGCGAGATACAATTCACGAACCTTTACGGGCACTGATTTTCGATAGTTATTACGACAGTTATCGAGGTGTAATTGTCTACTTCCGCGTTATGGATGGAAGCGTCAGTAAGGGAGATACCATTCGGTTGATGGCGAGTGGGAAGGAATATCAAATCGACGAACTCGGCGTACTTTCACCTACCCAAGTGCAGGTAGATGAGCTTCATGCGGGGGAAGTAGGTTATTTTGCCGCATCGATCAAAGCAGTTGGGGATGCGCGGGTAGGTGATACGATTACCCTCGTGAATAATCCCGCCGCCGAAGCTCTGGCAGGTTATGCAGAAGCCAAACCGATGGTATTTTGTGGTTTATTTCCGACGGATGCAGATCAGTATCCAGAGTTGCGCGAAGCACTAGATAAATTGCGGCTAAATGATGCGGCTTTGAAATATGAGCCAGAAACTTCTAGCGCGATGGGGTTTGGGTTCCGCTGTGGATTCCTCGGTTTACTGCACATGGAAATCGTGCAAGAGCGACTAGAGCGAGAATACGATCTCGACTTGATTACTACCGCGCCTTCGGTGGTTTATCGCGTGACGAATAATCAAGGCGAGCTAATCTATATCGACAATCCTAGTACCCTTCCAGATCCCAATCATCGGCAAAAGATCGAGGAACCCTACGTCAAATTGGAGATGATTACCCCCGAAGAATATGTGGGTACATTAATGGAACTCTGCCAAAATCGGCGGGGTGAATTCAAGGATATGAAATATCTCACCAAAGGACGTACCACGGTAATATATGAGGTACCTTTGGCGGAAGTGGTGACAGATTTCTTCGATCGGATGAAATCCAGTACGCGAGGATATGCGAGTATGGAGTATCAACCGATCGGTTATCGGGAAAATCACCTCGTCAAAATGGACTTGATGATCAATGGCGAACCTGTGGATGCTCTAGCCATGATCGTTCACCGCGATAAGGCGTATAATATCGGTCGAGCGATGGCGGAGAAACTCAAAGAATTAATTCCCCGTCACCAGTTTAAAGTACCGATTCAAGCGGCGATCGGCAATAAAGTAATTGCTAGTGAAAACATCCCCGCACTCCGCAAAGATGTCCTCGCCAAATGTTATGGTGGTGATATCTCTCGGAAAAAGAAACTCCTCAAAAAGCAAGCCAAAGGTAAAAAACGGATGAAATCTGTGGGTACCGTAGATGTCCCCCAAGAAGCATTTATGGCTGTCTTGAAATTGGATAAAGATACTTAACATACTCAGCCGATCGCCAACACGATCGGTACAAATTCATTAAGTAATCAATTAAGATCGATAAGCATGGATTATCGATCTTAATCGATTGAGCGTGTCGGTTTGGACGGTAGCGATCTGCTCAAACATAGTTAGGGAAAAGATTCGAGCATCAGATCGGCAGCCTATGTCATGAAGAACCATTACCCCTATACCTTGCATAGGACTTTATATAAGTGTAAGGTAGATGCAAGATCGTTTCATTTATTAGCAAATTATGTCGATCGCCAATCTGAGTCAGAAATTACCAAGCTTGGGATCGTTGGCTGTGCCTCTCCTGTGGAGAATCATCGATCGACAACCATTAATCGTCGATCCAGAATTGCCACTAGTTGAAGTAATTTCCATGATGAGTCAGGCAAAAGGACAGACGTGTCTATTGTCCAATTCAAACTCAACCCCCAGTAATAATGACTTAGAAATATCGGCCTCTGCACGTCATAGCTCGGTATTAGTTGTTGCAGATAGTCGATTGGTTGGTATCTTTACCGAACGCGATCTCGTCAAACTTACCGCTAGTCAAATCGATCTCCAAAGTATGACGGTTGGGGAGGTAACGAGCGCAAATCCAATTACCTTGGAGCTGTCAGAAAATCATACTGTGATGACGGCTTTGGGCATGTTTCAGCAGCATCAAATCCGGCATTTACCGATTCTTGACGATCGCCAGCAGCTCATCGGTATCGTCACTCCAGAGCACATTCGTCAAGTTTTACAGCCAGTCAATCTGTTGAAGTTTAGATCCGTGTCTGAGAGCATGACGAGGGCTGTAATTTATGCTCCGCAAACTGCGACAGTTTTGGAGATTGCGCGGATGATGAGCGATCGAAATATCGGCTCGATCGTCATCGTAGATGGGCAGGAACAGCCCAAACCAGTCGGAATTATTACCGAACGCGATATCATTCAGTTTCGAGCGTTTGAACTCGATCTAGACCAATTATTAGCTGAAGCGGTAATGAGTAGTCCGTTGTTTTGTTTGCAACCAACAGATTCGCTGTGGGCGGCACAACAAATCATGCAAGCCAAAAATATTCGCCGATTGGTAATTACGAACGAGCGGGGTGAATTAGCAGGCATTCTTACCCAATCAAATTTATTGCAATTACTCAATCCATTAGAAATGCTGTCGATGGTCGAAAGTTTGCAATCACAAGCGATCGATCGAGCCACAGAATTAGAACGGATTAATCGGGAATTACAAGCAGAAGTAACTAGAAGAGAACAGGTAGAAGCTCAGTTACACCGAGCCGCTCAAACATTGGAAGAGCGAGTGGTAAATCGAACGGCTGAATTAGCACGGCTAACGGAAGAACTTAACGTCCAAGTTGCCGAGCAACAATCGTGCAATGTCTCACTAGAAGCCAGCCAGCAGGGAATTTCCGACTTTATTGAAAATGCCCTAATTGGGATGCACTGGGTAGATATTCATGGCAGCATTGTGTGGGTAAATCAGGCTGAACTCAACATGTTTGGCTACGATCGATCTGAATATCTCGGTCAACCATTGGTAAATTTTCATGTCGATCGATCGAAAATTGCCGATCTTTTGCGGCGGGTATCGCACAATGAGTCGATGAAAAATTGTGAGGCTCAAGTCTATCGCAAGGATGGCTCGATCTGTGATATATCGATCGATGCTCATGCCTTTTTCAAGGATGATAAATTTATCCATTCCCGTTTTTTTACTAGAGATATTAGCGACCAAAAAAATGCTGAAGCTATTGCGGGAGAGAGGTTAGGCTCGCTCCAATTTCAGGAATATGCTCTAGATCGATCGGCAATTGTCGCCGCGACCGATCGGGATGGCATAATTATTTCTGTTAATGAAAAATTCTGTGAAATTTCTCAATATGCCGCCGCAGAGCTAATTGGTAAAACTCATCGAGTGATTAACTCTGGCTACCATCCGCGCGAATTTTTTCGAGATTTGTGGGCAGTAATTACCAGTGGTCGAGTCTGGAGTGGCGAAATCAAAAACCGCGCTAAAGATGGGAGTTATTATTGGGTAGCGACGACGATCGTCCCCTGTTTAGATGAAAGTGGTCAGCCATTTCAATATCTATCAATTCGGTTTGATATTACCAGTCGCAAGCAAGCCGAAGAATCTGTGCGGCAGAGCGAACTAAAATTCAGAGCGATTTTTGATGGCACGTTTCAGTTTATTGGCTTGCTCGATACTCAAGGTATTTTGCTTGAAGCTAATCGCACAGCCTTAAATGCGATCGCGGCAACTCCAAATGAGGTCGTCGGGCAACCATTTTGGGAAACTCCCTGGTGGACTCATTCGCCCGATTTACAGATCCAATTGCAGCAAGGTATCGAACGAGCGGCGACAGGTGAATTAGTCAGATTTGAAGCCAAACATTTCCTGGTTGATGGCTCTTTCGTAGTTGTCGATTTTTCCCTCAGTCCGATCTTTGATGCCACGGGCAAAGTCGTGATGTTGATTCCAGAAGGGCGAGATATTACCGATCGCAAACAGGTTGAGACAGCACTTCAAGAGAGTAGATCCCGCTATCGCGCACTCGTAACATCGGCTCCTGTAGGCATCTTTCAAGCCGATGCTGGGGGCAAGTGTCTATTTATCAATCAGCCATGTCTAGAACTAATCGGCGTAACCCGAGCTGAAGCTCTAGGGGAAGGTTGGGCAAACACGCTGCATCCTGAAGATCGAGCATCGGTCTATCACCAGTGGCATACTACCGTCCAAGCCCAGCAGGAATTCACCTCAGAGCATCGGTTTCTGACTCCCCAGGGACGTATAAACTGGGTTTTTGTCAAAGCAATCGGCATCTATGATGAGTCGGGCACCGTGACTGGCTATATCGGTACGATGATGGATATCACCGAGCGCAAAGCCACAGCCCAAAAAATCCAGGAGCAAGCCGCCTTACTAGATATCGCCACAGATGCGATCGTCGTGCGCGATTTGGACAATCAAATTCAATTCTGGAACAAAAGTGCGGAGTCGGTTTATGGGTGGTCAGCCGTAGAAGCCGTAGGGCGAAAAGTTACGGAACTGTTGTATGCAGATATGCCCCTCGAAACCACCATCGCCGCTCGGATGGTGCGGGAGCAGAACGCATGGCAAGGCGAACTACATAAGTTAACGAAAACTGGTGGAGCGGTAATCGTCGAAAGTCGGTGGACATTGGTACGGGATGAGGCAGGCAATCCGACTTCGATTCTCAGTGTCGATACTGATATTACGGAGAAGAAATCCCTAGAGCAGCAGTTTCTCCGCGCTCAACGGTTGGAAAGTTTGGGCAGTCTCGCCAGCGGCATCGCTCACGATCTGAATAATATCCTCACACCGATTGTTGGTGCTGCCCAGCTTTTGCCCCTGACATTGCCCAATTTGGACGCACGCAGTCAGAGATTATTGAATATGCTAGTGGAAAGCTCCAAGCGCGGCAGTGGTTTGGTGAAGCAAATTCTCACCTTTGCGCGGGGGACGGATGGCGAACGCACAACGATTCAATTGCGGCATATCCTCGCCGAAATTATTAGCGTGGCGCGACAAACCTTTCCCAAATCGATCGAGATTAACCTAAATCTCGACAGCGAAGATCTGTGGCTAGTGAATGTTGATGCCACCCAGATTCATCAAGTGCTGATGAATTTATTTGTAAATGCCCGCGATGCGATGCCCCATGGGGGGAATCTGATGGCTAGTGCCGAAAATATCGCCATCGATGTCGATTTGGGGCTGTCGCTCCAATTACCAGCGGGATCTTATATTCTGATTACAGTGACAGATACGGGGATTGGGATGACGAGTGAAATGCTCGATCGCATTTTCGAGCCATTCTTCACTACCAAAGAGACAGGCACAGGCTTGGGGCTATCAACTGTACAGGGCATCATTAAAGCACATGGTGGATCGATCGAGGTTGAAAGTACCGTCGGGCAAAGCACCTGCTTCAAAATCTATCTACCTGCAATCGATCGTCGCGAACCCGAATCCCCAGCCACAACCGAGAATTTACATGATGGTAAGGGGCAATTAGTATTAGTTGTCGATGATGAGAGGGCAATTCGCGAAATTATCAAAGAATCATTAGAGACTTATAATTACCGCGTCATGCTAGCTAGCGACGGGATTGAAGCGATCGATATTTATGCCCAAAACTATCATAGTATTGCGATCGTTTTAGTCGATATGATGATGCCACATTTAGACGCTCCCTCGATCGTCCTCGCGCTGAAACAAATCGACCCCAAAGTTAAAATTGTAGTGATGAGTGGTTCTTACCTCAACTTAGAATCAGTCATGGATGGACAGAAGATCTGTGCAGTTCTAAACAAGCCCTTTAGTACCGCAGATCTGCTCGAAACATTAGCACAAATTCAGATCGGCTAAATGAGATTCAAGCCCCAATATATTTGCTAGCGATTGCAAATTCTTATTGCCAAACATCCACCACTTTTTATGACTTATTAAGTATTTTCAAAGTCGGTTTGAGTTGAATAGATCGTCACTATTCAACTCAAATTTATAACAGTCGCTAGGGCGATTAGGACATCTCTCAATACGGTTCGGTTAGCCAGCGACTGTTCGCGTAGCGTTCCCGTAGGGTAGGCGCGGCTAGTGATGCAAAGTCCGCCTACGCGGACTAATATCAGAAAAATATTTACTTAACCGAACCGTATTGGGACATCTCTACCATTACTGCGATACCCAAAGGCTTCTTGGAGAAGCCTTTGGGTATGTCCTAACAAGTGTGGCGGTTGCTATAATACTGAATAAATATCTACAGCATCAGCATTGAGAAAGGGATATTCCAAACTAATTCCCATTTTACTAAAATTTTGGACGATCGCCGCTAATTTGGTTTCGGGAGTAGGATCGCCTCCATTATTCGCTTCAATTAAGGCATTAGCGACAATTTGACAGCGATTCAATCCAAAACTTTCAGCTTCCCCAAACTTTCGATCTGGCTCTTCGGCAATAGCCAATCCTGGGGCAATTTGTTTGGTAAATAAAGGAATCGCCGATCTGAAATATGCTTGATGTTGTGGGTAGATTTTTTCCAGGATGAGATGGACTATCCTGTAATAACTGCGCTGAATATACAATACTCCAGGATCGTAGCGATTATAATCAGTGGGATTGTAGAGAACTTTGAAATTGAATGGTACGTTAGCTTGATTTAATTCTACTGTCAGAGTTTCCATGAGGGCGATCGCTCCATCTACGGTAATATTAAAATAGAATCTAACGATCTGACTATCTGCTAGAGATAAAGATAGATTGAAACTGCCTCG
This sequence comes from Chamaesiphon sp. VAR_4_metabat_408, assembly GCA_031422115.1. GTDB lineage: Bacteria > Cyanobacteriota > Cyanobacteriia > Cyanobacteriales > Chamaesiphonaceae > Chamaesiphon. The sequence goes on along the minus strand of JANOPX010000060.1, from coordinate 10,263 downwards.
ATTGCTGACTGCAATATAAAACCCATTCTGAATCAGGTTGTGCGGCATCTTCACTGATATACTGGAGCCAACTGGAGCATCGATTTCTGTCGGTTGTAGATAGGACTTTCGATCGATATACAAGCTCAATTCATGCTTATTTATCTTGAGGGTGCCATCATCTTCTTCACTCACAATTTGCCAATCTGGATCGTAAAATCCAACGCCATGATTGGCTGTATTGAGTCGATCGTAAAATTGGGCATCCATCCCTAGGAAAGTATTATTTTCCCAGTCGGCTTTGACGATATTCAAGCTATCTACAGTATCGCTCGACTCTAGCTCCGATCGCCAAGCACCATTATAATAAACCCCATACAAAAAACTTCGCAACTGCCAAGCTAGATATTTTGTTTGTAAATCGGGTGATAATGTCTGAATTTGCGCTTTGAGTTCGGGTGGAAATTCTAACGATCGATACTGAGGATGAGCGATGGTAAGTCCATCTTTAATTTCTAAATTAGTTGCAATATCCTCAAGTTGTGCTCTAAGTAAGTCCTGCATATTTAGATTATCTTTACTTTAATATTATTGGGGTAGCTCTTGCTCCCTCCCCTTGGCAAGGGGAGGGCTGGGGTGGGGTCAAAGGACTACGCATCAACTCAAAGTTGTGTATACGCGGTAGATCGATCGAATGCCGATCGATCGCAGACAACCGACATAGACTCGTGCGGGCGACACAGCAGACTTTTGGCAACCTGAAGTGTAGCAATACCACTATTACTAAAAACTTTTTGATGCTGAATATTAGCTAAGACTTGAATAATTAGACTCACACCAACAAACTGAATAGTCTTAGTCGCAAAATCTAGATCCAACTCGATAATCTCTGGAAATTGTTGGATATATCCACTAATCAAAGCAGATATAGAAGGACGAATGGCAGCGAGGGGAATTACGGCTAATTGGAGAGTTTCTTCAATCTTCATCGTCCGTTGTACCACCAAACTATTTAACCATAGTAATAAGTAACTAGCGATCGTACTACCCAAATCCAGAGCCGGATCTCCCCAAGTTCCGCGCTCCCAATCGATCGGTCTAACACTCGAAGTCGCTGGATCGAGTAGAATATTATTAAGCTTCAAATCTCCATGAATCAGACAGCTAGATCTGGTACGCGATAGCAGATTGTCGATCGCTTTTTCCAAGCTTTCATACCGCTGATACATCGTATAAAACTTGATGCCATCAGTAGGCGTATGGGCAAAAATCTCTGGAGTCAATCGATCGATCTTAATAAAACTAGTCAGCAATTCGCCGCCAAGTTCCTGAATCAGGAAGTCTCGATAATCCACTCTCTCCCAAGTCAATTGATGGATAGTTGCAATAACTTTACCAATTGCCGTAGGAATTGCCAACGACCATCGATCGCGATCTCCCGCATAGAGAAATTCGAGATTTTGATGGTCTTTTAAAAATTGGGAAATAATTACCGAACGTTCGGGATCTCGATCGACGATCTTCGGACAAAAATAATTATTTATCCCCTCTGATGCTGCTATTTTTTCCAGGAGCTGACAAATAGCCGACTCATTTAACAACTCACCTAAAGTATCACCATGACGATTGAACCGCTCTTGTTTGAGAAATATCCCTTCCCCTAGAGAATTACGCACGATTAGGTTAAAATTTTTACCACCACTGCGATCGATTTTCCAATCTTGAGCTGATGCTAATGGTACGATCTTCCGCTCGGCGAGGTAGGCAAAAATATTATCAGAGCTTAATGACAGAGACATAGATGAGTCTTTATTGAAGAAGTAATTGGCGATCGGAAATGGAGAATTCGATCCTCTCGCGCGGAGAGGCTTATGATAAGGCAGAGGCTCGTGCCAACGCCAACGAAACACAATTTCCAATCGCCAACTATTAATAATCCATAGCTGCTAAAGTGGATCGATCGGTACGATTAGACATCACCCGTCGAAAATATTTTGAATACTCCACAGCCAGGGGCATGAGATGAGTTTGTTGTGTAGAAAAAAGCATAGTTGCTACCATAATTTTCATCAGGAGGTAGATTGCGTAAAGTAGTCTCAATCGAGCTAATAAACTCTTCGGCACGAGCGAAACGTGTTTTGAGACCAGTTGAAGCTAGATCGATGCTATCTCCAATTGTGCCACCAACGATATGAACTGCTTCATCAGTCAAATCTTCTAAAAAGCTTTCCGCATTGAGCGAGCAGTTTAAATCTTTGAATTCGATCTGAGGCATGGATTAAGCGTCTCCCAATCTAAATTTGTTGTACTTTAATATTAACGGCCATTGTCTCCGACTAGATATCATTTGTCGTAAACTTAGGGTGAATTGGGCGACGATGACGGGGAGGGATGGGGTTGTGTGCGGTTATTGTTGTGTATAAACCACCACAATTGATGCCAGAATTACCACCGGGATGCGGACGGTAGAGGGTAGTCGTCATCAGGGGATGGTCGTCGGGACGAATGACGGTAGTTGCTACGGTAGTTTGTGGCAGCGCAATCGTCGCAACACCCGTACTGAAGCCACCAGCAATATTTGCCGCATCATCACTCAAGTCCTCTAAGAAGCTCTCAGTATCGATAAATAGTTCGGTACCAATAGATTGGTTCAAATCTTTAAATTCGATGTTAGGCATCGATCTATGTCTCCTAATTTGAATTTTTTATAGTTTAATGTTAGCTCTCGTTCGCGTAGCGTCGCCTTTGGCGAATCGATCGTTGTCTCCGACCTTATAAATGCGACTAGATATCACCTGTCACAAAAGTAGGGTGAATTGGGCGAGGATGAGGGGGACGGTGGGGTTTGTATACTGTTGTTGTAATAACGGCAGTATAATTGATTCGCTCGTGCTGACCGGGATACGGACGATAGTGGCTAGTCATGTAGCCAGTAGTCGTTCGATCGTGGATGGTAGTTCCCTCGGAGGTAGTTTGTGCCACTATAATCGTTGCATCATTCTTCAATACGGATCCACCAAAGATATTTGCATCATCAGTCAAGTCCTCTAGGAAGCTCTCGGTATCGCTAAATAGTTCGGTACCGATCGATCGGTTCAAATCTCTCAATTCGATATCAGGCATGGATATTTGGCTCCCAATCTGAAGTTTTGGTAGTTCAATTTTACCTGCAAAATCGCAGGCGCGATCGTTCGAGCGACCCCTTGCCGCCAACTTAAAGAGACAATAAAGTAATTGTATTTAGCCCGATCGGGTGAATTCGTCGTCGATTTGTCACGTCTATCTACACTGTAATTTCTAGATTTGGAGTATCTCCTCTTCAGAAACAAGAAATAACGTGATGTAATCCAGTCCCCGCTACGGATTTTATCCATTACATTAATATCCTCAAATTTTTTAGCAACTCGATCTCACTGACTGGGTAACTTAATTTAAGGGGTCTTATTGTAGTGAGAAAAAAATGTGACTAATGCCAAATTTGAAGCTCTAGTCAAACGCCTAGAAGTATTTGCCCGTAAACATCCCAAGGGTTATCAATTCTTGGTGGGAGCGATCGCCCTTTTGGGCTATGCTTACATGGTGGCGATCGTGGCAGTAGCAATCGCGCTACTGATGGGTACTATTGCTGGCTTCCTGGCAATTATCCAATCTACCCGTAACAGCAGCAACATTGGTACTGCTATCAAATTCTTCATTATTATAGTTGCTATTTTGATAGTACCGATTGTCACTATTTTTCAAGCAATTTGGACTGCATTGACAATTAAAGTTCCCCCTCCAGTGGGTTTACCACTCAATCGCAAGGAATTTCCAGAACTAGCTCAATTAGTAGATAAGCTCGCTCGCGAAATCGGGGTTGAAAATCTCAAACGAATCGTGCTCGTGCCTGAATTCAACGCTAGCGTGGTACAGATTCCCAAATATGGAGCTTTTGGTTTTGCTGACAACTATTTGACGATCGGCTTACCATTACTTCAAAGTATTAACCCCAAACAATTGACGGCGATCTTATCCCACGAATTTGGACATCTATCATCAAATCATTCAAAATTTCAGTCTTGGATCTATGGAGTTTCGATCGCCTACTCCCAACTTTTAGCCAATACTAACTCTCAAGACTCTAGCGGAGCAATCTTCAAAGTATTCTTGAATTGGTATGTCCCTGTTCTCAATGCCTACTCTTTTGTGCTGCGTCGCCGGAATGAATATATGGCGGATAATGTTGCTGTCAAGATCGCCGGAACGAGCAATACCGCCGATGCACTGATTTTAATCGATGTGTACGGACTAAATCTCCACGAGCAATTTTGGTCGATGGTTTATAAAAGCGTTCATGAAGAATCAGAACCACCTCCTGATGTTTTTTCAAAGTTGGGTAGTTTTGTCAAGGAAGATATCGAAATAAATAAGGCTCAGGAGCTATTAGAGCGATGCTTGTCAGAGAAAACTAACTATGCCGATACTCACCCATGCTTGCTCGACAGGTTGCAAGCGATCGGTTATACAAATAAGATTAATTTACCATCACTGACGGATCTAACTGCTGCGGAAAAATATTTAGGTAAATCCCTAGATTCTGTCACCAAAAGACTCAATCATGTATGGCATCAGTCAGTTTTACCCTCTTGGCAAGAACGTTATCAATATATTCAAACATCCAAATCAGCAATGCTGCAACTACAGCAGAAAGCTCAAAATGATGGACTGACGGCGGATGAGTTGTTGCAATTAGCTTGTTGGATTGGAGAATTTGAGGAGGCTAAGGATGCAATTGAAATGCTCGAAGATGGGTTAGAACAATATCCCGATCGTGGAGATTTCAATTATAATTTAGCTCTGATGTTGCTAGAATCAGACATGGCATCAGCCATTACTAGATTTGAACGAGCGATGCAATTAGAACCAGAATATATTCCATCTATTTGTGAGCGACTATCGATAATATCTTATGGAGCAAAAGATCGAGAAATTGCCGATCGCTGTCAGACGATTATCGATCGCAATGTTGAATCCCTATCAGCAGCCAGACAAGAAAGAATTAATATCGATAAAAACGATCGGCTCGAACCCCATAATTTATCAATAGATGAGATCGATCGACTTTGCGCTCTCATCAATGGCTTTCCAGAAGTAAAAAATGCCTATCTCGTCCGCAAAGATGTCAAAAATTTCGACCACAAACCTCACTATTTTCTAATAGTAATTTACCATTATCCCTGGTACAAATTCGTCGATGCTGAATCAGCGGCACCGATCCTATATCGAAATATTTTCAACGCGGTAGAATTATCTGTCAATCACACACTAATGATATTCGCACGAGGGAACTATGGCAACAAAGCTGGAGTTATCAAAAAACTCAAGCAGATGCCTAGTGCAAGTATCTTCTATCGACGCGATCGATGATTGTTGAGCAATTGTGTTTAGATAATTTATTGGTAAATTTCTGCTTATAAATGGGTATTATAAATACATAGTTATCTCAATAGTACAATTAACGATCTGATGATTGATAAAATACTTGATGCTCCATTAGCTGTTAGCACCTCAACCCCAATGCTACTATTAGTATTGGTTGCCTTAGAAGCAGTCTTATCGGCTGATAATGCCGTTGCTCTAGCTTCTATCTCCCAGGGGTTAGCCGATGACAAATCACGTCGTCAGGCACTAAATATCGGCTTGATCCTGGCTTATATTTTGCGGATGACATTGATCCTCGCGGCTACCTGGGTAGCCCGTTATTGGCAATTTCAGGTGTTAGGTGCTGCTTATCTACTCTGGCTGGTATTTCAATATTTTAGTTCTAAGACGAACGAGGATGGCGAACATCATGGGCCAAAATTTACTAGTGTTTGGCAAGCAATTCCAACGATCGCCATTACTGATTTAGCTTTTTCATTAGATAGTGTTGCGACAGCAATTGCTGTATCAACTGATACTTGGTTGGTGATTAGTGGTGCCACGATTGGGATTATTATCCTTCGATTTATGGCAGGATTATTTATTCGCTGGTTGGATGAGTATACACAGCTCGAAGATGCTGGTTATATTACAGTTGGTTTGGTTGGACTCAAGCTTTTAGTCAGAGCAGCATTTCCCGATCTAGAGATTCCCGAAATATTAACAGTCACAGTCATTGGACTGATTTTTGCTTGGGGATTTTCACAGCGAAAAGATTCTATAGTAGAGTTGCCTGATGCTGGTAAATAGCATAATTCATCTGAGTAATTTGCTCCGCATGAAAGGATGGCGGCATCAAACTATGAATCCGATGATCTAGTCCATCATTCATTACATCTGTTGATAATGTAGAATGATCTAGTCCTAATGTATGGGCGACTTCATGAGCGATCGTATTCGCAATCAAATTTGATAATTGACTGAATGATAAATGAGCTTGTTCAGATATATTAAAAATTTTGTCTAAGCGCACGATCGCTCTATCTGTTACTTTTCCTTTACAGAAGCTAGCAACTCCTAGATAATCGACAGGTTCTCGATCGATGATTAAGGCAATATGGGTAAATTCTTTGCCCCATTTCTGCGGATCTGGTGGTTCTGAAGTCAAAAACACATTAATACTTCTAAATGCACTAAAAACTTTAGCAAAGGCATCTTCGATGATTTCCATCGATATCGATCGAATCTGTAAGTCAAGATCCGACCAGCAAGCATTTACCCAAATGCAATAAAGATATTTAGTTGGGCTATTAGCCAAAACTGCCCCGCATTGTGGGCAAATTCGCCAACTAGATTGAATCAGTAGGCGACAACTCAGACATCTTAGTTTAGATGGACGAGTAAGATCGAGTCTTTCCCACATTGATGACTGTTTTTGATTAGTATTCTTCTTGAGATTCAATCGATGATACATTCTAATTAACCTCTCAACTCAATTAACTATTAATTTTGAAAATATTAAAGTATAATAAAAAGTGGCTCAACAGTTTTAAGATGTTGAGTCACTTATAACTAAAAATAACTAATTGTAAGAATGCACTAATTCACTCAAGCCATTAACACTGACACCATTGCCAATTGCGGCCATTTTCCACTCTTCATTATGGCGATATACTTCAGCTAAAATCATACCAGTCATACCTTGATAATCTTTGCCAGATAGATTAAATCTTGCCAATTCTTGATTATTCGCAATATTAACTAGCCGCACAAAAGCATTCTCAATTTGACTAAAATCTTGATTTCGTGTTTTACAGTCATATATATTCACTACAAATACTAGTTTATTAATATTAGTAGGAATACGTGATAAATCGATAATAATTACTTCATCATCACCGTCACCTGCACCTGTGAGATTATCACCCTGATGGATAATTGCACCAGATGGATGTTGGAGATTACCAAAGTAAATAATATTTTGATTGTCGATTAGTTTACCAGCACTATCGAGACAAACTACTGAAGCATCTAGATCGTACTCTTCGCCTGCATTGTTCCCAAAGTTACTAAAAAATCCACCACCAGCACGTTTGATGACATCCCAACCTAATCCGCAGATAATTTTGGTTAATCCTGGAGCTTCCTTCGATAGGGAAATTCGCTGTCCTTTTTGAAGACTTATTGCCATAGTTGACACTTCCTATTTGATGAGTAGTTATTATGCAGGTTGATAGCGATCGAGTAATGCTTGCAAACCACCCTGATAACCAGCACCGACAGCATTCAATCGCCATTCACCATCTTTGCGGTAGAGTTCTGCCATGATTAATGCTGTTTCAGTCGAATAGTCTTCTACTAAGTCATAACGCACGACTTCTTGCTCATTTTGGAGATTAACAATCCGTACAAAAGCATTCTGAACTTGTCCAAAATTTTGCTTCCGTTCTTGAGCATCATGAATCGTAACAGCAACAACAATTTTCTCAATGTCAGCAGGAACTTGTTTGAAGTTAACCTTAACGATCTCATCGTCTCCATCACCCGCACCAGTGAGATTATCTCCTGTATGTTCGATCGCTTTAGTTGGATCTGGACTAGTCAGATTATTGTAAAAAATAAAATGTTTGTCAGAAATTAATCGCTCGTTACTACCTAGTAAAAACACAGAGGCATCAAGATCGAAATCAACGCCTGTATCCACCGCTTTGACATCCCAACCCAACCCAACAAAGATTTCTGTCAATCCTGGAGCGATCTTTTCTAAAGATACCCGCTGCCCTTTTGCTAATGATACTGCCATCCTAAAATAGTCCTTTTTTGCTATGGGTACTCTTGAATTAATGAGACGGTCATCACAAACGAATGCTTTGACCCTACATCAAGTATTCCCAGATTACGGGCAACCATAACAATCGAGCGATTAAGCTGTCGAACATTGAAAACACACTATTTGCACAGCAACAAAGCCAAACAGTAATTCCTGTCACGTTGATGTATGAAACCCTCGGTAGGGGCAATTCATGAATTGCCCCTACCGAGGGTTTCAGCGAGATCGTATTTGGTGAATCATACATAGATCCAGCAACGCCCAATTTAGACTCTGATTTGAGTGCGGCTAGCTGCGAGAGCTTCGACTAGACTGCGTACGGTGGCTATCATGGCAATCTCATCATTGAGCTGATTAATCGCCGAACCTACGCCGATACCCGCAGCACCAGCAGAAATAGCCAGAGGTGCAGTGACGCTGGATATACCAGATGCACAGAGTACAGGGACAGTTACGGCGCGGGAGATCTCATAAGCAGCCGCTAGAGTAGGTGCTGCTTTCTCGATTAAACCGAGGGTACCTGGGTGGGTAGGTGTACTGCTGGTACCGCCTTCAGTTTGGATGATATCCACACCCGCAGCGACTAGAGCTTGAGCTAGCTCGACTTGTTTGTCGAGGGTGAGGATGTGCGGAACGGTCACAGATAGGGTAATTTGGGGTAGTAAGGCACGGGTAGCACGAGTCAGAGCCAGAACCTCGTCAGCTTCAAATCGGATGCCCTGAGCGTAAAAACTATCAAAGTTACCGATTTCGATGAGATCTGCACCTGCTTCTACCGCAGTGACGAATAATTGGGGTTCGACGGCGGAAACACAAATTGGTAAATTGGTGAGTTGACGCGCCATCCGCACTAGGTTAGGATCGGCTGCAATATCGAGCAGTGTGGCACCACCACGATCGGCAGCCTTGACTACCATCGCTACTCGATCGAAATCGAAATTATTCAAGCCACTGATGACTTTGAGGACTTGTTTGTTAGCAAAGGCTGTTTGCAGGCTATTCAACATGTTCGTTACTTGGCGAAGGGACTTGTATATCTTTCTCTGGACTATTTTGACACCGATCGGCGGGGTTTTGCTGAGTCGTTATAGTTTTTTATTGTAGATATGTGACTGGGTGACTGGGCGTTAACCTGTAGGGGTGCCCCTTGTGGGTACCCAAGGGTTCAAGAACTAGTAATTCTAATACCTGTTGCAAGATATGTATATTATTTAATCTTCATTCCCAAGTATCATGATGCCAGAGAATGCCATTGAAGAGATTTTGATGAGTTGGGCTAGCGGTGCGAAAAAGAGTGCCTACTACTACCATGATGGGCAAAAGGTGGGTTATCGGTGGTGGGATGAAGATGGGCATCTATCGATCGAATACTGCATCGAGCATGACAAGATGCACGGTTTATTTAGGACGTGGCACGATAATGGTACGATTGAACATGAGACTACTTACTTTGAGGGTAAGGAGCATGGGATTAGTACGCAATACGATCCTGGTGGTAGATCGATCGGTACCTATGAGATGAATTTTGGTACTGGTGTCGATCTTTGGTATTATGCACCGGGAATAATTGCTGAAGAGCGTCATTATAAAGATAGCAATAGAGATGGCTATGAGCGATGGTGGAATACCGACAACCAATCTATCTATCGAGAGAGCCACTTTCGGGGCGGTTTGGAACATGGTATCTTTCGCGTGTGGAATCGAGAGGGAAAATTGTGTAGAGGGTTTCCCGCGTATTTTGTCGATGGTAAAAAGGTGTCAAAGCGATCGTATTTAAAAACCTCTGAGGGCGATCGATCGCTACCTAATTATTTAGCAGATGAGGATCGTCCTCACAGAATTTATTCATATTATTAGGGGTATTATTTATTCACCATTGAAAGTATCCATGTGGTTTTCCTTGGCGAGAACAGGCATTAGAGGGTGTTTGAAAAGTATAAAGCGACACTAAATATGCCCCCTTAACCCCCCTTAGACGACAAGTTATTTGAATTGCTGCGTAGGTTGTTTACCCCTCCCCAGCCCTCCCCTTGCCAAGGGGAGGGAGCAAAGCC
>JANOPX010000059.1:0-3579 GCA_031422115.1 Chamaesiphon sp. VAR_4_metabat_408 | reverse complement strand
TTTCCCCTCTGGCTCTGAAGTTAGTAGCTCGCTGGGCACAGTGGCAATCTCTTTGATGACTCGCCAGGAAAAATGCGTGCCCACCTTGCCAGCTTTGACAAATTTCCAACATCCCCGCACAAAGGAATTATCGCCTGGAGCGCAATGTGGTTTCACGCCAATGAGTTGTTCGACTTCCTCACTAGAAATAATCCATCCCTGAGCCTCAACCTCTGCCAAAATCGGCATATACCACAGCGGATTAGATGGCGGTGAATGCTTGCCAAGCGATGCCTCCATCCGCTCCAACCGACTAGAGATATTTGTGAGCAGTTGCTCGATCTGGCTGGGTAGTGGTGACGATGTGGTTGGGGCAGCGGTTGCAGTTGGCATCGCCTCTGTGAAAAAGAATCGCCCTTCATCAGGATGCAGCTTGGTTGCTGTTGCTACTCCATCGCCCTGGCTGTTGGGTGGCGACGACGATTTTGGGGTCGAATTTGCTGTTACTAATTGTCGATCTCCATTAGGATGCAGATTGTTTGCTGTCGCTATTTTTATACTGGGCGGGATATCCTGGCTGTTGGGTTGTGGAGCCGATATTTGAGTTCGCCCTGCACTAGATTGCCCCACCCGATTGACCTCTGCGGCGAGATGTTTGAGGTAAATAGCGGTATCTTGACTGCCCTTGGCGGCTAATTGAGCGGCTACCTGGTTCATCGTATAGACTAGCCCTTCATCGACCAGATCGGGATGTTGGTTCAAGATCGCTACTTCATCCCCTTTCGAGCAGCCGAGTAAGGTTTGAATCAGTTTTAGATAGCTGTCAGCTCGGCTTTGGGCTGGGTCTTCATTAGTGTTTTGTTGCAGCAAATGAGTAAGTTGAACTGTCCAATAGTGGAGAAATTTGGCAGCAGGGGCATTGCCTTCGGCATTAAGCCTGTCGGTAATTTGCGCCATTACTGTCAAGAGTTCGGCATCGATCAGATCTTCATGCTGCTGAAGTAGCAACCACTCTTCTCCTTTGCCACAGTCCAGCAGGGCTTCGATTAGGTGTAAATATGTATTGAGTTGCTGTGTATCCATTTGAGCCTTCCTTTACAATCTCATCTCCTTCACAGTAAGTAAACAAGTTGAGGAAGTTGTGAGGAAAATCGAAAAACAGGCATAATCTTAACTCATGTAAAGAAACCACAATAATCCTCTAATTTGTAGGCGAATATTCCTTGGCAAAATATTGTCGAACCTTAGCAGCAATTTGAGAATTCGTCATTTTGTCAACTGTTTCGACATCGACAATATGTCCGCCGAGGTGATTTTTCTCGAGTTGTTGTTTTAGTTCGCCCTTTGCTTCACCTGGCCCAAAAATCAGAATAGACTCAGCATCCCGAATAGCTGTAATGACCGCACCATAGTAAATATTCAGATGTTTGGTAAAATCTCGTTGACGGCGGTCGTCAGCAGGTACCTGAACTGCTTCATAATTACCCTCAAGTGGTCGGTCTCCACCACGTTGGAGCTGTTTTTCTACTCCCGATTCTATCTCCTCAATTTTTTCTCCTTGCGCGGTCATAGCTACCACAATAGCTTTCCGATGGTCGATCCATAGTCCTACTTTGGTACTCATCGATTATTTCCTCGTTTCCCAGCTTGGCTAGGGGTTGCAGTCTTTAATTATACTGAAAAACACTGAGTAAATAAATCAATCTATAGGTAGATTTAGGGTGAATTTTCCCAGTGTTGTCTATTCCTATTGAGAGATATTTAAACTATTTTTAATATTTTGCTAGATCTCAGATCGCAAAATATTCACTGCAATCGATCTAAATATCTAAACAACCTAAAATATGGTAAAATAAAAGCTAACAATTTTCGTCGCTCTCATCAATATATTTTGTTGTTACTTGCTCTAATCGGTCGATTTGACCTTCATCCGCTGCGTTTTGCAGTAAAGCATCCCAACTATTTGGCGGATTACCACTTTCCAACATTTTCTTAAAAACTAAGTAGGCATCAGTTTTGCTGCCATAGGCTCTTTTTGAATTCTCATCATTCACCCAAACGAAGATAATAATTTTATTTTCTTGATGGTATCGAAAAAATAATCGATATTGCTGGAAAAACTTGGCTCGAAACCAGTGTTTATATTCATCACCGAGAGTTGAGCCTTGGCGGTAATCGTTACGGGTTGGATCTTGAGGGATAACATCGAATGCTAGCTTGGCAATTGCGGCTAGACACTTAGTGGCTTTGTTCTTTTGATAATTTTCAGGGTGCTTCTGACGCAGGGTTTCGACCTGAATTAACAGATTTTCAAGTTGGTCGAGGAATAGCGGATGAGCAAAGATCCGCCAACCGTTAATTACTATCAGTCGATCTTCAGATTTTGATTGTGACAAACCTATTCATCCTCATCGATCGATTCATTAAGATCGAAATCAACTGCTGAAACTAGCGATCGAACTCGATCGATTAAATCAGAACTAATTGGTTGCAATCGCTGAGGATTATTTTCGATATCTTGGGCAAGCAAATTCAAAAATGGTTTCAAAATTGGATCGCTTTCTGTCTGTGGTACACGAGAAATAGCTACTGTCCCGTCAGGCTGGAGAACGTAGCAGATTTTATCGTTTTTGCCTAAGCCCAGAAATTTCCATACAGGCGCGGGAACCGTCGTTTGATATCGATCGGTCAGAGTGGACTCTGAGCATGGAGTTGAAGCGATAGCTCGGCTGGTGTCTTTGACTATCGACATAAAGACACCATAGCCAAGAAATACAATAAGTCGCTAAAGTGGTGGATGCAGATTTATTTAATTCTTCTTTTCGATGTAGTTGCTGTTGATAAAGCTAACAATGCTTATATCCGTATCTTTGCTGATATTTACTTTTTCTGTTGATAAACTATCTCTTTTGACAAACGATATAAGCTTATGAGCGATCGAGTTCAGCTTCATTTAGCTAGTGATTTTTTACCTATCACGGGAGTCGAGATCGCGTCTAACTAATGCTTGAATATCAGTTCGCAATCCAGTGATTTCCGATTGCAATGCTTTAATCGATTTTGCACTCGCTAGTTCTGCATCATCACTTTCGGCATGTCTGTCGATAAAAAATGTGGCTAATGTTGCCGTCAAATAGCCAAATACCACCACCGCATACAACGCTAGAAAAAAGCAGAGGATTCGCCCTTCTGCCGTTTTGGGAAAGTAGTCAGATCCAATCGTCGTCATCACCATTGCCGTCCACCACAATGCAATGCCATAGTCAGTAAGCTGTCAAACATTTAAAACATTCTTTTTGCCCTCTACAACCCTTGTGGCAAGGGATTCAGTCAAAAGATTTAGATTGCAGGACTTCGCTGCACTCCCGCTCTAACGCTGGCTGTTGGTGTGGATGTTTCATCGTGGATTTATTGGCTGCGATCGATAGACATCAAGCAACCAGCCAGTAGGGTGGGCATTGCCTAGCATGTTCATTCTAGCTATAAGATAGCCGATTGTGTTCATGCGGAAAGTGTGCTAAAAAGGAAGAGCCATCAAAGCCGTTCTGAGTAAAGATAATGGAAGGATTTAAAAGTGACGATAGTAGATTAGTACGACTA
>JANOPX010000058.1:0-10731 GCA_031422115.1 Chamaesiphon sp. VAR_4_metabat_408 | reverse complement strand
TTACGCTCTCTTTAGTCAAAGAAGCAATGGAATCTACAAGGTTTATCGATGTGGTCGCCTGGACTAAATCTATTTTTGGGTCTTCAATGCTCTCTCGTCGAAAAAGTTTGAATTCGGGAGGTAAAGCGGACATAGAACCTGTATGAAGTAGCTCGTAGAAATACTTCATGCAGGTTCTGTGTCTTTAACTTTTCGATCGTATTGTTGAAAATAAAACGTTTAACACATATATTTTAATGCTTGGCGTTCGCGTAGCGTACTGTAAGTAAGCGAACTATCTGCATGAATAAAGTTGGATACTTTATAGCTAGAATGAACATGCTAGGCATTGCCCACCCTACGGGATCTATCTGCATGAACATAATTAACGCTTTTTAGCGTAGAATAAACATGGTAGGCAATGGCCCACCATTCAGTGGCGATCGACCTGTTCTACTATGAAATGGGGTCACAATCGCGCCTAGATTTACGGCATTTACGCGAATGCCCCGATCGATTAATTCTGCCGAAAATGTTTTTGAGATCGATCGAATCAGACATTTGGTGAACCGACAGGAACAGAGATTGCCAAGATCTACCGTTGGCGATCGGATCGATCCTAAATGATTTGCCTGATTTTTTAACCGCAGAGGACGGAGAATAAAGATCGGTTCTTGTCATTTAGGATCGCCGGATCTTGACTATTCGATCGATTAGATATTTACTCGCCAGTTACGGATAGTTCGGACACCCAAATGCGCGGAGAGACACCGCTTGAAGTTAATTCTTCTTTGGGTTCGACATAAATAATCGAATTTAATACTTCCCGAAAATCACCTGCAACTGTAGCTGACTCGATACTGGTCTTGACACCCTTATTAATCAACCAACCATCAAAAGGTAAGGAAAAGGAACCTTGGAGGGATTGTACGCCAGCATGAAGGGCTTGGAGGTCATCGATGAGGATAACGTTTTCTGCCGTATCTAGATTGTATTTGGGATCTACTTTTTCGCCGCCGGATACATGGTAGAAATGGGGAGAAACTGTTATTTTCGATCCCATATTTGCATGTCCCGTTGGTTGTGCATCCATGCGTTTGGCGGTGCCAGAACTATGGATGAAGGAGGCTAAAATACCTTTGTCGATTAGATTGGTTCGACGGGTGGGTGTTCCTTCGCCGTCGAAGGTTTCTACGCCGATATTGCTGGGGTGGAGGGCATCATCTGCTACTGATAATAGGGGTGAGGCAATTGAGGTACCCAAGGATTCGACGGTGGATAAACTCTGATTGTCGAGGATACTTTGAGCGTTGAATAAATTGGAGAATGCACCGAGTAAACTCAAGAAAGCTTCAGGGGAGAAGACGATGGTATATTTACCACTGGCTACTTTTTGGTAGTCGAGGTGGGAGATAGTTTTCTCGGCGGCTTCGTCGATACATTTTTGTACGTCTAATTTGTCGAAGCTATGGCTGATTTCAAAGGCTCCCGCACTGCGAGGTTTTTTGCCTTCTTGCTCGGTTTTGGTGTAGAGATAGAGGGTGGTGTAAGATCTGGCATCGCTGCGGAGAGCACCAGCACTATTGAGGTAGAATTTCTCCATCGATCGCTGCGACAGTCCATTATAGGGTACGCTTTCGATCGCTTCGTGCATATCTAATAGTTTTTTTTCGGCGGCGATTAGGCTCTCGATTAGTTGCGGTACAGTTGCAGGTTCGCTCGGCTCTATTTTGATTTCAGCAATCGGTGCGGTGGCTTCGGGGCTAAAATCTGGTGCGTGTTCTGTGATGCCAAAGGCACTAGCTTCATACGCACTTTTGAGGGCGAGTTCCAATCCTACTGCGTCGAAATCAGTGGTGCTAGTAATGCCGACTTTATTGTCATTATTCCACACGCGGATCGTGATTCCCGATCGATTTGATGCTTTGACTTGTTTTTGTTCGCCTTTGTCTACTTGTACGCTGGTATCATCAACGGTGGAACCAGATAAGTCGAATTTGGATATGCCTAGTTTGGTGGCGATTTCGCGGGCGGAATTTGAGACTTGTTGGATATTTAATGACATACTAATTTTTAGTCACGGTAGGGATGGTGCTTTTTTAAACACAGAGGTTCACGGAGGTTTCACTGAGGTTCACGGAGGAGTTCCTAGTGGTAGCCGAGGCTTTAAGTATTTTTATTTATCGTCCGCCGACGGTGATGGAATCAACTTTGATGTGTGGTTGTCCGACTGTGACGTAGATGCTGCCGCTGACTGAGCCACAGAAGCCTGCTGCTAAGTCTAAGTCTTCGGAGCACATGGAAATCTTGTTCATGATTTCTTTGGCTTCACCGATGAGGGTTGCGCCTTTTAATGGTTTGGAGATTTTGCCGTTTTCGATTAGGTAGGCTTCATCGACTGAGAAGTTAAATTGTCCGGTTGCGCCGACACTTCCGCCACCCATTTTTTTGCAATAGATGCCTTTATCGATCGAACTAAATAAGTCTTCTACTTTGTGTTCGCCAGGTGCGATATAAGTATTTCGCATCCGACTTGCCGCAGCGTAGGCATAGTTATTTCGTCGTCCACTTCCTGTGCGTGGATGTCCAGTGCGGATCGATCCTGCTCGATCGGCGATAAAATTCTTGAGGATGCCATTTTCGATCAATAATGTTCGTTGGGCGGGCATTCCTTCATCGTCCATATCGATGGTGCCAAAAGCATTCCCCGACAAACCTTCATCCCAAGCGGTGAGACTTTCATGAGCGATTTTCTCGCCTTTCATGTCGATAAAAGGTGTGGTATTTCGTTCGATTTGGGTGGTTTCGAGTAAATGTCCGCAAGCTTCATGGAAGATTACTCCACCAAACTTATTCGCCATAATAATCGGATAAGTGCCCGATTCTACATAGTCGGCATAGAGCATTTTGCCTGCTGATTCCGATACATCTTCAGCCGTGGCGGTATAATCCCAGCTTGTCAAAAAGCCTGGGTTACTAGTATCGCCTACCCGTTGTCCGATCGACGAACGATTGGCACCATCGGCACACAATAAATTGTACCCGACTGATTGAGTCAACCGAATATCTCGCGCAAAAGTCCCATCACTAGCGGCGACGAGCACTTCTTGCCAATCGCGGAAATAAGCCGCACGGCGAGATTGAATGTGGGTAGCAGTTTGCTTGAGCTTGCCATTCGCCGCCAAGAGTACATCCGCCATCTCCTGCATCGAGCTACATTTTACCAACCAAGCATCTTTGCCCTTCTTGGTGGCGTAGTCGCGCAATAGTTCGAGATTGATTTCCGGTACATAAGAATTGGGCGCGGGCAAATGTAAACCCATAATCCCCAATGCCTTCTCTAAGGTGGCTTTTAGCCCCATGAAGGACAAGTCATTGGTACTGACATAGCAATCCGCCTTACCCTTAAATACCCGCACTCCCGCGCCTGTGGAGAGACGGGGGGAAATACTAGTAATTTGGTCGTCTTCTGCCAAACAGCTAATATAATTCGATCGCTCTAAGAAAAATTCGACAAAATCAGCACCTGCGGCTCTACCCAAACCGAGCAGCGTGGATAAGGGAGCTTCCCAGGTTTCGTCAAATCGATGAATAGTCGGTGAGTAACTGAGATTGGGTAGTTGCTTCGATAACAAAAAAGACTTGGGATCGATCGAAATAGTCATGAATACTGCTCCTGGGACGCTTCATCTATTGTAACAAACAGCTTTGACTGTGTGTTGGCAACTGGTACGGGTTTCCGCTCTGGTTCGCAATCAGTCGGCGGGCAAGGGGTGTTTGCAATCGGCGCGGAAACTATAGTGGTAAATACCTCACTGTACTTTGTAGCTCCTCAGCAGATGCCAACTGAGCGATCGATTCCAAATCTGTAATGCAACTACCGATCGATATATTAAGCTGATGAGCGTAAACTACACCTGGAAAAACAATTCCCAATCCTTGACGATAATGAGCTTCTACCAGAAAATCATCATCTTGTGTAAATAATATTCTTTGAATCTCAGTAGCGCGATCTAAAATCTGTGGATCTGAAAAACCCGTTCGCCCATCCTCTTGTACTGTCAAAACATCGATATCTCGCAAACGCAAACCAGTAGTAATAGATCTGGGTACATGTTCGTCCATGTAAAAGGCAAGACTCATCGAATCATTCCTGACGTTCCAATCGGTTGACTAAATTCAATGGTTCGGCTTGTTGGCGGAGATTTTGAGCCAACTCTAAACGTCTTTGGATATCGGCATCTAATTCGGCTCGATAATCCCAATAATAGGCGAGAGCAGAATAAATTTGCCCCATAGTCAGATAAGGATACTGAAAATGAATTTCTTCAGGACTCCATCCGTAAGCTTTTTGGGCAACAACAATCTCAACTACTTTCATCGTAGTCCCAGCAACGATCGGGACTTGGCGATCGTTGAGATGAATATGTTGATAAGCCGTAACAATAGATGTCATGGGGAAATCGAACGAATACTAGTGCTGTTATTGTAGCGAAATAATCGCGTTTCCTGTCTAATTCAATCGAGTAGGTATAAATAGACACAGGTCGTATCTGCCACAACCTCAATCCGATCGGATTAGTGTTAGCCCAAATCGAAGAGTGATTGGCTCAATAACTTCAACCTACAGAACTCGATCGGCAGAATTCAATTAATCCAGATCGCCCAAATTTTCTAGTAATAATTCTACCTGTTCTCGCTGCCCTGACAAAAAATTCTCGCACTGTTGCAATGATTCCACCGCTACCGCGAATTGGCTGAATACCTCTGTCAATTCCAAATCCCCGCCTTCAATCGCTGTTAATATTTCCTCCACTCGTTCCACTGTTTGCTCGTAATTCCACTTCTGCTTTTTTGCCACCATCGATTTCAACTACCCTTAATTTTGCCTGACCTTTACCAAATTGAACCGATAACTCTGCGCCGATTTCCAATCTATCGGTATCGCGGACGATCTCTCCATTTTGCTGCCGTACCAGTGCATAGCCCCGCTGCAATACCAATCGCGGATCGAGGGCTTGACACCGCTCTCGCAGGTGTAACTGCTCTTTGGTAGCAGATTGCAATTGTCCGGTTATTGCGCGTCTGAGTCGCTGCTGAAGACCTCTGAGGCGATCGGCTTCGAGTTCCAATTGTCGATCGGGTTTGATGCGTTCGCACCTGAACCGCAACTGACTTAACTGATTTTGTCGATCGATTAATATATGCTCGATCGTAGCGCGAACTCGTTCGATTCGCTCGAAATGTTCGTCCACCAAATCTTCGAGATCGGGCACAACCATCATCGCTGCGGCGGTTGGGGTCGTCGCTCGAACATCGGCGGCTAGATCTGCCAAGGATTCATCCCGCTCGTGGCCGATTCCGGTAATGATGGGAATCGGACATTCGGCAATGGCTCGAACTACAATTTCACTATTGAAGCAGCTCAAATCCTCAGTTGCGCCACCACCTCTAGCTAAAATTAACACCTCTGCTCGACCGTCAATCGTTACTCGTTCGATCGCCCGTTCGATCGAATTGGGTGCTGTTTCACCCTGAACTGTTGCTGGAGATAGCAATACTAATACCCCAGGATAACGGGATAATAGCATCTTCTGAATATCTCCCCAAGCTGCCGCAGTCGATGATGTAACTACGGCAATAGTTTGGGGGTGAATTGGTAAAGGTTGTTTCCGTTCTAAATCGAATAAACCTTCCACTAATAACCTTTGTTTGAGCCGTTGCAATCGGAGTGCTTGCAAACCTTCTCCTAATGGTAAAACCTGCTGCACCTGAAATTGATATTTGCCATGAGGCGCATAGACAGAAATTGTCCCAAAGGCGAGAACTTCCATCCCTGCTTGTGGCTTCGTCTCTAATTCAGGAATTTGGGTTTTCCACACCACTGCGGGGAGAGCTGCTTTACCGACTTTATCTTTGAGCGTAAAGTAGATCCCCGATGGGTGATGGTTTGCACTGGTGACTTCACCACTTACCCATACCTGTCTCAGTTGAGGAGTTTCAAGTAAAGCTTGTTCGATATATCTAGTCAACCTGTCGATCGAAATTGGATCTAGCTCTGAGTTTGAAATATCATCGATCGAATTATTTAACATTGTGAAGCGGGAGTTGTTATTCGCACGAGTTGGACATGAGCCGAATTTGGTAATCGAACATAAGTTAAAATAGAAAAGTCTGCACAGGTGATAACTGTGCAGACTCTTCACAAACTCAAAAACATAATACTCCCTAGGATAACATAATGTCTGAAGAACGTTTCGACCACCCTTGGGGGTGCGCTTGCGCGTTCGTCTTGAATCTCAACTTACTCAAGTCATTCAAGGTATGACTGTCATGCAACAAAATATGACTGTTATCCAACAAAATGTGACTGTTATCCAAGAAAAAATGGCTACAAAACAGGATGTTGTCAACTATCTGCACTCATTTTATAATAAGTTTACATAGTTTAAAATTTTAATAAAATGAGTAGACCTAAATTAGATAAAGTTAATCTATCTCGCTACAAAGTACGAAAAGGGACAGCGGAAAAATTAGAGAAAATAGCTCTGAGCTTAGGGTATAAGCACGGGCAGACCGCTGCGATGGGTGAATTTTTAGATATGCTCTCCGATATTAATCCAGATACTATCGCTCTAATTGCAAAAAGAAAGGAAATCAATTTAAAAACTGTTCAAAATATCCGCACTCATGATATAATACAAGAGAAAGGCGCGGATTTAAGGTAATCCACGCCAACACATAATTAAACTACAATCATTATGACACAATCAAGACAGCCAGAAGATCGCGATATTTTAACTAGAGTTACGGCGTTAGAGTTTCAAATGGTCGAAATCCGAAATAGTCAAATTCAAGTAAGGGCAACTTTTGCCCCTGGTGGTTATATTTCCGATGGATTTGAGCGGGTAGTCGAGCAATTGCGATCCGAGACTCAAGAGTCAGAGGGGCGGTTAGTTAATCGAATCGATGGAGTAGAAGAGCGACTAAGATTCGAGAGCCAAATCAAACACGACGAACTAAACACAAAAATCGACGAGGTGAAAGAAGAAATTCAATCTCAAGGGGCGAAACTTGATATGATCCTTCGCCGATTATCAGGAGAAAGTAACCTAGAATAATACAAATTAGCGAGATCTATTCTTTGGATCCCAGCTTATTTTCCCCCGTTTGCTGGCTCAGGTGAGCGGAGAGGGGGGGATCATCAATAGTTTCAAACCCTTTCAGGGATTGGAGTCGATTTCGATCGCATCGCTGATGCCGTGAGATATATCTGCCTAGTAGTTTCAATCCCTGAAAGGGTTTGGAGTCGATTTCGATGGCTAGTTATTTCCACATCATGGATACAATAATCCACGTTTCAATCCCTGAAAGGGTTTGGAGTCGATTTCGATGGTTTTATACTGTTAGCTAGAGACGATGCAGAATTGTTTCAATCCCTGAAAGGGTTTGGAGTCGATTTCGATAAATATCCACATACATAGATACGAATCAATCATGTTTCAATCCCTGAAAGGGTTTGGAGTCGATTTCGATTTGCGTTCATTGCGCCCAAAGGGGTAGAAGCATTGGTTTCAATCCCTGAAAGGGTTTGGAGTCGATTTCGATTGTCCTTTGGTACCGTGTCGGTAAAATGCAACTACCTGTTTCAATCCCTGAAAGGGTTTGGAGTCGATTTCGATCATAATAATTAAGTGCCTGAAATAAATGGAATAAACAGTTTCAATCCCTGAAAGGGTTTGGAGTCGATTTCGATGTTGGACTATTGCCCCAGCTCATCATCGGGGCTTTCATTCTCAGTGTTTCAATCCCTGAAAGGGTTTGGAGTCGATTTCGATAACGACTATCAATATTGCCATTGTGAAGAATGTTATGTTTCAATCCCTGAAAGGGTTTGGAGTCGATTTCGATAAAAGCATCCGCCCGAATCAAAAAAATGAAGAGTAGCGATCGTGTTTCAATCCCTGAAAGGGTTTGGAGTCGATTTCGATGGAAGTTGACGATTAATAGTAAGCTATTACATTTTGTTTCAATCCCTGAAAGGGTTTGGAGTCGATTTCGATAGCGGGAGCCTGAAAACATTGATGTATGGGGTTTTCAAGGTGCGGATGCGCGGATGACTTAATAATAACACTGAAATGGACTATTGGCAAAAAAACAACCTAGCCGATATCGCCTTAAACCCTTCACTATCAGAGCTTTCAGACTTTGCGCGGATGATTTTTCGAGAAAAGTCCTTCAAACCCTTACTAGAGAAGTCACCCAGGCATTTTTTCTCAACCTGCATTTCCAACACCTACCCATCCGCGCATTAAGGAATGAAGATTAAATAATTTGCGTAGGTTGGGTAGCAGCCCGCGTTGGCGTAGCCTTTCGTTCCGAAATAACCCAACCTACAGATGTGTATATTATTAAATCCTCGTCCCTAATGGAAAGATACGAGTGGTAGATTTTAGCAGCTACCACTCAATTTTGCTACATGCGATCGATCAATCCGAGAATATACTTACCATAAGCACCTTTTTTGAGTTGGGTACCCAATTTTATGAGTTGCTCCAAGTCGATAAAATTCATCCGATAGGCGATTTCTTCGATACAAGCAATTTTCAAGCCTTGACGTTGTTCGATCGTTTCGACAAAAATCGCTGCTTGTAATAAGCTCTCTGGAGTGCCTGTATCTAGCCATGCTACCCCACGACTCAATTTTTCAACTTTGAGCTGGTTCTGACGCAAATATACGCGATTGAGGTCGGTTATTTCTAGTTCGCCTCTGGGTGATGGTTGGATATTGTGGGCGATATCTACGACTTGTCGATCGTAGAAATATAGTCCAGTGATGGCATAATTGGATTTCGGATGTTCTGGTTTCTCTTCCAAATCGATGACTCGTCCATCGGCATCGAATTCGGCTACCCCATAACGTTCGGGATCTTTGACATAGTAGCCGAATACCACTCCGCCTGTATCTAGTTTAGCCACAGATTGCAGCTTGCTACTCATGCGATCGCCATAGAAGATATTATCTCCCAAAATCAGCGCGACCGAATCACCATCGATAAAATCCGCACCGATAATAAATGCTTGAGCCAATCCATCTGGGCTAGGTTGCTGGGCATATTCGATCGAAATTCCCAACTGACTTCCATCACCTAATAACTTCTGAAAAGATGGTAAGTCATGGGGGGTAGAAATAATCAGTATTTCTTTAATTCCCGCCAACATTAATGTAGACAAGGGATAATAAATCATCGGCTTGTCATACACGGGCATCATCTGTTTTGAGATGACCATCGTCAAGGGATAAAGGCGCGTTCCCGAACCGCCAGCGAGAATGATTCCTTTCATGAGGGATAGGGGTGGTAGGGTGGTAGGGTGGTAGGGTAGGAGGGTTGGAGGGTTGGAGATGATTAAATCGATCGCCAGGATGTAAATTCAATCCAAAATCCCGCTTGGTGTGCTCCACTGTCGGGGAACCCGAACAGTTCGCACATCCGCAAAATCCAAAATCCAAAATCATTTAATCCAAAATCCAAAATCCAAAATCAAATAACGCCCAATCGTTCTTGGTGATATTTTTTCTCGGTGACTCGATCGCACCATTGAGGATTATCGATGTACCATTGAACTGTCTTGCGTAAACCAGATTCGATATTTTCTTGGGGATTCCAACCTAGTTGGTGATTTAGTTTGGTAAAATCGATCGCATAACGCCTGTCGTGTCCGGGTCGATCTGTAACGTAGGTGACGAGTTTAAAGTGCGGACAGTTAGCTGAACTAGGTAATAGTTCGTCTAAAATCTCACATAGTTTTGTCACGAGCCAGATATTTGTCTGTTCGGCTGCACCACCGACATTATAAGTTTCGCCAATTGTACCTTGAGTGAGCACTAAGTCGATCGCCGTACAATGATCGCCGACATAGAGCCAGTCGCGGACATTTTGCCCATCGCCATAAATTGGCAAAGGTTTACCCGCCATCGCATTGAGAATTATCAACGGAATCAGTTTTTCGGGAAACTGATATGGGCCATAATTATTGGAGCAATTGGTGATGAGGGTTGGCAATCCATAGGTATGAAAATAAGCCCGAACTAAATGATCGGAACTAGCTTTGGAAGCTGAATAAGGGCTATTTGGTGAATAGGGTGTTAGTTCGGTAAAGGGTGGATCTGTGGGCGAGAGGGAGCCAAATACCTCATCGGTAGAGACATGTAGAAACCGAAAAGCAGCACGAGCATCTGGCTCTAGCTTATTCCAATAGTTCCTGGTAGTTTCGAGCAGATTGAATGTACCATTGACATTAGTTTCGATAAAAGTTGCCGGACTATCGATCGATCGATCGACATGAGTTTCGGCAGCAAAATTGACAATTGCATCGGGACGATATTTTTCTAATAGTTCGGCAACTAGTTGTCGATCGCCAATATCTCCTTTGACAAAAATATGTTGTTGATTACTACTAAATTGCTCGACTGTTTCTAGGTTGCCAGCATAAGTCAACTTGTCTAAATTGATAATAGTATGGCTGGCAGAAGAACTTAGTAAGGAAACAAAATTGGAACCAATAAATCCAGCTCCACCCGTAACTAAAATTGTGCGATTAACCATACCCTGATGACTGCCCCGATCTGTGAGATGAAAATACTATCCCTAGTATTATGCCCATAGATGACCCATTAATTAACTAAAGTTGGGAGTTGGGAGGGTAGGAGGGTAGGAGGGTGGGAGGGTGGGAGGGTAGGAGGGTGGGAGG
>JANOPX010000057.1:0-9967 GCA_031422115.1 Chamaesiphon sp. VAR_4_metabat_408 | reverse complement strand
CCTCGAAACCCAACACTCTAGGAGCTTCTCCCACAGGAAATAACCCAACGCTCTAGCAATGTTGGGTTTCGAGGCTCAACCCAACCTACGCAAACTATTATGGAAGCAACCAATCTAAAATTCTTGCCACCTGCATTGAGGTCGAGAAATTATCGGCTTTTTTTTGCCGGACAGGGAATTTCGCTGATTGGGACATGGATGACCCAAATCGCTACCGTGTGGCTAGTTTATCATCTGACTAATTCGGCTTTAATGTTGGGAGTGGTTGGATTTACCAGTCAAATTCCCAATTTATTATTGACACCTTTTGGGGGCGTATTTGTAGACAGATTCTCGCGTCATCGGATCTTAATCGGTACGCAAATTTTGGCGATGTTGCAATCATTAAGCCTAGCTGCGCTAGCTTTATCTGGGGTCATCCAAATTTGGCATATCTTAGCATTGAGCTTGTTTCAAGGCATAATTACCGCCGTAGATGCGCCAGCTCGACAAGTATTTGTGACCGAATTAGTCGATCGACGGGAAGATCTAGCTAATGCGATTGCGATTAATTCAACCATGTTTAATGGGGCCAGGTTGATTGGTCCAGCGATTGGGGGATTACTCATCGCCCAAGTTGGTGAAGCTTACTGTTTTCTCATCGATGGTTTGAGTTATATTGCTGTGATTATAGCTTTACTCGCGATGAGATTAAAGCCAAAGCAAATAGTCGCTTTAGAGGGCAATCCGCTTCAGATTATTAAAGCAGGATTTGATTATGCTTTTAATTCTCCACCGATTCGGACGATCTTATTGCTCTCATCTTTAGTTAGTTTGATGGGGATGCAGTACACCGTACTCGTGCCAATTATTTCAGATAAGATTCTCCACGGTAATGCCCAGACCCTAGGCTTCTTGATGGCTGGATCTGGTGTTGGTGCTTTAGCTGGGGGTATGTATTTGGTTACGAGAACAACAGTCATCGGACTTGGTAGATTAATGACTATTAGTCCAGCAATTTTAGGTATTGGCTTAATTATTCTGGCGTTATCACGTTTTTTACCATTATCTTTAGTAGCAATGTTACCGATCGGCTTGGGGACAATTCTACAAATTGCCGCAGGTAACACGATTTTACAAACAATTGTAGATGATGATAAACGCGGACGGGTGATGAGCTTATACACCATGTCATTTCTGGGGATAACTCCCTTTGGTAGTCTGTTGGGTGGAACTTTAGCCGATCTAATTGGCGTGACCCCTACCTTGATTATTGCTGGTGTAGCGTGTATTTTAGGTTCGCTCTTCTTCAGCCGACAATTACCAGCTTTGAAGAAAATTGTTTATGAAATTTATCAACGAAAAGGAATCGATTTAGGGTCGGAAGGCTAAAGAGATGAAAAGCAATCTTTCATCTCTTTAGATAAAAGTCGATCTCTACCTAAAGAATGATTTTAAGAAAATTTTTATTGATTATGTTGAAATGATGAGGTAATTACCAAGATTTGGAATCTGGATTTGCCTCGCCATCAGCCCAAAATACCACTCTCCAGGAATATCATGAGCGAACAAAATTCGGTCGATGAACAGAGCAAAAATCAGAGCCTAGAAAACTATCGCACCGCTCCGGGCGATCGACTAACCACCGATGAGGGTGTGCCACTGAGCAGCACTGATAATTCGCTCAAAGCGGGCGGACGTGGGCCGACATTGCTGGAAGATTTTCACTTTCAACAAAAACTCTCGGCATTCGATCGCGAGCGCATCCCCGAACGGGTAGTCCACGCACGGGGTGCAGGCGCACATGGGTATTTTCAGCCCTATGAATCGATGGCTGAATTTACTAAGGCAAAATTCTTGGGAGATCCAGCAACCAAAACGCCTGTATTCGTTCGGTTCTCGACTGTAGGCGGCTCGCGCGGGTCGGCGGATAGCGTTCGCGATGTCCGAGGCTTTTCGGTCAAGTTCTACACCGAGGAGGGCAACTATGACATCGTAGGGAATAATATTCCCGTGTTCTTTATTCAGGATGCGATTAAGTTTCCCGATCTCGTCCATTCAATCAAGCCCGAACCCAATAATGAGATGCCGCAGGCTTCCACCGCGCACCCAAATTTCTGGGACTTTATTTCCCTCGTGCCCGAATCGATGCACATGATTATGTGGACATTATCCGATCGGACACTACCACGTAATTTCAGCACGATGCAGGGTTTTGGGATTCACACATTCCGGTGGGTCAATGCTGAGGGTAAATCGCGGTTTGTCAAGTACCACTGGAAACCGATGGCTGGTGTCCATTCCAATGTATTTGATGAAGGTCAAAAGATCGCGGGTAAAGATCCAGACTTCCATCGTCGAAGCTTGTGGGACTCGATCGACAAAGGCAACTATCCAGAGTACGAGCTAGGCGTACAGATCGTAGAAGAAGAAGACGAATTAAACTTCGACTTCGATATTCTAGACTCTACCAAATTGATTCCCGAAGAACTCGTACCAGTCCGCCCGATCGGTAAAATGGTACTCGATCGCAATCCTGACAACTTCTTTGCCGAAACCGAGCAAGTTGCTTATCAGCCATCCAATGTGGTGCCAGGAATTGACTTTAGCGATGACCCACTCCTACAAGGGCGGCTGATGTCTTACCACGATACCCAGCTCCACCGTTTGGGTAGCCCCAACTTTGTCCATCTCCCCATCAACCGCCCTGTCTGCCCGTTTAGCAATAACAACCAAGATGGACGGATGCAGATGGACATCAAAACCAGCTCCGTCAACTACTCCCCCAACTCCCTCGGTGACAATCTCCCCGCGCCAGTGGCTCCAGCAGATGGCGGGTTCGTCACCTATCCAGAGCGGGTAGAAGGACACAAAGTGCGCGAACGTAGCCCCAGTTTTGCCGACCATTTCAGCCAAGCTACCTTGTTCTGGAATAGCCTCTCTACTGGCGAACAAGATCGCCTCGTCGAAGCCGCTCATTTTGAACTGGGTAAAGTGCCCCAAATGGCAGTCAAAGAGCGGATGCTCCAACGCTTTAATCAAGTCGATGGCGAACTTGCCAAGCGTGTTGCCAAAGGCTTGGGAATGCCAGCACCTACCGAGCCAGCGACCCCCAATCACGGTCAAAAGTCCCCCGCACTGAGCCAAGAACACACCACCAAGACCGCTAAAGGTCGCAAAGTGGCAATTCTAGCAGCAGATGGTGTTGATGCCGCTCAGATCTCCATGCTCAAGCAATCCCTAAGCGCGATGCACATCAACGCCGAAGTCGTGTCGCTATATGGCGGATCGATCGTCAATACCGAGGGTCGCGAAATTGCCGTAGATAAGACCTTCTTGACGACTGCATCGGTACTCTACGACGCGATCTATGTTCCTGGTGGCGATCGCAGTATTGAGGCTCTCACCGCCCACGGCGACCCCTTGAGCTTTATTTATGAAGCTTTCAAGCACTTCAAACCGATCGCGGCGACTGGTGAAGGTGTCGATCTACTGATGCAAGCCAATCTCCAGGGCATCGATTCCAGCCAAGTCAATGGCAAAATGAGTAGCCAGTTGGGTGTAATTGCCAGTCGCGACACGGAGGAGATGGCGACATTTACGACTACTTTTATCGATGCAATTAAGGAGCATCGGTTCTGGACGCGCCCCGTTCCTGGCACTGCATCTGTGAAGGCAGCAGCCGCGAAGATGTTGATGGAAAAAGAACGAGTCCCATCGTAGGGGCACGATGCATCGTGCCCCTACGATGCATCGTGCCCCTACGATGCATCGTGCCCCTACCTGTTGAAACCTGTCGTAGTCCCTTTACCCCACCCCAGCCCTCCCCTTGGAAAGGGGAGGGGGCAAGAGCAAGCCCTTGGCAAGGGGGGGTTGGGGGGGTCTTCTAGGGTATGCGTATAAGAAATAATTTTCTAAACACTCTCTAAAATCTCTACCTTTTGACCGATCGCAGATCTAACTTCTGAAAGATGCCCCAACCCTGGAGATTGAATAACATGATTATTATCAATCGAATCCAAATTTAAAACTTAAATCATCATAGAGAGTTATGGCAGATAAAACGCAAATAGATCTACCAAACACAGATCGATCGACAGTACTTAATCCTGATGGAACATTGAGAAAAAATATACCAGATGTCGATCCGACGGAGATCGAAGATCCTAGAGCGATCTTTGCCGACAAAGATCGGTCTTTTTTGGAATATGTGATGGTTGAAGGTGGCTTTGCCGATCCTTATGATGCCAGAGATTTTACTGAAGTTGTGTTTCGGATTATGCGCGACTTGATGACAACTGAAGCAGCCGATCGCGTGGCTGATGAGCTAC
Organism: Chamaesiphon sp. VAR_4_metabat_408; assembly: GCA_031422115.1. GTDB lineage: Bacteria > Cyanobacteriota > Cyanobacteriia > Cyanobacteriales > Chamaesiphonaceae > Chamaesiphon. The sequence goes on along the minus strand of JANOPX010000057.1, from coordinate 5,657 downwards.
ATGAAGAAATCATGCCCACCAAGGAAAAAGCTCTCCAACTAGAAGTCACGGATCTGTGGAAAGATAGCAATCCGATCGTGGCTTTTCTTAGTCGGGTACGTCCACCGTGGCAAGGCCCAGGTATCTTCAAAATTGATTCCGATCTGTTCTTTTTCCGAGCGGCTAATGAAGGCGGACTGGAACGAGATCCCGATAATAAAGATGGTCGGCGCAAGCGAGCTGTTAAGGCTGTATTCTCTGCGACTAAAAAGGAACTCTCGCCAGAAAGAATTGAAGAGATTTCTAGTTGGTTGCCAGAAGCTGGCGTACGCGAACTCTGGGCGGAAGCTTAGAAGATGTATAGAAATAGGTCGATCCCCCTTCAAAAGTAAGGTGAATTAATTGTCAGGGGAAAAAATCACCAAACCTTGGTGCTTCGGTACCAACCGCCCGCGACTAAAGTGCGGGCTACTAACAAAAGTCCACTTAAGTGGACTTAATTACGCTAGCCCGCACTTTAGTCGCGGGTGGGTAAAGACTAAGTACTTAATCAACAAGCAATGTTAATAATTAGCTCGATTTTACACAACCATACCGCTCCTTTATTTGCTCAAATCGATACGATTCGCGAGACAACCATCGTCCCTTTTTCGGGGCCACAATTTTTTACCGCGTTGGTTGCAGGACTGTTTTTGACCTTCGGCTTTCAGATGTTGCTGACCAATTTGTCGGTAGCGGCGGGGATTTCCGTGGTGAATTTCTCGCCCCATGATGATGATAGTAGTTCCCATAGTTCGGGTACTAAGATTAATACGATCGGTACTGCGGTCGGCGTATGGACATTAGTTACTGTCAGCATTGCCCTATTTGTCGCTTGTTTATTGGCAGTTAGGTTGAGCCTGGTGCCGACGGCGATGATGGGAGCGACGATTGGATTATCGATTTGGGCTGCTTATTTCTCAATTTTGGTCTGGATTAGTTCGACGACTGTGGGTTCCCTAGTTGGCTCGGTGGTAAATACCGCAACTAGAGGATTTCAGGCAGTATTTGGCACGGCGACAGCCGCGCTGGGGATGAAGGCGGCGGGTTCGGAATTTGTTTCCTCGGCAGAAGCCGCAGCAGCAGCCGTCCGCCGCGAAATGACTGCCTATATCGATCCGCAGGATGTCAAGGCATCTTTTCAGGATTTAGTCGGTAAAGTAAAGTCGCCAGAGCTGGATCTCAAAGGGATTAGAGCGGAATTTGAGCAAATTCTCAAAGATTCAGAATTGCATAAAGTGGTGGATAAAGATAATTTACCCACCCTCAGCCGCGACACTTTTGAAAATCTGCTCAAAGAGCGCACGGATCTCTCTCCCCGCGATGTCAAAAAGATCGTCGATGAGCTAGATCGATCGTGGAGCGGTGCTTTGGGCGGCATCGGGCAGAGTGGCGGGATGAAGCAAATCTTCGATCTCGTCAAATCTGCGAAGCCCCAAGATCTGCTCTCTGGTGACTTCTCTGGGCTAGTCGATCGCATGGTCAAGGATATGGGTAAAGGTGAAAATTCGAGCCAGTTGGAGCAAGGTTTAGGTGCCTTGCTGGGACTGCTTTTGAGTCGGGTGGACTTATCCGATCTCGATGTCGAAAAAATCAAAGGTAAGCTCAAAACCGCTCAGTCACAAGTCCAAAACCAGGCTGAAAAAGTCACCGATAAAGTCAAACCACTTGCTCCAGGTGCCAGTGTAATTCATACCGATGTCGAACATTATTTGCGCGATACTTACTCCTGGCAACTTACCCCAGAGCGGATCGATCGAGAGTTCCGCGACAGGCTTTACGACCCCAATGCCGATGCTCGCACTATTCGCCAAAGTCTAGAGACACTCAAGCCCGAAGAATTTACGACGATTTTGCAATCGCGCGGCGTATTTACCAAAGAAAAGATCGCCGAATTGACAGCGAGACTCGATCGAGTTCGCAAGCAGGTATTAGCCGAAGTGTCCGCCACTGAAGCCGCCGGAATGCTGGCAAAAACTCAAGCGGCGATCGATCTCTACTTGCGATCGACTCCTAAGCAAAATCTCCTCTCCAATACCGCCCCCCAAGACTTCAAAATCTTGCTGACTGATGGCGATGCCTCACCGCAAGAGCTACACGAGCGGTTATCCCAGATCGAACGCGATCGCTTTTTGACCGTGCTCCAGCAGCGCAACGATCTCAGCCTGAGTGAGAAAAACCAGATTGCCCAAGCCCTAGAGCCAGTCTTGACAGTCGCGATCGCCGATACCGAAGGCATCCAAAAAGGCATCCAAACACGGGTGACAACTCAATGGCAGCAGGTGCAAGACTACCTCCGCAACACTGGCAAAGATGAACTCAACCCCGATGGCATCAAACGCGACATTCAGAAGCTCCTAAACGATCCTCAAGCGGGTTTCCACGATATCAAACAGCGTGCTAGTAGCTTCGATCGAGACACTTTGGTGCAACTGCTCTCCCAACGCCCGGATATCAGCCCAAACCAAGTAAATAGTATCTTGGATGGAGTCGAATCCAACTGGCATCAAGTCACCCACGCACCAGCCGCGATCGCCGATAAAGCCAAAGCTCAGTATGAAGATACCACCAGTGCGATCGCTGATTATCTCCGACGCACGGGCAAATCCGAACTCAATCCCGACGGCATCAAACGCGATCTAACTACGCTCCTCCACGACCCCAAAACTGGACTAGAATCGATCCGCGACAGATTAGGTCACATGGATCGAGATACCCTAGTTCAACTGCTCAGACAGCGGGACGACCTCACAGAAGCTGAAGCGAACGAAGCGATCGACCACGTACAATCCACAATTAGACAAGTCCTTCGCACCCCCCAGCGATTAGCCATTCGCGCCAAATCCAAAGTCCACGACTTCCAGACGATGCTCGAAGACTACCTCCGCAACACCGACAAGCAAGCACTCAACCCCGATGATATCAAACGCGATCTCAGCTTGCTGCTCCAAGATCCGCGCTTGGGCTTAGAACACCTGGGAGATCGGCTCAAACATATCGATCGGGAGACGACGATCGCCTTGCTCTCCCAGCGGAAAGACATTACCCCAGCCGAAGCAGAGCAAATTGTCGATCGAGTTCTCGCCGTGCGCGACAGGTTTACCCACCAACTCGAAGCCATCAAAGCCAAACTCCAATCCGTCGTCGATGGCATCCTGGGTAAAGTTCGCGACTATCTCAACGCCCTCGAACGCCCAGAACTCAACTACGACGGCATCAAAGATGACGTACACAAGCTATTCGACGACCCGAATGCCGGATTCGAGGCACTCCGCGACAGACTCGCACATTTCGATCGCGATACCCTAGTCGCCGTGATTAGTTCGCGGGATGATATCTCTCCCGCCGATGCCAACCGGATGATCGATCGAGTCGAACAAACTCGCGCCAATGTCCTCCACCGCGCCGAACGCATCCAAACCCAGATTCAGCAGCGGCTCGACGATCTCATGCATCAAGCCCAAGCCCAAGCTGAAGCTACCCGCCAAGCCGCCGCAACCGCCGCCTGGTGGCTATTTGCAACTGGTTTTACCTCTGGGGTTGCTGCGGCGATCGCGGGTGCGTTGGCGGTTGCACCGATAGTAGTTGGGTAGATGCGATCGTCAATTGGTCTGAGTTGATGCGGAGATTTACCCACCCCGCCCTACGGGCACCCCTCCGAGGAGGGGATTTCGACCCAACCTCCTCTTGGAAAGGGAAGGAGCTGAGGCGTAGGTTGGGTGGAAGCTTGCGAAACCCAATGCTCTAGGGATGTTAAGTTATTTCGTTCCGAAAGGCTTCGCCAACGAGGCTCAACCCAACCTACAGATCTTGTGTATGCCGTAGCCGAGGATGCGGGGGAATCTTGTCCCTTCCCCTTTCCAAGGGAAGGGCTAGAGTGGAAATCCCCTCCTCGGAGGGGTGCCCGTAGGGCGGGGTGGGTAGATCTCCGCCTCAACTCAAACAACCTTTCAAACACCCCACCCAAATATCACCAAGGCTAAATCCTGTCATGGACACAATGCCTACCAACTTTTTGCTCCGAAAACTAGCCACCATCTTGGCGATCGCGATGTTCGGATTGTGTCTAATCGCCGCGATTACTGGTATATCGATCGCTTTTTACTACACACCTTCGACTACAGATGCCTACTCTTCGATCGAATACATTAACAACCAGGTGAATAATGGTTGGTTGATTAGAAGTTTGCACAATATTTCTGGCAATGGTCTAATCGTTGTCTCACTGGTGCAAATCATCGTCATGTTTGTTGGTCGCGAAATGCTTGGGGGCTGGATTGTCGGTTGGATATCAGGGATTTTCTTGACTTTGACGGCGATCGGTTTGGGTTGGACAGCAATGAATTCGGAGTGGTCGCAATTGGGTTATTGGCGACTCAATATCGAGCTATCTATTATTGAAAGCGTCCCATTAATCGGTCAATTTCTTCGCCAATTATTACTGGGTGGCGATACAGTCAGCACGATTAGCCTAGAGCATCTATATACAATTCACAGTTATCTACTAGCGGCAGTAGCTTTAGGGTTGTCGCTCATTCATCTGGTGAGTACATTTATCAACTCACTCACCCCTGTAGTACCACTTTCAGCAGCAACAATCGATGAGGTTAGTGTCCCTGACACGAGTAGAACAAAATGACGATTGCTCAACCCGTTGGTGCTAGAACTGCCCAAACATCCCTAATTGGTGTCCCGCCATTACAACAGTGCGAAGTCAGCGTAATTGTCCCTAGTGGTCAAATTGTCATCTGGCAACCACCCAATTTACCGATCTTAATTTGGGTATCGGCTACTTGGGGGGTATTGGGGAGTGTGGGGCGTGTGGGGCGTGTGGGATGAAAGCATCTTAACTCTTTCCTCCCCATCCTCCCATGCTCCCCCATCCTCCCACCCTCCCCTATCCTCCCGCTCCCGACACCCAATTTTGAACTCCCAACTATGAATTATCTAATTGCAGTTTTGACCGATCGATCTCAAGCTGAAGCCGCTTATTCTGCGCTAGAACAAGAAGGTTTACCAAATGATGGGATTAACATCTTAGGTGAAGGTTATCAAAGTGCCGACGAATATGGATTAATCGACCCAAATGTCGAAGCAAAAAAAGAAATCAAACGCGAATTATTTTGGCTAGTCAGCTTTGGATTCGTAGCTGGTTTCGCTTTTAATTGGTTGACATCGATCGAAATAATTTCCAATAGCGCACCAATTATTGACCATATTTTGGGTGGGATTTTTGGCGCGGGTGCGGGTGCATTGGGTGCTTATTTCTCCGGCGGTGCCGTCGGCTTAACGATTGGTAGTGGCGACGCACTGCCCTATCGAAATCGACTCAATGCTGGGAAATATCTAATTATTATCAAAGGTACGAGCGAACTTATCGATCGCGCTACACGGATCTTACGTCAATTCGAGCCAGAAAATATCCAAGGCTATCGCGAACCGATCGGTACCTAACGTCGGTGGTGATATAGCAATCCTAAATGAGATGCTTGGTTAATGTAGGGTGTGTTAGGTGCAAGCCGTAACGCACCAGGATCGAATTGCACGGAACTCAAATAGGATCTCTATACCTTGCTCAAAAATTGCTCGATCTGCAAAATATCCCTAACTTCTAATTTTAGAAGTTGGGGATATTTTGT
>JANOPX010000056.1:0-20998 GCA_031422115.1 Chamaesiphon sp. VAR_4_metabat_408 | reverse complement strand
AACGCACCGCTGGTGTACCTGTTATCGTGCCAACGGTAAACGCAGGGTAGCTATGTGCGGAGTGGATAACCGCTGAAAGCATCTAAGTGGGAAGCCCACCTCAAGATGAGTACTCTCACTACATAAGTAGGTAAGGTCACGGGCAGAACACCCGTTAATAGGCTGTAGATGGAAGTCCAGTAATGGATGCAGTCGAGCAGTACTAACAGACCGAGGGCTTGACCTCAGCTCGATTTTTCGATGATAATGATTTGTTATTCTTACTATGCAGTCTTCAAGGTGTGTCTTAACAACACACCTGCTTGGTGTCTATGGCCTAGTGGACCCACTCCGATCCCTTCTCGAACTCGGTTGTGAAACTCTATTGCGGCGACGATAGTTGGGGGGTTGCCCCCTGTCAAAATAGCTCGATGCCAAGCTTAAAATTTAAAAGGAAACTCCAATATTTAACGATATTGGGGTTTCCTTTTATAACCCACATTCCGCACTTCAAGATAATCAGCGGTTAAAACCGCCGCTAATGCTGCAAAACCCGCCTGTCTTGAAAAGGTGCTTTACTGAAGACCGCACTGGGGAGACCCTTTTCGCTTCGCGGGTTGAAAATCTCAGTCCGCGAAGGCGGACTTCGTATCATTAGCGGCGACTTTAGTCGCTGATTTATGTGAAGTGCGGAATGTGGGTTATAAGTATTCGATCGAATTCAAGAAAGAACTCACGTATAGCAGTCGCCAGGGCGATGGGCGATTAGGACATCTCGACCATTACTTCGATACCCAAAGGCTTCGTGGAGAACCCTTTGGATATGTCCTAACAAGCGTGGCGGTTGCCATAAACATAAGTCCAAAAATTTAGCTCGATTCGATATGATAACTCCGCTTATTTCTAATTCTTGGCAAGAAGTATTGACAGAAGAGTTCAAGAAACCTTATTTTCAGATTCTCCAAGACTTCCTAATCGAAGAAAGGCAATCTCAAACTATCTTCCCTATGGAAGAAGATGTCTTTTCAGCCTTTGAATTGACACCTTATGAAAATGTCAAAGTCTTATTGCTCGGACAAGATCCTTATCACGATGATAACCAAGCACATGGTTTATGTTTTTCGGTCAAACCTGGCATCAAACCACCCCCGTCCCTGGCAAACATCTATAAAGAACTTCAAACCGATCTGGAATTGAAAATTCCTAATAATGGATATCTACTACCTTGGGCGAAACAGGGAATTCTGATGTTAAATGCGGTATTAACTGTCCGGGCACATACACCTAATTCACATAAAAATAAGGGATGGGAAACTTTTACTGATGCCGTAATTAGTAAGGTTAACGAGAAGACAGATCCCGTTATATTTTTATTATGGGGAGCCTATGCTCAAAAGAAGCTGAAATTAATAGACACAAGCCGACATCTAGTTATTCAATCGGCTCATCCTTCCCCACTGTCTGCCCGCAATGGATTTTTTGGTAGTAAGCCTTTCTCTAGTATTAATTCTACTTTAAGTTCTTTGGGTCGATCGGAAATAGACTGGCAAATTCCCAATATCTAACTTATCAACAATCGAATATTAATACTCCAAGCAGACAACCTATTGATTTGGGAATATAGGTTATTTGCTATCTAAATAATTGAGGGATAAAGTTTGTTTAGATTGGTCTTCCAAAACTTGTAGAGCGGCAAAATCACAATTGTCGATTGCTTGTCGGTCATCATCTTGACATTGTAGATAATTTTGCCAAGCAGCAGGGGCAACTAAATAACTTCCTAGTTCTTGCCCGACAATTTCTGCCAAATTAGAACTTGGAAAGAAACATTCAAACATCTTAATACAACTTTGCGGCGTTAGATAGCCCAACTTGAATTCTCGGTCGCATCTACCAGGGCGAATTAAGGCAGGATCGAGCCGTTTACGATGATTGGTAGTCAGAATCGAAATACTGCCTTCTACAGCTCCCGCGCCATCTAAGGTGTTTAATAACGCACTAAAAGACAATTCACCCAAGGGTTGACGACCATCAAAAACACTATCAATATCTTCTAGGGCGATAACAGAAGTAGCGGTAATTTCCGACCAAGCGCGGAGCAATGCGCTATCATCCATATCAGTTAGAGAAAGCGATACAAGCTGCCTGTCATAGTGACTGGCGATCGATTGAATCAAGGAGCTTTTACCCGTACCTGGGGGGCCATATAGCAGTTATCCACGTCGCCAAGGAATTCCCCGTTGACGATAGATATTACGACTATTTAAAAATCGATTGCCATTGGCACGCTCCGCGAACGAGATCGCCAAATAATTGTGATTCGGTCGAAGAATCGATTGCTAATGTTTCGCGACGACGCTTTGTTTGGGTGCGAACGATCGGATTTGTTTCAGCAATCGTTACCTGACAAGCTAATTCCTGAAGTCCAAATTCGTTGGCGTAGCCTACCGTAGGTAATCGCAATCTTGAGTAAATCGCCACCATATCGTAACGCTACACCACCGAGAAATAACCAAATAGGATCGAGATTATTGAACATAATGGCGCACTCTACTTAAAATTTTACACAGCTTCATCTCCCCGCGAGAGAATCGATCTGACAAGATTGTCAAGCAAGGATATCAGGGATTGTTTTGTCAAAGGATCTGTTACTTCATCACCACTCACTTTAGCAGACACAGCCGGAATACATAATATTCTTTCTTCAGTTGTCTTCGCCATCATGACTCTGAGCGTCTGCACTAGAGAATTATTAGCTCTGATTCCGCCGTCGATTGAAGGTGAAGCACTAATCACCGCAGTCGGTTTATTCATGAATTCACCCGAAGAAACGATCCAATCCAGTCCATTTTTGAGTACGCCAGGAACACCATGAGCATATTCCGGCGTACAGAAAATTATCCCGTCAGATTCACGAATTAGATCGCGCCAATCTTGAACTGAGGAAATTACGTTATCATTATCGAGTTCGGGATTAAAGTGGGGTAGATTTTCTAATCCGTCGTAAATTGAGAGCTGAATATTAGTTGGTGCTAATTTGGCGATCGATCTCAAAATAGCCGTATTAGAAGAACTAACTCGTAAGCTGCCGGAAATTGCTAATATTTTCATCGTCTTTTCCTTGGACTCCGTAACGTCTAGAATAGATAGACTGCCTAATTGAATTAAATGAGTAAAACTATTGCAATTACAGAAGCAATTACCACCCTAGCAGAAGCCGAGCAGCGATTTGGACTTCAACGAAATGAAGACAAGAGTTTTTTTGGGGAATGGCGGCAGGATTTACCAGCATTAACAACAATAGATGTTTCTCTGTTAGAAGAATTACGGCGGCGTTATATTTACCATCGATCGGCAGGACATTTACTCGAAAGTACTGTTACCCTATTATTTGCTTCGCCATTACTCGCCTTAACTGGCTTTTACGATCCACCATTTCGAGTAAGGGCTGAAGAATCAGTGCGAGTATTATTATCAGATAGTGAAGAAGTTTTGCAAGGACGAATTGATGCGCTAGTAGTCGGTGATTCGCTATGGGTAATAATTTTAGAATCAAAGAAAACAATGTTATCAATTTGGTCGGCATTACCGCAAGCATTAGCATATTTAATGGCAAACCCAAATCCAGAGCGTCCCTGTTTTGGCATCTTAACGAATGGTGATGAAATTGTATTTGTCAAACTCACCCAAACAGAACCGCCACAATATGCACTTTCACGAGTGTTTGCAACTTTTGTATCCACAGCAAACTTGGTAGCAGCATTGCAAATACTGCGTGTGATGGGGAAAGCGGAGTTGTGATAACGTTTTGAATTGGGAAAGCCTCCGTGAACCTCCGTGAATCCTCAGTGCTCCTCTGTGTTAGATAAACACCCCAACTAAACCCAAATCCCTCTCTAAAAATCCACACCCCGACGTAAATCGATCCCTCGATCGGCATAATGTTTATGGCAGATCATTTCAGAATGGACACTCGCTAGATTAAAATAAGCTGGAGTATTAAAACATCGCCCCGTAATAATCACCTGAGTATGTGGAGGTTTATTTGTCAGAGTCTGTACGATCGGATCTTGCTCTAGCAATTCTAGATCCACAGTGGGGTTTAATTCGTCTAGAATGATGGTCTTATAGAGTCCAGATGAAATCGCACTACTAGCTAGTTCCCAGCCCCTCTGAGCCTCGATAAAGTCGATTTCCTGCTGTTTGCCACGCCAGACGATCGCATCACTTCCACACCGATGATGATCTACTAATTGAGGATAGCTTTTTTTTAGGGCAGCGATCGCCGCATCTTCTGTATAACCAGTACCACCTTTGAGCCATTGAACGATTAATACGCGATGGGATTCATCTTGGCTTATTCCCCGGCCGATCGCTTGTAAAGCTCTCCCCAGGGCACTTGTAGACTTACCTTTCCCCGCTCCAGTGTAGATTTCGATCCCTTCTACTCCAGCTAAAGCGGCTTCAGGATGGTGGTGGGGTTTCAGCTCTGAGTGCAAATCGGCGATTTCTAATAGAGCTGGGGGTGTATCTCTCCCTGTAATGATAATTTCTAGATGTGGGGGTTTATTTTTGAGCATCTCAACGACTTCCGCTACTGGAAGTAAACCCAAATCTAGAACTGGATTCAACTCATCTAAAACAATTACCGAGTATAAGTCCGAATAAATCGCTCCCTTCGCTACCGCCCAAGCACGACTAGCTTCGCCAGCATCGAAATCAGTAATCTCATCCTTGCTAAAATACTCAGATCTACCAGTGCGAACTCGATCGATCAAATGCGGAAAACCCTGTCTCAAAGCTTCCAGTGCGCCATCTTCATCATAGTCTCGTCCTGGCCCTTTGAGAAACTGCACCATCAAAATTCGGGTATCCATGCCCATCTCGATGCCCAAACCAAGGGAACGCAATACCACTCCTAATGCGGCTTGAGACTTACCTTTTCCTGCCCCATCATACACATGAATCTGTCCCGCAGCGCGTTCTTGGCGTTTTGTCGCCGTCCGAATCCCAATCCCAACTCTACTCACGTCGTACAGGCTCCCAATCTAAATTGCCAACTCTAGGGACACTCATTATAGACAACTTGATGTGCTCGTTGTTTATAATGGATGAACCGATCGCTCATCCCCTACAAGACTATGAACCTCGCACTCTCCAAAATTGGTACCCAGATGTCAAACTTGACTGGCGTTCGTGCCATCATGAAGGATATCATCGAAACTCTCGCAGCAGGATCGGGGCAAGAATTTATCAACCTCAGTGCGGGGAATCCGGTAATATTACCAGAAATCGAGCAAATGTGGCGCGATTACACGATCGAATTGCTTGATAGTAAGGATTATGGTGAGGTTGTCTGTCGATACGGTTCTAGTCAGGGTTATCAACCACTCATTGATGCAGTGGTAAATGATTTCAATCAACGTTACGGTCAAAATTTTACCAGTCGGAATGTCTTAATCACCCCTGGTAGTCAAAGTTTATATTTCTATGCAATCAATGCTTTTGGCGGACAAACTAGTAACGGGATGAAACGGGTAGTTTTACCACTAAGTCCAGACTATACAGGATATGGGGGGATGGCGATCGCCGCTGAATCGATGGTTGCTTATCAGCCATCATTAGATATCGATGCAGCCAATCATAGTTTCAAATATCGCCCTGATTTTAGTAAGTTGGAAATCGGTGCAGATACTGGTTGTGTGTTATTTTCTCGCCCCTGCAATCCTACCGGAAATGTCTTGAGTGACGAAGAAGTCCACAAGATTGTCGATTTAGCCAGTAGTTATGATGTTCCAGTATTAATAGATTCTGCCTACGCGCCCCCATTTCCCGCCCTCAACTTTACGGAAATGACTCCCGTCTTTGGTGATAACATTTTGCACTGTATGAGCCTCTCCAAGGCTGGTTTACCAGGAGAACGGCTGGGAATTGCGATCGGTAGTGAGAAGTTTGTCGGCGTATTGGAATCTTTTCAAACCAATATGTGTCTGCATTCATCAAGGTATGGACAAGCGATCGCCGCCAAAGCGATCGCCAGTGGTAGACTAGCAGATCTAGCTCTCACGGTAATTCGTCCCTACTATCAAGGCAAATTCGCCGTACTTGAAGCAGGTATAACTAAATGGATGCCCAAAGATTTGCCTTGGTATCTTCACCGTGGCGAAGGTGCAATCTTTGCCTGGATGTGGTTCCAAGATTTGCCAATTACCGATTGGGAACTATATCAAGCTCTCAAACAAGTTGGGGTAATCGTGGTACCTGGAAATTCATTCTTCCCTGGTTTGCGCGAAGATTGGGCGCATAAACAACAATGTATTCGGATTAGTCTCACTGCTAGTGATGCAGATATTGCCACCGCAATGGAGCGGTTAGCGTCTGTGGTAACTAAGGTTTATCAATCTAAATCGTTGGGTTAGCCAGCGATTGAAATCGCGGCTAGTGATGCAAAGTCCGCCTACGCGGACTAATAGGTATAGCATTCGCCACATCGGTTAGGACACTCTAAATCTCAGTCCGCGTAGGCGGACTTTGCATCACCAGCGGCGACTTCAGTCGCTGTGTCCTAATCACCTTTGCGGTTGCTATACATATTAGACCTCCTGCGAAAGTAAAAGCACAATCATTTTCAATACCGTTTTCATCTAAAATTCCCTCTATTCCCTATCCCCTATCCCCTATCTCCTGACTTTCGCAGGAAGTCTATTGCAGGTAAAGGATCTTTGGCGTTGCTGGATTGAGGTCTGAAAACCTCAGTAGGGGCAATTCATGAATTGCCCCTACTGAGGGTTTCAGAACTATCATATTTGGTGAGCCATACATAGATTCACCAACGCCGAAAAATTTTAGACGGCTACTTCAGTAACTACTTCTACAGGTATTTGTAGATCGCGTTCTGCTAAAAATTTAGCTAATTGAGCTTCGATTTCATTGCGGACGATTTCGCGATATTCGAGGAAATGTTCGTTGTGAGCGCAGACACTAATATAGTGCTCGAATACGGCTGGATTGTGGCGGAGAATCCCAAAGAGATGATGCCAGAACATCCAACGGGTATCGCGTTTGATGCCTTGTCGCCAGATGACGATCGCTAATGCACGGAGTTCGATAAGATCGGGAAATTTTGGTGCTGGCTTACATTTTGGCGCGCCTAGTTTGAGGAAGCAACGGTAATTGCGATCGAGAAATTTCTTCGCATCATATATCCGTGAAAAAGCGTCTACATATTCCCGTGCTATTTCTTCGAGGGGGCGAGTTGGCTCGAAATTCATCAAGGTAGTTTGATTGATATTTCCATCGCCATTTCGCATTCTACCTTCTTTTTCCAAGCGATGCCAGAGGGCGGTATTTGGTAAGGCTTGCAACATGGCAAATGTGGTGGTGGGAACGGCTGCGGCTTCGACAAATTGGACGATTCGATCGCCTGCACCAGTTTTTTCGCCATCAAAACCGATGATAAAACCAGCCATTGGACGCAATCCAGCGCGAATCATTTTGTCGATCGAATCCGTCAGCGAACCTCGCGTATTTTGGAATTTCTTGGTCATTGCCAAGCTCTCCTCATCGGGAGTTTCAATTCCCACAAAGACAGCAGCAAAGTTACTTTCGACCATCAATTCCAACAGCTCATCATCTTGAGCGAGATCGACGGAAGCCTCCGTATCAAAGCGGAACGGATAGCCATGTTCTTTTTGCCAAACTTTGAGTTCTTTCAACAATAATTTGACATTGCGTTTATTGCCAATAAAATTATCATCCACCATAAATACACCTCGCCGCCAACCCAATTCATACAACCGATCTAATTCGGCTAAAATCTGTGCGGGTTCCTTGGTGCGTGGTTTGCGCCCATAGAGGACGATGATATCGCAAAATTCACACTGAAATGGACAACCGCGCGAAAATTGTACCGACATCGAATCATAAGCATCGAGTTCGAGTAAATCGTAGCGGGGAACTGGGGTGGTAGTAACGTCTGGTTTCTCACCATTTAGGGCGCGGAATGTCCCATTGGTATCGCCGTTTTGAATGGCTGCAACGAACATTGGTAAAGTGAGTTCGCCCTCATCTAAGATGAGGAAATCTGCCCCTGCTGCTTGAGCTTCGTGAGGAACTGATGTGGGATATGGGCCGCCAACTGCGACTAGTTTACCATGTGCTTTGGCGAGTTGAATTTGGGTGGCTAGATCTTCTTTTTGGACGATCATTGCTGACATAATCGCGATATCTGCCCATGCCCATTCAGCTTCTGTTACCGATCGCACATTTCTATCGACTAGCTTAAATTCCCACTCTTGGGGTAAAATTGCGGCGACAGTAATCAAGCCTAATGGAGGTAAGACTACTTTGCGATCGACCAATTCGAGAATCTTTTCATAAGACCAAAATGTCTTCGGAAACTGTGGATAGACTAGTAATGCACGCATAGAAGGGTGGGGGGTGAGGGGACGAGGAGACGGGGGGACGGGGGGACGGGGAGTCAGCACTGCTAACTTTTCTTAAAGATAACAAAAGTAGTAGGTGCTGGTTGTTGAGTCAAAAAAGTGCAACTAAAGTCTTCTTCCAGTCCCCCAGTCCCCCAGCTCCCCAGTCCCCCAGTCTCCCAGTCTCCCAGTCCCCCAGTCTTCTTCCAGTCCCCCAGTCCCCCAGTCTCCCCGCCCCCTCACTTAACCGCCTATTTTCCCCAAATTAACGCCCTGATAATAGTGGGCTAAAATGCTCGAATACTTCACACCTTTTTGAGCCATATTATATGCTCCCCATTGACTCAAACCGATCGCATGACCATTTCCAAGTCCATTGAAAATAAAGCCTTCAGGCGTAGGTGTAACGGTAAATCGGAGACTGCGAAGCTTGAGTGTAGTGCGAATCTTATTCCCAGTTAAAATTTGTTCGTTGTCGCCACTGGCTTTGAGACTTAAAACACTGCCAAATTGGGTAGTGCGATCGGGCGCGATCGACTTAATATTAGGTACATTGAGACTTTCACTCAATTGAGCGAGACTGAATGTCTTGCTCCATTCATAGCCAGGGGTACCCAGATCGTCATCTGGCACTCCTCGCAGATAGGGTAGGGAATCCGACCAAATATCCTCGACGTTTTCTGTATGGCCGCCAGAAGCCGAATGAAAGGCCGCGAGAATCAATTTACCCTGATATGTCATTACTTGCCCTGACGTGGCTTTAACGGCTGCCTGGGTGGTATTTGCTTCGGTAGACAGACCTTTGTATACCTGACTTGCTTCGGTATTGTCTACGTCGAATAACTTTTTGCGGGCGAATTGACTGCGATAGAGGGCGTAGGTACGAGCGGCGACGGCTTGAGCTTTGAGTGCTTCGGCGGGAAAAGTCGCGCTCATTTCGGCACCCAAGACGCTGTAGAGGTAATGTTCGATATTGACTAGATCGATCGCGACAAGTTGTTTATCGACAACTACGACTTTGACGCTACCACGATACCAGCGATCGTTAATCCAGATATAACCACCGTTTTGGGGTTCTACTGAGAGTTGGGATACTTCACTATCGCCGACGATAATTTTATCGTCATTTACTTTGGCAACTATGCCTTTGCTGGGTGGAAGTTCGCCGATTTTTTTGCCACTTTCATCGCTGACGATCGCCACAGTAGAAGTACCGATTTTGACTTCAGCAATTTTTTGGGCGACAGCGACGCGCAGTTGGTATGCTTGGGCTGGTGAGATCGCTATGAAGCACAGAAATAAGCCAAGCCATCCAGTGTGCTTGCTCAGTTGGGAAATGCGAGTCAGCATAAAAAAGTATTTAAGACTTAGGAAAATCGAGGGTTTAACAATTATTTGCTCACAGGTTAGCATCCGATGAGATTTGGAATCAAGTTAAATTGATACAATAATTCCGATCGATCGAAGCTTGTCAAGAACATAGTCTTATCGTTCCCCTCAAATCAATTTGCTAACCGGATTCCGGTAAATTGCCAGCGGGTTGAGGTAGGGAAAAAGTTGCGATAAGTCGATCGAATGTGACTCTGGGAAGTGACACAGGAGCCACCGCGCAACACCATCTGGTTGCACATGAACTTCCCATTATATTCGCCGATCGCCCCTTCGGCTACCCGAAAGCCAGGATAGGGTAAATAAGCACTTTGAGTCCATTCCCATACATCTCCAAAAAATTGATGACTGTTGTTGGGTGTCGGATGAAATAAATCGCTATCTAGAAAGTTACCCGTCAGGGGTATACCGACGGTGGCTATTTCCCATTCAGCTTCCGTGGGAAGTCGATATCCACGCCAAGTCGCATAAGCATCAGCTTCATAAAAACTGACGTGACAAACTGGCTCATGCTCATCCATTGGCAACAATCCCCCCAGTGTCATCACCCACCATTGCCCGTCTATCTGTTCCCAATATAATGGTGCTTGCCACTGTTGAGATGTTACCATCGCCCAACCTTCTGCCAACCAGTACCGCGCCTGTTGATAGCCGCCAGCTCGAATAAATTCTAAGTATTCCCCATTGGTGACAAGCCTGTCGGCTAATTTATACGCTTGGAGATAAGTCTGATGGCGAGGTGATTCATTATCGAAGGCAAAATCATCTCCTTGATGTCCGATCGATACCAATCCACCAGAATATTCTAGCCATTTATGGGGTGAATATATATTGTTTCTCTCAACTGTCTTGCTAATTTGATAGACAGGATGAAGGGGATTGGTGCCCAAAATATGTTTGATATCAGTGAGGAGCAATTCTTGGTGCTGTTGTTCGTGGTGAAGTCCGAGGACGATCGAGGATAATAGTTCTGAATGGACTGGAATTGTCTCGATGAGGTTGCTCATGGCAGTATCGACATACTCGCGATACCGATAAACTTCTGCTACTGTAGGACGAGAAAGCAATCCTCGATCGGCTCGTGGATGACGCGCCCCAACTGCCTCATAATAAGAATTGAATAGGTACCCAAATTGGGGATGAAAGACTTCATATCCTGGCAAATGAGGCACGAGCAGGAAAGTCTCAAAAAACCAAGTAGTGTGTGCCAGATGCCATTTTGGGGGACTCACATCTGGCATACTCTGGATGACATAATCCTCGGTAGCCAAAGGTTGACAAATGCGATCGCTAACCTGTCTAACTTGCTGATACTGACTGAGGAGACTTAGCGATGACAGGATGTTGACCATAGAAAGGTAATGCAGTTGACCAATGAGGACGTTGACCTTGACTATAGGCGATTTGTGCCAGAGCGATCGCACCTACTACTGTATCTGAGAGATTAGCAGATTGAGCGATAACTTGATGACGATCGGGATTGAGATCGACTAATTTAGCTTCCCAATCGGCGGCGGAAAATACGGCATCAGCGCAAATAGGCGTGAGATTACCCTCATGCCAATTATAAACCGCCCCAAATAGTTCATCCCGTTGAGCGGGCATAGAAATCGCGAGGGAACCAGTTTGCTGCTCCATCCAAGCGATCGCCGCCAAGCTCGAAATCGCGAATACAGGTAGCTCCAATTGTTGAGCTAAGGTGCGTGCCGTTACCACCCCCAACCGCGTCCCAGTGAATCCCCCAGGCCCATTTGCGACCGCAATCCAGCCCAGCTCTTGCCATGTCTGAGGGCTGAGAAAATCTAATAAATGAGTGTGGAGATAATTGGATGTTTCTCGCCCCAAATCCCATGTTTGGGAACGGATATCCGCTCCACTACTACCGATCGCCAAACCTAGTGCTGGGCTGCTGGTATGTATTGCCAAACCATATAAAGTCATTTTGGATTTTGGATTTTGCGGATGCGCGCACTGTTGATAGTTTAGCGCACCAAGCAGGATTTTGGATTTTGAATCAATGCACGATCGAGGGCTGAGGGATGTAGCCAGTTCAGAAGCTCATGCGCGGGAGTCGGAAATTACGCAGAAGTTTACGGAAGGGAAGGAGATTGTTCCTACAAAATCGCACTTAGATCGATCGAGCATCCCACCAATACATCTTCACCATCAAGAGTCAGCGGTGACTGCAATATTTCCACTGGCTGCCTCAATCGATAAACTTCCACCTGTTGCTGCTCTAGCTTCAATCTCGTTGGCGAGAGCCTCTCTCGCCAACGAGATTTGTTGGGTGCGACAGATCTAGAAGTACTCGCGTGATTTCTTATTTGACTGCGCCTAACTCTCTTTGAGTTAATCCCATCGGCTCTAAAAATTCGTTCGCGGAGCGTCCGCTTTGCGGAATCGGGAGCATTTTCCCTGGATGAGTGGGCGAAGGATGTGTGGGCACTCGAACCACGATCGTTATGCTCCAATTTAGCGATAATATACAGCAAATCAGTTGATGTATCAAAATACATAGATATAAAATCAATTATTACAAGGAAAGCTACGGCGGATAAAATAAACAAAGAATCTAATTTAAAATAGATAAGTATGCAAACTAAAGCTATATTAGAAAGAAATATTTCGATAATTTTTCTGACGAGCTGTCCCTTGGGTATTTGTGTAGTCAAATTGAGGATAGTACTATTGCTATCTAGCTGTTGTTCGAGAGTGATTTTTGTCAATAATCCAATAGACTGGCTTCCCCACCGCGACCAATCCACCTCTATAATTCTGCCATTGCAGCGCAGGTCAAATTTCCAGTATTGAACATACATACCTGTTTTTGCAAGTGCCTCGAAAGTCTTGCAAACATCTTCGATCGATGCGGAAACTGATATAGTGGATTCTCGCCGATAGCGATCTTGAACGATCGAGAGAATATCTGTGTTTTTCTTGTTATTCATCTTCAATAACTACAGCCTAATCCTTAATTAACGACTCGATCGATCTTTACTGACTGGCTATTACCACTACACCACAATTGCCAGAGATAAAATTCTACTCGATTGCTGTCGCAGACGGCTTGCCGTTCGAGTAATTGAGTCACAAATATGCCTTGAGCACTATCTGGATCTGTGGCAAGCCAATAACCAGTCAATCCGATTTCGATCGAGTCGAGATCGCAGTAATTAGCTGTAACAGTTTTTGCACCTTGTTGATGAAGATAAAAATTAATTGCAGTAGCTTCACAAATCGTCGTTGGTAGGAGAAAGCTTGCTGTTTCAGAACTGAGGAAGATTGTTTCACCAGTGCTATTTGAGAATAAAAGTCGCTGCTCGATCCAATCTTCTAGATCGGTAGTTAACAGTTCTAGGTGTAGATCGGTTTCGGTATAAATTAATTTCAACATGGGTCTTCATCTCAATCTATGAGAGCCTAGTTATTTAGGCCATTTCATAGTGTACGGCTCGATCGATCGAGCTGTCAGTAAGAAAAAGTAGGTTGTTTCGATGAAATTAATCCCAAGGAGCAGGACGTTCTAACAATGCTTTCAATGCTTTCAACTGCAACGGATCGGGTGCCGCTTCTAGTTGTCGTTCAAATGCTTCAAACGTTGCGTCGTCAACTAAAAAGAATTTACGATCGAGCAAAAAGCTAGTTGCTTCGGTGTAAGCAGCATCAAGGATAAATTCTGTTCGACTCTTGCCCTGAATCGCCGCTGCTCGATCGATCGCTTCTTTTTGGACTTCACCTACTCGCAGGTTAATCGTACCGCTACGTCGCTCTGGTTGTTTGGTTTTGTTGGTAGCCATAATTAATTTAATAGTGCTGAAACTTTTTCGAGTGGGTACATTAGTAGCAACGGTTCGAGCTTGGACTCTTGAAACCCAAATCGAGTATAAAAAGCTAAAGCTTCAGGCAAGCTGTGGACGATAATCGCCCGAATCCCGATGATTTGCGCCGCTCCGGCAATCCGCAACACAGCATCCTTCAATAGCCCCGCGCCGATGCCTCTACTGTTCCATTCTTGGTCTACTGCTAATCTGCCAATTACACATACGGGAATCGGATCTGGGGCATTGTGGCGCAACGATCGAATAGCACTTTGACGGGCAACCGCACCAGCGGCAATACTATAGTAGCCCACGATCTGACCTTCGGTGGTGGTGATGATATAGGTTTTGGATGCACCACTACTCTGGTTATTCCAAGCGTGCTTTTGCAACCAATCATTCATTTCTCGGTTGGTACTGGCAAAGGAGCTAAGATTGTCCGTGTCTGCGAGTAATCGTGGTTTGGTGAGATAGCTGGACATCTTCCCATTTTAGATTCTTGTATACACGATGTCAATACTCGATCTGTTGTGATTAAGAATAGCCTGGAGACTAAAGTCTCGGCTGGTGATGCAAAGTCCGCCTACGCGGACTAGATAATCAGTCCGCCTACGCGCAATACGGTTCGGTTAAGTTTAATCTATTCTAATATCAGTCCGCGTAGGCGGACCTTGCATTACTAGCCCCGATTTTAATCGGCGGCTAACCGAACAGTATTGCGCCTACGCGGACTTCGCATCATTAGCCGCGACTTTAGTCGCAGGCACTCTTAGATAACAACTTGGATGATTGAATCCTCACTCCTTGGTAATCGCACCCAATATTTTGAGGGTTGCTAATTGAGCAGGGGTGAGTCCAGTGGCTCCGGTGATGTTCATATCTTCGTAGACTCGTTGGGGTCGCAATACTTTTAGGCATTCCCAAGTTTCGGTATCCCACAGGCGAATTGTTTCATCGTGGCTACAGCTAGCCAATAATCGTCGTTGAGGATCGGGATGATAGACGACATAGTTTACCAAATCGGTATGCCCTGCGAGGATTTTGAGACATTCTCCTGTGGCTACATCCCAAATACGGACGGTGGCATCTTTACTGGAACTCGCTAGGTATCCTCCATCGGGGCTGAATGCGGTTCCAGTAACGCAGGCTGTATGTCCGCTCAAGACATAAAGGCATTCACCTGTATGAATCTGCCAAATCCGGATCGAGTTGTCTTCACTGCCACTTGCTAGTAAGTCACCTTGCGGGTGAAAAGTTACTGTCCAGTTTTGACTTGTAGACCCTTGCAGCGTCCGATAACATTGTCCAGTTTCCACATCCCAAACTTGAATATCTGGCTCATGACAAGCACTGGCGATCCATTTTCCCGTCGGATGGAAGGCTAAATCGATAACCCCGATCTCGCCTAATTTTGAGAGATCCAACTGTCGCAACAACTCACCAGTCCGATAGTTCCAAAAGCAGATGCCAATAGCTGAACCACCGCTAGCTAATATTTCCAGATGAGGATGGAAAGCAACAGCTAGAATAAATACAGGACTAATTTGCAGTAGTTTTGGATCTGCTTTTAATCTAGAATTGCGATCGATATCCCAGAGTTTTACAGCACCATCCATCCCACAACTAGCTAATAATTCACCTTCAGGTGAAAAAGCTATTTGCCAAACCGCCATCTGATGAGCTAGAGTCGAACTCAGACAGCGATCGGTGTCTAGATCCCACAAGTAAATTTGCAGGTTTTCACTACTGCTGGCTAACAGATTACTTTGAGGGTGGAAAGCTACTGCCCGAACTGCTTTTGGAATGCTGTGGAGGGTTTTCCAGCATTGTCCAGACTCAACATCCCAAAATTTCAATACACCGCTGATATCGCTGCTAACCAGAGTCTTACCTGTAGAATCTAACGCGATCGACCAGAGATTATTTTGATGCCCTGGGAAAATTTTGATACAGTGCCAATCATCGGTATTTGTTTGTTCCCAGATTCGGATAGTCAAGTCCTGACTACCGCTGACAATTTGCGCTCCATTCGGACTAAATAGTGCTGTAACAACCACTCTGGAGTGTGCTTGTAAAGTGTGGGCACAACAACTAGATTTGATGTCCCAAACTTTAATTGATGTATCGAAGCCACTACTAACTAATTGGGTACCCAGCTCATTAAAAGCCACAGAGAAAATAGGTTGTGTATGTCCAGAAAATGTATCGATACATTCATTTGTATTTAAATTCCACAACTTAATTGTTGTATCAAAACTACCACTTGCAAGTAGCTGTCCGTTTGGTTGAAATGCCACAATCATTACGACTGAATTGTGTCCCGTAAGTGTGTTCAAAAGTTTGCCTGTTGCCAACTCCCACAGAAAAATACTGCCACATTCACTACCACTGGCTAAAACTTTGCCATCATTGCTTAATGCAATCCGGTAGACGGGTGCTGATGATTGCCAAGATTGCAAGCATTTACCAGTTTCCAGATCCCAGACTTTGATGTATCGATCGGAACTAGAACTAATCAATCTCTTGCTATCTGCTGTAAAAGCTAGTCCGATCACAAAACTATTGTGGGCAGAAATATTTAATAAGTTTTGACCATTATCAATTTGCCAAATCGAAATAGTACCATTACTACTTCCACTCGCAACAAATTCTTGGCTTGGACTAATTACGACTAAATAGATATCACTAATTGATTCTGCAAATACCGAAGAAACTAGATTCGTACTGGTCAAATTAACCTCAGCTAAAGATACATCGCGCAAATCAGCTTGGCGAATACTCAACCCCGTCAAATCCAACCCTGTCAAATCAGCCTGTAATTGATTGAGCAAATTCAAACAATTACCCGTTCCATAACTCCCCGCTGCAAACGAACCAGCCGCAAATTGGGAAATTATCTGCTTCAAAACTCTAATAATCGATCCGTCTCCACCCAGATCTGAAGCCAGCATCGTCAACAATGGCTGGACGATCACCCGCATCTGACTGTCTCGGACATAATCCTTAGATTGCGCTTTCATCAACGCATAATTAAGAAATAGTTTTGGCGTTTGACTACAAATTTCAGCGCGGATTGTTATTAATAGCTGTTCGATCACATACTCCATTACTACTGGTTGCTGCGTAAATCTACCGCCCTTAACTTCAATCAACGATCGACCCTGCAAATATTCCAATGCTTCCAATAACTGCGATGTCGAAACTGCTGGCAATAGATCTGCTTGAAGATCGCCCACGGACACCCATTCCCGATCGATCGCCAGCCAATACATTACCTGCTGTTCGATCGATGATAGTCGCTCAAACTGACGATCTAGCAACTTCCTAATTCCATTAAAAACAGCAGTACCCTGCTCTAAAAACTTGGTGATTTGACCGTCAAATACTTCCAGAATTGAAGTCGAAATAATCTTCAGAGCCAGTGGATTCCCCGCATACAAATTGACTAATTCTTGTCCATTCTCAATAGTTAGGGGTAAACCTTTGTCATCTAAAATCGCCATCCCTGCCTCGATCGATAATCCACCCAACGGCATGGTGCGGACTGGCAAATTATCCCCTGCAAAATTAGCAACTTCAGCTACTTGTTCGCGACTAGTCAATAATACACAGCTTTGATGGGCGCATTCTGCTACCTGTCGAAATAGCTCTCCATAGCCTTCATAACCTGCTAAATATTGGTGCGAACTACCACTTTGCAAAATCGATTCCACATTATCGAAAATCAATAAGCAGCGATGTTGTTGTAAATAGTGAATCAGTCGCGCTCGATGGGTGTTGGGATCGATCGCTAGAGCGATTTCCTGTTGTCGTGATAGCAGCGCGATCGTCTCCGCCAACAGATCCGTCAACGGCGGCGCATTTCGCAAAGATCGCCACACCACAAACTCAAATTCAGTAGATACCTGCTGCGCTAACTTCACAGCCACAGCAGTCTTGCCCATCCCACCCATCGCCAGAATTTCAATCAACCGACAGCGATCTTTGACGATCCATTTAGCTAGAGTTTTTAGCTCTTTGGTGCGACCATAAAAAATTGAGACATCGATCGATTCGCCCCAAAAATACTGCCGCTCTAATGCTACTACTGCTAGAGACTGCTGATAACGCTGTAGGATCGATCGAATATTCTTTTTACTAACTGGCTCACCCAATGCTTGAGCTAGTAGCTGCCAGAGCCTCGCGCCGACTTCCCTGAGATACTCTACCGTGTAGGTGGATCGATCGGCTAGAGTCGGGTAAGATTCCCCAGCTAAAGTACCTTCCAAGACAGCTATCTGAACATCATTAAGCCTAGCTAGACCATGCGACAGTAATAATGTATCGATGCTTTTAGATAAAGATTGACTTTGCACTCTTGCTTATGACCGTTTCTTATTTCTGGTAATCAAACATCATCGCGCTCAAGCTCAAGTGCCTATTGTTTGTAGATTGATGATAAAAATTGATAGCTCGTATCAATTTATCATTTGCACTCTTGCAAGTATAGTCCTGACTGCCGAATAATCGATCCTAACAAGTAAAATATCAGCCATTTGAACGATCGATCTCCTAGCAACGAACAGTGACTAGTAAAATAGAATTAATTCCTAGTCCGCGTAGGCGGACTTTGCATCATGAGCAACGATTTCAATCGTTGTGCTGTCTGCGTCCCAATCTTTCTCTCTCTTCATGTCTGACAACATCCCCGACTTGACTGGTATTCGTACAAGCCAGAGCCAAATTCGCAACGGTGACTATCGATTGCTCGACAAATCCAAGCTCTCGCCGATGTACCAACACTATGTCGAGGTGAAGGAGCAATATCCTCATGCGCTCCTTTTGTATCGGTGTGGGGATTTCTTTGAGACGTTCTTTCAGGATGCGATTACGATTGCGCGAGAACTCGAATTGGTGCTGACGAGCAAAGAAGGCGGCAAAGAAATCGGGCGCGTCCCCATGACGGGCGTACCGCATCATGCAGTCGATCGCTATTGTGCCATGTTAGTCGAAAAAGGTTACGCGATCGCCATGTGCGATCAGATGGAAACCGCCGCCGAAGCCGCTGGGAATTTAGTCAAGCGGGAAGTCGTGCGGGTGCTTACGCCTGGAACGATTCAGGAGGAAGAAATGCTCCAATCACGGCGGAATAATTTCCTCGCGGCGATCGTTCTCGTCGGTGATAATTGGGGACTAGCCTATACAGATATTTCTACGGGTGAATTTCTCACCACCCAAAGCAACGACTTAGAAGTCCTCACCCAGGAGCTGATGCGGCTCCAACCGCCGGAAATTCTCATCCCCATCGCCGCTCCAGATCTCAATCGCTTACTGCGCCCTGGCGAAACCTCCGATTTGCTCCCCACTAGCCTGCCTAATTGCTTCTGCTACGCCATGCGTCCTCTAGCACCATTTACGCTCCCAGAAGCCAAGCAACGGCTGATGGATACCTTTAAAATGCGATCGCTAGAATCTTTAGGATGTTCGCCGTTTCCCCTCGCTGTAAGGGCGGCTGGCGGCTTATTAGAATATCTCGAAGCCACCCAAAAAAGTAATCCTGTCGCGCTGCAACCGCTGCGAACATACTCTCTCGGTGATTATCTCGTCTTAGATCACCAGTCTCGCCGTAACCTCGAAATCACTCAAACCGTTCGAGACGGTAACTTTCAGGGTTCATTACTGTGGGCATTAGATAAAACCTGCACCGCAATGGGTGGACGCGCCCTGCGCCGTTGGATGCTGCAACCCCTACTCGATATCCACAGCATCAGTAAACGCCAAGAAACGATCCAAGAACTCGTCGAAAACACCTTCCTGCGCCAAGATCTCCAACAACTGCTCAAACGCATCTACGATATCGAACGCCTGACGGGAAAAGCCGCATCAGGACGCGCCAACGCTCGCGATTTAGTCGCCCTCGCCGACTCATTCCTCAAGCTGCCCGAACTCGCCACCATTGCCAACCAGGGCAAATCCCCATTTTTAAAAACCCTCCACCATGTCCCCGCCGAACTCGAAGCATTGGGACAAGATATCGCTGCCCACCTCGTCGAACATCCCCCACTTCACCTCAAAGAAGGCGGAATAATTCGCCCTGGCATCAACACTCAACTCGACGAAATGCGTCAATCTGCTAGCGGCGATCTCCAGTGGATTGCCAATTTAGAATCGATCGAACGCGAACGCACGGGCATAGCCAATCTCAAAGTCGGCTTCAATAAAACCTTCGGCTACTACATCAGCCTCTCCCGCCTCAAAGCCGACCAAGTACCCGCCGACTACATCCGCAAACAAACCCTCACCAACGAAGAACGCTACATCACCCCCGAACTCAAAGAACGGGAAGTCCGCGTCCTCACCGCCCAAGAAGATCTCAACCGGATCGAACACGAAATCTTCATCGAACTCCGCACGATCGTCGCCACCCACACCGAGCAAATCCGCACTGTCGCCCGTAGTATCTCCGCGATCGATGTCCTCTGCGGTTTAGCCGAAATCGCCGTCACCCAAGGCTACTGTCGCCCCAATATGGTACCGAGCCGCGAAATCTACATCACCGATGGTCGTCATCCCGTCGTTGAAAAAGCTCTATTAGCCGGATTTTTTGTCCCTAATTCCACTCAACTCGGACAACCAGAACACATCACCCCCAGCGTCGAATCACCCGATTTAATCATCCTCACGGGGCCAAATGCCAGCGGTAAAAGTTGTTACTTACGACAACTAGGACTGATCCAAATCATGGCGCAAATTGGTAGCTTCATCCCTGCTACTAATGCAACACTGGGAATATGCGATCGGATATTCACCCGCGTCGGCGCAGTAGACGATCTCGCCACCGGACAATCCACCTTCATGGTAGAAATGAATGAAACCGCAAATATCCTCAATCATGCCACCGCAAATTCACTCGTTTTATTAGATGAAATTGGACGGGGAACAGCGACATTTGATGGTTTGTCGATCGCTTGGGCAGTCGCCGAATATCTCGCCACCGAAATCGGTTCGCGCACAATTTTCGCCACCCATTATCACGAACTAAACGAACTCGCCTCGATCCTATCGAACGTCGCAAATTATCAAGTCACAGTCAAAGAACTCCCCGACCAAATTATCTTCCTCCATCAAGTCCAACCAGGCGGAGCAAGTAAATCCTACGGGATTGAAGCGGGACGATTAGCAGGTCTACCACCGACGGTAATTAGTCGCGCTCGGCAAGTAATGTCACAAATTGAGGAGCATAGTAAAATTGCCTTGGGATTACGAGAGTCGATGTCATAATAGCGATCGAATACTGTACAACAAGTAAACTAATTCAAACATATGACTACATTACAGCAAGTTCTAGAAGCGGCTCTAGATTTACCTGATGAAGAACAAGAGGCTTTAGTAATCGCAATTCGATCGCAC
>JANOPX010000055.1:0-23726 GCA_031422115.1 Chamaesiphon sp. VAR_4_metabat_408 | reverse complement strand
AGCTCTACCTCGCATGGCATCAGGTACAGCACTACTCAGCCACACCGACATATTTGGCATGAGAATTCCTAAACCCATCCCCGAAATTGCGAGTCCAGTTAACACCTGTGCCCAGTTGGAAGATTGACCGATTAATAGATAGCCGATGCCCATAAATCCGAAGATAATCGGTAGAAATGTGACAAACTCCATTCGTTGTTTGAGTTTACCATAAGTGAGCGAGGCAATGGCACTAAATAATGTACAAAATGCGATCGCCATCCCACTTTGAGTAGGCAAAGCCTTGACTAAATCGTCGAGAAAAAAGGGCAACTGTACGGGAATTAGATAAAAAGCAATTTGACTGAGTGTTGTCAATCCATAGACGATCGCCATGACACCTACAGGCGTAGATTGCTTGACTGGCTCGGTTTCAGCACCGATATTCGGATGAGATGACTCGCCTCGTTCGGGTTCGGAAATAAATGCTAAAACTAGAATAGCGATCGGCCAAGCAAATAGATAAATCCCAAATGGATAATGCCAATTTTGTTGAGCTAATGCGCCGCCTAGTGTCAGAAACACCACGCCACCCAAGCCCATAAATCCAGCCTGTAGACCCATAAATGCCGCCCGTGCGGGGCCGATATAATAATCGGCAATCAGGGTAGTGGCACTCACCATCACCCCAGAAACTGCCAATCCCAGGAATGCTCGTCCGACTAAAATTGCGGGTAAACTCTCTAAATAAAGTCCCGAACTACCAGCGAAACCATACAAAATCGCAGTGATTAGTAGTAGCGGTTTGCGTCCGAATCGATCGACAATTAATCCAGCGATCGGCGAACCAATTACGACAAATAAAGCGGGAAGAGTAATTACTAGCTTAACTAAAGTGGTGCGAAGATCGGCATCGGCGATCGCACTTTCAAATTGTTGTTTCATCGCTGGAAGTGACGGTGAAACTGTTGCACCAGACATCACTGTCAGACTACTTGCTAATAGTAGGGTTAATTTAGTCGTCCACGAATTAGGATTTGACATTAGTTATTATCGATCGATATTTATAGAGGATAAGACTAGATCCCCGACTTCTCTCAAGAAGTCGGGGATCTGATATATTCCGTTACTTTATTTCTGCCAACGTTCCACAGCCGCCGCAATTCTTTGACCGTATAATTCGCATGATAGTCGATCGCCAGTCTCGAGTTCTACCGTTTTTGTCCCCGTAAAATCAGGCACCGCTTGCCCATTTATGGTTGTTTCAGCACTGCTAAACCTTGTTTAACCGCAGGACGATCGCCAATTGTCTTGACCCAGCGATCGAGTGCCGCCAAATTCTCAACTCGTTCGGGATGAGCCGAGCGAATAAAGTTCAGCCCACTAGATGCCCAGGTATAATTCATGATATCGGCGACCGAATAATCATCAGCAATGAACGTTCGATCGATTAGATGAGTATTGAGGACATTTAATAGCCGCACACTTTCGTCTAGATATCGATTAATTGCGTAAGGGATTTTTTCCGGTGCCGATCGAGAGAAGTGTCCCCACTGACCAATCATCGGGCCGAGTCCACCGACTTGCCAAAATGTCCAGGCTAAAACTGCCGATCGGTTCTTAGCATCAGTTGGCAGTAGTTTTCCGCTTTTTTCTGCCAAGTAAATCAAGATTGCACCCGATTCAAATACTCGTTGACCACCATCCACAATAGCGGGGATTTTGCCATTAGGATTAATTGCCAGGAAAGCATCTGTGTGTTGTTCGCCCTGACTAATATTAATCGGGAAAATTTGATAAGGTAAAGCGATTTCTTCCAGCATGATTGCTGGTTTCTGCCCGTTGGGAGTATTTGCTGTATATAGTTCGATCGTCATTTTGTACCTACTATTTTGGATTTTAATAGAGAGATTTTCGATAACCTTATCTATAGGATAAGGAAAACTGATTTGCTTCGCTCCAGCACCGCCCTGAACTAGAAGTGTATCCTTCGGATAGGCTTCGCCAACGGGCTAATAGCTCAAGTTCTCTAAAGAGAACTGCCAAATTAATTAGTTCGTTTTAACGAACTTTTGCTGTTAGCCCCAAATTCATTTGAGGGCGGTGCAGAAGCGAAGCTAGGAGCTATTAGGCAGATATTCTTAACCCGCACTAACTGACCTTAACTACAAAATACCGCCATTGACTTGCAGATTTTGCCCCGTCATCCAATGGGCATCATCACCGACTAAAAATGCCACCACATCAGCGATATCCTGCGGCTTACCCAAACGTCCCAGGGGTGTTTGACTGACTAGATGATCGATCGCTGGTTGCGGCAAAATCAAGCCATCTGTGTCAGTAACACCTGGAGATACAACATTTACAGTTACCTGACGTTGCCCAATCTCCTTGGCTAATGCGAACGCAAATTGTTCGCCAGCGGCTTTACTAGCTGCATACAAGCCACCCGTAATGCGGGGTTGTTTGACAGCTCCAGTCGAAAATTGGACGATCCGCCCACCATCTTTGACGCGATTAGCGGCTGCTTGCAACATATACACGGCACCTTTAACGTTTACCGCAAATACTTTGTCTATGTCTTCGTCGGTTAAGTCAGTATGGAGCTTATAGGATGCTGCTCCTGCCACATTGACTACAATATCGATTGATCCCAACTGCTTCTCTGTCTCGTCAAATAATCGAGTCACATCAGCTTTATCCGCCACGCTGCCTTGAATCGCGATCGCGCGTCCACCACCAGCAATAATTTCTTGCACTACAGCTTCAGCTTTTTCGGGCGAAGCAACATAGTTAACCGTTACTGCTGCGCCATCTTGTCCTAAGCGCAACGCAATCGATCGACCAATTCCTCGCGATGAAGCTGTAACTATTGCGACTTTTCCGGTTAATGATGACATGCGGCTAGCCTCTTACTATAAATTTAGATTTGACTCAATTACTACGGTATACTTGATACTTACTTTTTGGGAAGTACTTACTTTTTTGTAAGTGTAGCGAGCAATTCAGATGAACACAGAACAATTAGACGGTACAAAATTCGTCCAAACTACATTGGGTGTGTTGGGTGGCAAATGGAAAATCCTAATTTTATGGAATCTTCGCAACCAGCCTCAGCGTTTGAGTGAATTGAAAAGGTTAATCCCGGCAATCAGCGAGAAAATGCTAATCCAACAATTGCGCGAACTAGAGAAAGATGGCATTGTGCATCGTCATGACTACGGCGAAATGCCGCCGCGTGTGGACTATTCGTTTACTGCTCATGGTGAAACGCTCAAACCGATTTTTCCTGTCCTGTGCAAATGGGGCGAATTGCATCTGAAGCAAATTGATGTGATGGGTGAGACTAAATAATCGATCGATCGATTTATCATGATTTTTAGAGATGACTTCAAAATAAAGGATTGTGCCATTTTATTCTTGTACATTCTTGGGGGAAATAGTCTATTCTTGCGTTGGCGCAGCCTACGGTCAGTAATCGATGGAGATTCAGTTCCAGATAACATCCCGATTTGGTGTGATATCCAGAAACTTTCTGAATATCACTCTGAGTTAGGGTAATATATATAAAATTTCAACGAGGCATCAAGTTTTTAGTCGAAATTCTTCTGGATATTACCCCAGTTATCAGGAGATATTCAGAAAGTTTCCGTATAATAAATAGTTAGAGCACCATGAAAAGCACCTTTCATCTGATTGACCTCATCTCCCAAGCTAAGGCTGTTCAGTCCTTACTTCGTGGCAAGTCAGACGAAGAGAAGATTAAATGGCTTTCCGCGCATGGTTCGATCGCATTGAAGCCGAAGATGCAGCAAGATGAGAGGCAGTGCTTTTGGTTTGAGTCAACGATTAAGGCAAATTGTTGTTTCTTTCTGGATGATGAGGAATTTGTGTTCATCGGCGATGGCACAACATTTAAAGTCAGCGATCGGTGATCCCAGACGAGTACGATCGAGTTGCCTACTAGCAGGATACATGACCCCTGCGGGATCTGTTAAATTAAAGTTATTGACGTGAATTGATGTGAAACTATGCGATCGAATGTCGATCCTCAGAAAATCGAACAACTGATGGAAGCATTAGGCAAGGAAGCTCGTGGTTCTGGCGGTATCTATTTTACAGGCGGAGCGAGTGCGTTACTCATCGGTTGGCGTGGTTCTACGGTAGATATAGATATTTGTCTAGATCCAGAACCATCAGGCATCTTTCAGGCAATCGCCAAGCTGAAACAAGAATTGAATATCAATATCGAACTTGCCTCCCCACAGGACTTCTTACCGTCTCTTCCAGGATGGCGAGATCGCAGTATCTTCATTGGTCAACGAGGTCAAATTTCGTTTTATCACTATGATTTTACAGCCCAAGCTCTTGCGAAACTATCCAGAGGATTCGATCGAGACATTAACGATGTTGAAGCCATGTACGATCGGCAATTATTCTCTCTGAGTAAGCTGCGCGATTGCTTTGAGGCGATTGTGCCTGAAATCATTCGATTCCCCTCTCTTAATGCTGATTTACTTAGAAGCAGAGTCGAAAACTTCATCGATCGTGTTGAAGCGCAAGGTTTGGAGGAGCAATCATGAATCTCCATGATTTACCAGGAGCAGAGATAATATTACCTGGATTAAGCGACCTTCGCAGTGGTGAGTTTAATACAATTGGTGCTCTACTAATTGCGATCGCCGCAACGCGATTGACTGAAGCAGGTTTAGATATCCAAAATTATCACTTGGCTCCACAGCCAGAACTAACTTTGTATGCTCGTCTCCAAATGGAACGAGAGGATGCTTACCCCTACTATAATGCTTTGCTGAATCGCCTTAATAGTTTTTGCAACGCACTTGAACTCAGTTACAAATATAACCCGTCGAACAATGCGTTGGAGCCGACATCTGAGGCGATCTTCAAAACTTAAAGATTGTCTGCGGCGGCTCAAATTCACCGTTCTGCCACTCGATACTAGCGAAAGGTTTGAACTGGATATCAGTTAGTCCACGATGCCCTCCTGCTTCAAATCGCTCATCAGTGTGGTCATAAATTCTAGAAAGACACGTACCTTTGCTGATAGATACTTTCGTTGTGGATAGACGATCGCGATCGCTGTTCCTTCCTGCGAGGCATAATTCTCTAAAATTGGCTTTAGTTGTCCCCGCTTAATTGCCTCGGCGACGATGTATTTCGGTGCTTGAATGATTCCGGCACCGCTAATTGCAGCTTCTAATAACGCTTCTGCATAGTCAAACTGCAAATAACTCTTTATAGGCAAGACAAGTGCCTTTTTATCCTGCTCAAACTTCCAGCTAATTTCTCGTCCCGACTGCGGCATCACAAAATTCACACAGCGATACTCAGCAATCGCGGCTGGAGTATCTGGGATACCTGCGCGATCCAAATAGCTAGGAGCCGCACAGGTAATCGGATAAGCCGTCCCCAAAATCTTCATCGCCAAACGGCTATCGCTACCCAAACCTACTCGCACCGTCGCATCAATGCCTTCTTCGATCGGGTCACTCATGCGATCGCTAAATGAAACATTGAAGATCGAGTCGGGATAAAGATTTGCAAGTGTGGCTAGTCTTGCGGCAATATACATCTTCCCCAAAGCGATCGAAAAATTAAGCCGGAGAGTGCCTTTAGGCTGGAGTTGTGACTGCTTGACTTCTAGTTCGATCGCCTCTAGATCGTCCAAAATCTGCTGGCACCGCCGATAGAATATCGCCCCATCTTCTGTCAAGGTCAAGCTCCGCGTCGTGCGCTGCAACAGCCGAATCCCTAAGTCATCCTCCAACCGTGCTACCGCCCGACTCACTGCCGATGGCGACATACTCAACTGCCGCGCTGCTTCTGAAAAGCTTTGGTGCTGGGCCGATCGGAGGAAAATTATCAAACTCTTGAGTTTGTCCATTACACTTATCCGTTTTCTGTAATCTGGATTACCGCTTGGCATAGGCAATTAAGGAAACACCCAAAAACACAATTACAACTCCAGCAATTCGGGTTGGACTGGCGGGATACTTAGTTAAGCCTAGTGCGCCATAATGGTCTAAGAATAATGCAGCCAGCATCTGTCCCGCAAATGTCAGCGCAAGTGTAAGTGTGGCTCCAATTTTCAAGGTTGCAACAATTGTTGACCACACATATAGTGTGCCCAAACAGCCGCCAACCCACATCCACCAAGAGGTTTGGCTCAAAGTAGCGATCGTCGGTAGTGGATACTGGGCAACAACGCAGATCGAGAGGGCTGTCAATGTTCCAGCCAGATATGAGACAAAAGTAACCTGCATCGGATCGCCGACATAGCGACGCAGCAAGGTATTGAGTGCAACTTGAATCGGAATAAAAGCACCACCAATCAGCGCAGCTAGGAGGTAGACGATCCGTTCGTTCATATTAGAGCTTTGTATCGATCGATTCACCATACCACCTCTAGACAAATTGTGAATCCTCCTGTCTGCAATTATTATGGCGATTTTAAAGCTCTAGCTCAAATATTAGTTTGAAAGCGAATGTTTCTTGGATAACGTATTGACATCGTAAATACATTTTATTTATACTAGAGAGCTATGAACGCATACTTCAATCTCAATGGTATTACTTTTGTCTGGGATGACGAAAAAGCGAGAATCAATCCCATAAACCATGATGGAGTTACTTTTGAGCAGGCTGCTGAATCCTTCTTTGACCCATTTTTGGTTGTCGTTGATGCCAGCCGTAATGATGAAGCACGAGATGCTGTGATTGGTCTGGATACTCAGTGGAATCTGTTGTATGTGGTTCACATTGAACGCGAAGAGAATGTCATTCGGATTATTTCAGCACGTAAGGCAACCCGTCAGGAGAGAGTACAGTATGAAAATTGAAACCCTAAAGCAACGATTAAATCGCAACCGTCCCATGACTAGCGTGACGATTCGGATGCCCGAAGATGTTGTGGAAGATCTGAAAAAAGTTGCTCCACTACTGGGCTTTTCAGGTTATCAGCCCTTGATTCGTGCTTATATCGGTCAATGTCTGCGCCTTGATTTAGAACGATTTGAGAGCGAGACAGTGACAGCCCTAGTCGCAAGCTTGAAGCGTCGAGGTGTTAGCGATGCCGTGATTGAGGAAGCATTGAGTGAAGTTACTCATGCCAAGTCTTGTTAATTATGTCTGAGCAAAACTTGTGTCATTATCCAATTTACGGTGATGAAACCCAACACACCCAGCTATCAATTATTCAAACGATTTGCCAGTAGGCAACACTTCGTGAACGACAGGCGTATCATCACATCAATTTGCGATCGGGCATCGGTTTATGTTTAGGTGTTTCTAAGCAAAAGACTTAGAGCACGGTGAACATAGGCTGTCCAAGATTCGGCTGTCGGCTGAAAAATTAGAGCATAGAGCATGATTCCGCTCATCGTATCGAAGACGAGATCGGCATCTAGATCGGTTGGGATTTCGTTTCTTGCCTTTGCCCGTTCTAAGACAATCGCAAAGGTTTTTCGCCGAGGTTGCAAGTATTTTGTCCAGTATATGTGAGCAAATTGAGTATTACTGGCTGCGCTACTAACAATCGTGGCAACAGTCTGTCGTCCGAGTGGGCTGAGGGTGATTTTGGCAGCATTTTGAATCAGTACGTCAATATCGCTTTGCAGATTACCTGTGTCAGGAATCACAATTTCTTCTCGGACACTTTCAATGGCATCTGCCACCAGTTCTGCTTTAGAGGTATAGCGGCGATAGATTGTCGTCTTGCCAACGCCAGCACGAGCGGCGATCGCCTCAATACTCATGGCATCAAAGCCAAGTTCAGCTAGTAGTTCTAGTGTTGCTTGCAACATGGCTTGATGGGATTGGATACTGCGGGGTCTTCCGTGTGGCTTTTTGTCGGTGTTACTCATAAATGATATTATAATATACGAAACGGTATCGTATCGAAATAGAACTATGAGCCAATCTCCTCTTTATACAGATAAAGCTAGCACTCAAACTCTTCGAGCAGGTTTAGTAGAGTACTACGATCTCAATCCCCATGTGACTCAGCCAGAAACACAACCAGCAGAATTTGCCAAAATATTACTGGCTCATGATGTCATTCATGTCATCTATGGTCTTGATACCGGAATGTACGATGAGCTAAAACTTTTACCACTGTCTTGGTGGACTAGCGAGTGTACGTTTAAAACCTATCTAAAGATGAAAAATTCACCTGCGGTAGATGTAATGTATGACGATCTCATTAGAGAGAAAGGAGTGCTATGGCTTTATGGAGCTGTGCTAATAGTTTTACCTGCACTGATTCCAGCATTAATCCCGATTTGGTTCCAAACTCGCAAACGCCAAAAGCTGCTTCCTTTCTTGGGATTTGAGCCTTTACTAGATTGCTCTCTAGTCGATATTCGCCAAGAGTTCGATTTATTGCAGTTTATCAAATAAGTTATTATTGCCGATCTACACTTTGCACCACCAGCCCTCCTCCCGCGCCATCACTAGCGCAACTCTCACTACGTTCCTTGAACAGTCCTAAGCAAGAACGTCCTAATTTACCGCAAGATTCTCCCAGACAGGCTACTGGAGTCCTTGATAGACTACTTAGACATTAAAAAGCTGCACTAATTTGTGTATTTTATGCACAAGTGATTTGCAATTTAACCCCTTTTTCTCTGCTAGAGCAAAGGCTATCTTAAATACAGCAAGCAATTCAAACAGGAGTTTGGTTATGACAAAGATCGCATTAATCACTGGTGCTAACAAAGGTATTGGTCTAGAAACAGCCCGTCAACTAGCTGCCAAAGGTATTCACGTCATCATCGGTGCCCGCGATGCTGCCAAAGGCGAAGCCGCTGCTCAAACATTGCAAGCAGAAGGATACAAAGCAGATTTTATTCCCCTCGAAGTCAGCAATGAAGCTAGTGTAAAACAAGCGGCGCAGACTGTGACAGATCGCTATGGCAAACTCGACATCTTAGTCAACAACGCGGGGATTCACCCCGAATTTGCTCAAGGCGTTTTTAGCTTTGAACAGATGTCCTTAGAACTATTGATGCAAGTCTATCAAACTAACTTCTTCGGCCCTTTTCTGGTCACGCGAGAGTTTTTACCACTACTGGGCAAATCCGAAGCTGGTCGGATTGTGAATACCTCATCTTCGGCTGGTTCCCTCACTGACCAATCGAATCCAGAGTCGCCCTACTATGGTGTGAACACCGCTGGCTACAATTCCTCCAAAACTTCCCTCAACGCTCTCACCGTTCAATTAGCCAAACAACTTGCTGGCACCAATATCAAAGTCAATTCGGCTTGTCCAGGCTGGGTACAAACTGATATGGGGAGCGCAGCGGCACCGCGTACCGTCCAACAAGGCGCAGGCATCATCATCAAACTAGCGACTTTGCCTGCGGATGGCCCCAATGGTGGATTCTTTGATGAAGCTGGCGCGATCGGTTGGTAGAGGCTAAGAACATGGACTTATTTACACCCATCCAACTCGGTGCCAATCAACTCAAAAACCGGATCGTGATGGCACCAATGACCAGATCGCGTGCTGATGCCGATCGATCGCCCAATTCCTTAATGGCTAAATACTACCGCCAGAGCTGTTTCTATCGGATGCTAGATTAAATCCTCCCCAACCCTCTCAATATTTACGCTCAGGGTGCAGCAGGCTACGCAGATTATCCTTTTTTGGCGGTAACAATATGAACAACAAACGCGCTTTAGTTACGGGTGGTAATCGCGGCATTGGCTTGGCGATCGCCCAAGGTCTGCTAGCTCAAGGTTACGAAGTAGTCATTACGGCTCGATCGCTAGCTGCTGCGAAACAAGCCGCTGATAAGTTAGGTGCAAAAGCAATTCCACTGGAGTTAGATGTCAGTGACGATCGATCTATCGATCGGGCGATTACAGTTTTAACCCAGCAAATAGATCGACTGGATGTTTTGATTAATAACGCCGGAGTTTACCCTGACAAACAAGTTGATAGCTTGACTATCTCTCGCGAACTTCTCAATACGGCAATGCAGACCAATACCTTTGGTGTAATTCAGATGGTGCAAGCCTGTCTACCACTGCTCGAAAAATCTGCTGATGCCAGAATAATCAATGTTTCTAGTGGGATGGGCGCACTCCATAGTTTGACCACAACAGCAACTAGCTATAGTCTGTCAAAACTGGCATTAAATGGTGCCACCATCATGTTGTCACAGTCTCTGGCAGCCAAAAATATCGTTATCAATGCCATGTGTCCAGGTTGGGTGAGAACTGATATGGGTGGAGCATCGGCAGATCGTTGGCATAGCCTACCGGAGGTAATCGCCTGAGCAGGGTGCTGATACAGCCATTTGGTTAGCAACTGAGGCATCTCGTAACGAGACTGGAAAATTTTGGCGCGATCGAGCAATCATTTCCTTTTGAAGAAAGTGAATTTTGGGCTAAGGATGATAGGTGGAAAGTTTCTGCTTTTGCATGGGGAAGCTGAATTTTTCAGTCTATCTACCCGAATTTGGGTGAATGGGCGGAAAGTTTCTGCATAATAATAGTTATTCAGCACAGCAGTATTTGCCCATGTTGATCAAACAAAATCCCGTCACACTGCGCCTCATGACTGAGGACGACCTGCCGATGCTCCATGATTGGCTGAACCGAACCCATATTGTCGAATGGTGGGGCGGCGATGAAGCACGTCCAACTCTCGATGAGGTGAGGGAGCACTACCTTCCTCGATCTCTTGCATACGAAGGTGTTACTCCGTACATTGCCATGCTGGGTGAAGTACCGATTGGGTACGCCCAGTCCTACATTGTCCTCGGAAGTGGGGACGGATGGTGGGAAGACGAAACCGACCCAGGTGTGCGCGGAATCGATCGGTCATTGGCTGACGCATCTCAGTTGGGCAAGGGTTTCGGAACCAAGCTCGTATGTGCCCTCGTGGACTTGTTATTCACAGATCCGCAGGTGTCGAAGATTCAAACCGATCCAGCTCCGAATAACCTGCGCGCGATTCGCTGCTATGAGAAGGCGGGCTTTGTGAGGCAGAAAACCATTACCACCCCCGACGGACCAGCCGTCTATATGGTTCAAACCCGCCAGCGTTACTTACTATATTCAGATGGAGTATAAAAAGTGGAAGTTATAGTTAAAGAGATCGAGTATGCAATAGACGGAACGGTATTTGATGGGGCAATGGCTATCAACGATGGGCAAATCGCAAAGCGTCCAGAAATTATGATTTTTCAGTGTTGAGAAGGACAAACTGAGGTCGCCCGATGAGATCGCAGCATAACAACCGCAATGCACCGGAACGACTCAGTACGATCGGTTGGATGTAAAAGTTGTCTGTGTCCGGTGATTGCGAACGTTGTTGATATCAATCCCCATGCACCAGATCCAGTAATCGGATTCGATGGAATACGAGCTTTAATTGAGAAATTTAGATCGCGCTTTGACCATAAATTAGAACCGGACGGGCAGGCGACTCTCATGTTTCTGACTCCTGAGTTATTTTGTTGCATTCGATCGTCAGCAATGACTGGATTGTGGCAAGTTAGTGCATTTTTTTAGCAATTCCCTCAAGTTTTCGATCGATTATGGCGTTTGTTATTCAAAACCATAACACTGATGAAAAACTGAACAGGAATCGTAAAATGTGTAACAACCACGATGCAGAAAATAGAGTGAAGATTAATGAATATTACCGACACGATCGAACCAAAAAATCGAAGTGCATGGCGAGAGTGGTTGAACGAACATCACCAAAACCGCACAGAAATTTGGTTGCTGTCTAACGATCGCACCGCCGAGCCAACCTTAACGTACCTAGATGCCGTGGAAGAGGCCATTTGCTTTGGTTGGATTGATGGTATTCAGAAACGATTTTCAACATCTCAACTGGCGCAGCGATTCACCCCTCGCAAACGGCGCAGTAATTGGACAGAGCTAAATAAAGAACGTGCTCGCCGCTTGATTAGATTGGAACTGATGACGGAGGTTGGCAGCGCAACACTTCCCGATCTACAAGTAGAATTTATTGTGGCTGAAGATATTTTGGAGGTACTGCGATCGAAACCTGTTGCTTGGTCTAATTTTCTGGAATTCCCTGACTTGTATCGTCGGGTACGCATCGGTTACATTGAAGAAATGCGGAAAAACTCCACCGAGTTCGAGCGACGAATGCAAAACTTTGTGAGTAAAACCGCCGATAATAAAATGTTTGGAAATTGGAATGATGGAGGAAGACTGTGATGAATCAAACTAACTTAACCTTTCGGCGGGCAACACCAGATGATTTAGAGTTTATATCTCACTGTAACTACATGGCTAGTATCCCCAACCCCTGGACAATATCCCAATCCTTTGCTCAAACTTACATCGGAACAATTAGCACAAGCTAAAGTTGATTTTGATGCGGAATTAGAGCGGTTGCAAACCCCCCAGGGTATCTGGGATGACGGTACTATTTTCTATGTATTCGGACAGAAAGCATAACTTAACGTCAGTTCGGGATAGCCTAGAGACTGAAGTCTCTGCTCATGATACGAAGTTCGCCTTCGCGGACTAATTTTTCAGTCCGCGAAGGCGGACTTCGCAACACTAGCCACGATTTCAATCGTTGGCGTTATTAGAACGAAGCGAATATTCTTAACCCGAACTCATGTTAACTTACAGCAAATCGCGCTGTGGTTCAGATAATGTCACCCGAATCGTGATGCTGCCATCGTTGAGCAACCAAGGACGAATCTTAAATTCCCTGGCACCATTTTTGTGCATCGGATCGGCTTGAGCAAGTTGCTGTGCTTCTGCTACCGAACTTGCGCGATAGATTAACATCCCATCACCTTCAAAATATTGACCATCATCTGTCCACAGGGGGCCAGCCCCAAATAAGATATCTTTGTTTTCTAGTTCGCGTAGATAAGCGCGATGTTCTGGTAAATTTTGCTTGACGGCATCGAGACTTTTCGCGATCGATGTCACGACATAAAGCTGCATTCGTAAGGACGAACCAGATGTTTCAATAATTTTGGCAGATTCAACTCTGTTGCTCATATTCCTAACTCCTTAAAATAGAAAGTAGATTATTAACTGCGCCAAACCCTAGAATTTTGAGGCGGTGGAGGCTGCTAGAATTGAGTACGATTCGCCATAGGCGACGCTACGCGAACGAGTTCCAAATCTTTAATTTAGCTATTAGTTGAAATCATCGATTTATGGTTGTTTTAAGTGACCATTGGATCTGGTGGGTTGGTTGTTCAACATGAGTTCGAGGAACCAAGTGAAATTGCCGCACCTGCACTGACGCATGAGGCTTCGCCAACGGCGAATCGAGAAAGCAAAGAGTCAACTGAGGCAAAAAGATGCAGCAATTATCGATATTGCACTAGCCTGTGGATTTGCCGACCAAAGCCACTTAAACAAGCATTTTCGGCGATTAGTCGGCATGACTCCCAGAGCATTTCGCGAACATTAACTTAGATTCAATGCTGAATATTCGATCGTTCGACTGGTGGCACCGACTTACATACCCAAATTGAGATTTCAGGCGAACCTTATGCCTTGTCAGGTTTTTTGGGTACAAATCTGCTGCGGATCGGCCAAGAAGCGATCGCCAACAGTCTCAAACACGCTCAAGCTAACGAACTGATGATTCAACTCAACTATAGTCCGCATCAAGTTAGCCTTTGCATTAAGGACAATGGGATTGGCTTTTCCGCGCAGGTGCAAACCCAAGGTTTCGGTTTAATTAGTATTTCTGAACGTGCCGATCGTGTGGGTGGACAACTTCGCATTACTACCCAACCCGAACAAGGAACTGAAATTTTTGTGCAGGTACACCTATGATATCTTCTCCCATCCGCGTTCTCATCGCCGACGACCATCCGATCGTCCGAAGTGGCATTGTCCGAACGATCGAACTAACTGACGGCATGGAAGTCATTGCTGAAGCTGAAACGGGCACTCAAGCTGTGGCGTTATTTCGTCAACATCAACCCGATGTGACTTTGATGGATCTACGAATGCCAGAAATGAACGGAGTAGAGGCGATTATCTCTATCCGTCAAGAATTTCCCACCGCCCGCATCGCGATTTTGACAACCTACGATACTGACGAAGATATTTTTCGCGGATTACAAGTAGGTGCTAAAGGTTATTTACTCAAAGATAGCAAAATGGTCGAAATCATTGATGCCATCCGCACACTCCATACTGGCAAAAGATACATCCCGCCTGCCGTGGGTGCTAAACTTGCCGATCGCATGGCTCAACCCCAACTGAGCAATCGGGAAATAGAAGTCTTGCGATTGATGGCATCAGGCAAAGCGAACCAAGAAATTTGTGGAGAGTTGTACATTAGCGAAAGTACCGTCAAATTTCACATCAATAATATTTTTAGTAAGCTAGAAGTGAGCGATCGAACCCAAGCGATCGTACTTGCGATTAAGCGCGGGTTTACAAACTTGTAGTAAGCAAAAAAGTCGGTTCAGATCGATAGCTGTGTATTATACGAGTGCAGTAGCGATCGCAGCATAATAACGCATTGGAGCGGACGTATAAAATATTTCCGCTTCGTTCTAGGTTACTCTCCGCCGCTCACCTTAGCCGTTATGCCGATCGAACCTCGATAATTAGGGAATAAGCGGGAGAATCGATAATGCTCCTCCCTCTAAAATTGGTCTGTCAGTGATTTTTTTCGATCTCAACCAGCCATTAACTTGGCGATCGCTGGACGCTCGTAGCAACGTTGCAACCATCCCGTGACGTTGGCGAACGGTTTTAGATCGACATTCATCATCCCAAGCCAGCCGACAATGCCTTGTACGTGAGTATCCACGAGACTATATTCGGTAAGCAAGAACGATCGCCCCTCTAGTCCACCGTTAAGAATGCTGAGACAGTCAGCGAGGTCAGATTTGGCTTTCTCCATGGCAGTTGCACTTTGCTGTTGGGCGGTAACTTTTTCGTCGGCATTGGTTGCTGGATCTCCTTGCTGTGCGGGTGGCAACGACTGGAACAACCGATTTGCTGCTTCGGCAAGGGTGACGTTAGCCCAGGCAATCCATTTCATGGCTTCGCCACGCTGTGGACTTGGTGCGGGGTAGAGTTTGGCATCCACGCCAAAAACTTCACCTAGATACATTGTGATGGCGGATGACTCCCAGATTGCCGTACCATCATGCACGATCGCCGGGACTCTTCCATTCGGATTGATTTTGAGGTAATCAGGTTTTTTAGGATCGCCCGCGCTGATGTCAAGATTTATGCGATCGCAATCTATCCCCAGTTCAGCAATCACGGCTTCGGTGATACTGGCGGTGGACATCGGTGCAGAGTAAAAAGTTAAACTCATCGATTTTCTCCTTGGGTTTGAAGATATAGTTCAAGCTTACCACAAAGTACCGCTCCTGAGAGCATTATGTCATCGAAGCCAGGACTGAAATGCCACTAATCGAAAGATCGTCTTGTTAAATTTGAGGACGCGAGATGTGGAGAATTTTACCAATCTCTGAAAAACCCGCCCGCTGGTAAATCCGAGCTTCGGCTACATGTGCAGCCATCAGAAAAGGTACAGAAACGCCCGCAGCAGTCGCCGTTTGCACTAATCGAGACACGATCGCGTAGCGTCTCCCCAGGAGAATCGATCCTGCCACACCCCGACGGCGAAAGGCAGCGCGCACACCGATGCCAGCAATCTCCGTCGTCCCATCGATCGGTAGCTATAGAGCTTCAACTTTAACTATCCAGCCGTAAGTTTGAGTGTTCGGGCGAATAATCCAGTTTTGCGACTGTATGAGCGGACAGAATTTATGAAGATTCCAGGGAGCGAAGTTGTGAATCGAGCGGGTGAAGTGTCGTTCAGTATGGTGTATGAGTTTGTACGATCTTAGTACATGCCATTTTGATAGAATGTAAATACAAAGAATTTTGCGAGTTTTGGGAGATCGATCGTGTACGGAGCAGACCCAAAAGATAAGCATCCAATGAAAGGTTTTCCGCAGATCTGCTTTATTCAGAACACTGTATCGAATCCTAATATCATCATTGGCGATTACACATATTATGACGATCCAGAAGATTCAGAAAACTTCGAGCGAAACGTCTTATACCATTTCCCATTCATCGGCGATCGCTTGGTAATCGGCAAGTTTTGTGCCTTGGCAAGAGGTATTAAGTTTATTATGAATGGTGCAAACCATAAATTAGATGGATTTTCTACTTATCCGTTCTACATTTTCGGCAATTCCTGGGAAAGGGCGACACCCCAAGCTGGAGAGCTTCCTGACAAGGGAGATACGATCATTGGTAATGATGTCTGGATCGGCTATGAAGCAGTGATTATGCCAGGAGTGAAGGTCGGTGATGGGGCGATTATTGCATCGAAGTCAGTTGTTGTGAGTGATGTTTCCCCCTATACCGTTGTTGGTGGTAATCCGGCTAAGTTGATTCGCCGACGCTTTGATGATGAGGCGGTCGCGACATTGCTTGAAATTGCTTGGTGGAACTGGGATATCGAGAAAATTACACGTAATTTGGAAAAGATTATAGCCGCAGATATTGAAGCACTGAAGGGTTGTCAGTAACAGCATAATCGAGTTTGTCAGAGTGAAAAGTTGAGACGATCGTGGGGATTTGCTTTATTTCTCAGCATTTACAATATTTATTCACGTTCGCTGTCTAGCAGCTTCATTTGATGTGGATCGTAGCGGGTTCCGGCGATCGCAGCGGGAGAAATTATCGCCTCAATGTGCGTTAAGTCTGCTGAGGACAAGTCCACCTCCAGGGCTGCCAAGGATTCCGCCAGTTGAGCTTGTTTGCGTGCGCCGATGACTGGCACAATATTTGGACTTTTTGCCAGCACCCAGGCAATGGCAATCTGTGTCTGGCTCACGCCTTTCTCCACCGCGATCCGATCGAGCTGTGCCACTAGCCGCTGGTTTTGAGCCAAGTTATCGCCGCTAAAACGAGGCAAGTAGGCGCGGAAGTCATTTTTGTCCGTGGGGATGGAACCGCTGAGTAATCCCCGCGAGAGCACCCCATAGGCAGTTACGCCAATGCCAAGTTCTGCCAATACTGGGAAAATTTCAGTTTCGGGGCTGCGGCTAATCAAGGAGTATTCGATCTGAAGATCGCAGATCGGGTGAACCGCATGAGCGCGACGAATGGTGTCTACACCAACCTCTGATAGTCCAATATGACGCACATAGCCAGCTTGAACTAAATCGGCGATCGCTCCAATCGTATCCTCGATCGGCACCTCTGGATCGAGACGAGCCAAACGGTAGATGTCGATACAATCTACGCCCAACCGTTTGAGGCTGTAGGCGGCAAAGTTTTTCACAGATGAAGGTCGCCCATCCACCCCCATCCAGCTACCATCAGGCGCACGCAGAGCACCAAATTTAACCGAGAGCAGCGCACCATCGCGGCGATCTTTGAGTGCTTTACCAATCAGCAGCTCGTTATGTCCGCAGCCATAAAAGTCACCTGTATCCAATAATGTCACTCCTCGATCGATCGCCGCATGGATCGTAGCAATACTTTCCTCATCGTTTGTGGAACCATACATCCCAGACATCCCCATACATCCGAGAGCTAAGGGGAAAACAGTTAAACCTGTAGAGCCAAGTTGACGAGATTTGAGGGTATTTTCAATGGTCATGATTTTATTCCTTGTTGTTGAGTATTTCGTGTCGATCGTTAAAAAGCAGCAGCAAATTCTTTGGCAAAATCTGCCAGCTTGACTTTACCCATCACCGTTGGTTTATTCTGGTAATAATCTGCTGCTAATAAGCC
The DNA here is from genome assembly GCA_031422115.1 of Chamaesiphon sp. VAR_4_metabat_408. Taxonomy (GTDB): domain Bacteria; phylum Cyanobacteriota; class Cyanobacteriia; order Cyanobacteriales; family Chamaesiphonaceae; genus Chamaesiphon. The sequence continues at coordinate 5,978 of JANOPX010000055.1, read as the reverse complement.
GCTATGTAGACTGGCATACATTTCAACTAAACCAGCCGCAATTTGTGGATTCATCCCAGCGGATTCTAAACCACCGAGCATTTGTGCGTCGCTAATAATTATCCATTTCAGATCGGGCTTGCCAATTGCCGCACCTAAAATACTCGCAGTTTCGTTACCTGTGAGTTCCTCACTTGCTACATACCGCACTTTTCTAACAAGTGGTGTTGCTATTTCTTCAGCAATTACAGCCGCAATATCGATTGGCGAAACCCAAGGAATTTTGCGATCTGCACCGTAGTTAGCGACGATCGATTCCGCCGCTTTAATCGTATCTATATAGCCAAATAAATTGTAGTAGAAAGCAGTAGGACGCAGATGGGTAATGTTTACATCTGACGATCGTTCGTTCAGAATTTGCTCTACATCATGAGCACCAAGTAAAATCCCTGAGCCTTTCTCTAAATGAGCACCAATGCTACTTAGGTTCACCACACGTTTTACGCCCGATTGCTCGATGGCTGTTGCATAGTTATTGCCGAGTCGGCGATAATATGCCAGCAAGTCAAGGTTAAGATCGAAGTAGTTGTTTGGCGGCACCATGCAATAAACGGCATCTGTACCTGTACAGGTGGACACCAAGAAATTGACATCTTCCAATGAGCCAATGGCGGCGGTGGCTCCTAATGTTTCAATGTCTGTTTGTCTTTCCTCATTGCTACTTATTACAGTTACGTGATGTCCTTTTTGCACCAACTCTTTTGTCAGTGGCTTGCTGATGTTTCCGATCGAACCTGTTACGATAACTTTCATAAATACCTCCTTTTTGTTAACAAAGGTTGTTAGAATGCGCTGGCGGTGGGGCGGACGATGATTTCATTGATATCGATATCCTCTGGCTGAGATATGGCATATAAAACCGCATGAGCGATCGATTCCGAACTTAATGCGGTTTTGCGGAGTTCTTTCAAAAAGCCTTGGGTTGACTCATCTGTAATATCAGAGCCGAGTTCGGTTTCAGTTACGCCTGGAGATATAATCGTCACGCGGATATTCTTTGATTCTTGTCGCAATCCATCAGAGATCGCCCACACCGCATATTTGGTCGCCGAATAGACGGCACTAGTCGGCCCCACCGTATGAGCCGCGATCGAAGCCGTATTAATAATCTGTCCGCCACCTTGGGCTTTCATGATGGGCAGTACCGCCGCAATCCCATTCAAGACACCGTGAATATTCACATCAATCATCTTGTCCCACTCCTCGACTTTGAGATCTTCGATCCGTGATAGCGGCATCACGCCCGCATTGTTAAAGATGACATCAATTCGTCCGAATTTATCTTGAGCAAATTGAACGATCGCGGCGAGTTGACTGCGTTGAGTGACATCGAGAACTTGGTATTCAGCGATACCACCATCAGCCTGAATTTCCTTGACAATTGTTTCTAATCGATCGATCCGTCGTGCGCCCAAAACTACTTTCGCGCCATTTTTTGCCAACAATTTCGCAGTAGCTTCACCGATGCCGCTACTAGCTCCAGTAATGATAACAACTTTATTTTCTACGTTTAACATGGTTGTTTTTTATGTGTGATGCCGATGAATTCATAGTACGAGCAGCAGCCCCAGTTTTAAATACACAGACCTCGCCGTTTATTGCCTAATCCTCCAAGTCAAGCTTTTGGGCAGAGATTTAGATGCGTTAGAATGCTCGAAAGGAAGCGAGCGAATCCTTACGGGGTAACTAGCATGACGATAGGAATACTCAACCACAGTGCGATCTCTGAGCGATGTCTCGAACTGGCATCACTGGTAACTCGCCATACCGACGGTAAAGGAAATGGTTTTCATCAGACAGGGATCGATCGATTAGAATTTCAGCGCGAATCTGCCGCGCCAGTCTGCCTCCACGGGGTCAGCACTCCCATTCTCGCTATCCTCGTACAGGGCAAAAAACAAGCCTTACTCGGCGAGGAAACCTATAGTTACGGAGCGTCTCAATATCTGGTTGTCTCAGTCGATCTACCGATTAGTGGATTTGTAGTAGAAGCAACTCCAGAGCAGCCTTATTTAGGCTTCAAGTTAGACTTAGATCTGCGTCAACTTTGCGATCTGATTACCGCTCAAACCAAGTCAAGTGCGATTAAACCAGAGCATAATTCTGTTAGAGGATTATTTGTCAGCACCGCCGACACCACCTTGCTCGATTGCGCCCTGAGATTAACTAAACTATTGGATACACCTCAAGATATCCCGATCGTGGCTCCGCTGATTATCCAGGAAATCTACTATCGCCTGTTAATGGGCGAACAAGGTGAAGCTGTCCGCCAGATTGCGACAAAAGGTAGCAAGATGCAACGGATCGCTGAGGTTATTCAAGTTATCAAGACCGATTTGACTCGATCGATGCGAGTTGAAGATTTGGCGGATCGAGCCAATATGTCGGCTTCATCTCTTCATCATCATTTCAAGCAGGTGACATCGATGAGTCCGTTGCAATATCAGAAGCAATTGCGGCTACTCGAAGCCCGTCGCCTCATGCTGGCTGAAAATTCCGATGCGACGAATGCGGCTTATCGAGTAGGTTATGAAAGCACCTCACAATTCAGCCGTGAATATTCCCGCATGTTTGGTGCGCCGCCGATGGGAGATATTAAACGTTTACGGATAGCTTGAGAAGGATACTGACATCTAATCGTGCCGAAAGCTGTGCCACCATTTCGGTACGAGATGACACTTCCAGCTTCCGAAACATCCGCTTGAGAGCCTGTTTAACAGAATTCTCAGTAATCCACAGCTCAGTACCAATCTCGGCATTCGTGCGTCCGAGAGCAACTAGTTCGACAATTTGCAATTCACGCGCTGTCAATAGCGCGGCTTTGAGCGATGGGGCTGATAATCTTATTGTCGCTGCCCACATCGACAAGTGCAAACAGATCCCACTCAAATCGGCTAGATGTTGCGAATCGAAAGCAGGCATCGACTTATCGCGAGTGCAACCCACCGCACCTACCAATTGACCGCGAACGACAATCGGCCCCGCCATCACATGCCAATGGTCGGGACGAGGACAAATCATCTTCCAAACCTTGGGCGATGTCACCAATCCTTCATGTACGGGTGCGTGACGCTCTGTGAGATAGCGTGCAACAGGATTATGTTCGATCGACATAGCCACCTTGAGAATTTTCTGAAGATTAGGATTTAGCTGAGAAAGCTGGTCGAAGAAAAAAATACCCGATCGATTAGCGGCAAAGTGTTCGCCCAGTTTTGACGTGACATTTATTTTTAAATCTCGTTCGTCTTTAACCCGATCGATCGCCGCAAATAAAGGCTGTAAGGAAGCAACCATAGTGTCAAAAAGAGTACCCGATCGAGGACTAGGCGCGTGCAGGTTTCCACTTTTATTATAGACACTATGCACTTTGTTACTATCACCACTAAGAAATTGATTTATGACTAACTCCCAACAGCACATCATTGGTTTGGTCTTTTATCCCGGCATGACATCGCTAGATATTATCGGCCCACAACAGGTTTTTAGCGGTTTACCTGGTGTCCAGATTCATCGGATCTGGAAAACGCTAGATCCAGTTAAAACCGACGATGGCATGGTGGTTTTACCCGATACTACCTTTAACAATTGCCCCCGCTTGGATGTAATTTGCATCGGTGGCGGGATCGGACAGGCGGCAGTAGAAGACGATCCAGAGCTATTGGCGTTTCTACAGAAACAAGGCAGCACCGCTAAATTCATCACTTCTGTCTGCGGCGGCTCGCAGTTTCTAGCGAAGGCTGGATTGCTCGAAGGCTATCGAGCAGCTACTCACTGGGCAGCACGACCCCAACTCGCCGCATTAGGCGTAGAAGTTGGCACAGAGCGAGTGGTAATCGATCGCAATCGGATTACGGGTGGTGGCGTGACAGCAGGTATCGATTTTGGTCTAACGCTAGCTAGCATCCTCTATGGCGAAGAAATCGCTAAGATTACCCAACTATTAATTGAGTACAATCCCGCGCCGCCATTTGATACCGGATCGCCGGAAAAAGCGGGGACAGAGTTAGTTGAGAAGGCGATGTTATTTATGCAGGGCATGATGCCCACTCCAGTCGGAACAAAGTAGGAAATTTATTGATATGTGGAGTTTTTTTTGATATTCAATTACTAAAAAAGCTCCACACGATTCTCTCAAACTCATAGTTAGCAATAATCTCGATCGCGTCATGATAGATCTTCATCCCGAACAAACTAAATTACCTGGACGCTGGATTCAAAAAGGATTTCTGGCGATCTCGATATTATTTAATCTCTGTCTCATTGCTCAACTATTAACCGTGGGATTAGCAGTTTTCGACGACCCTAATTGGTGGAACATGCACGTTCTACTGGTGCGCGGATATGGTGGACTAGTTGTTCTACTGTTAGCAGGGTTGTTCGTTTATCCATTCCCTCAAAAGATCGTGATGCTGACAGTAGGTTTAGCAATCCTCCTCACGCTGCAATTCATTACGGGACACTTAAATCAACTCTTGCATTTAGGTATTCTCCACCCACTACTCGGCTTTTCATTATTTACATCCTCAACCACATTGGTTCATCGAGCTTGGCATGAGGTATTCGATTACCTCCGGTAGGCTACGCCAACGCTCAGATGCTGTTGCCAACTAATAAATTAAATCGTTTAGATTATGGACTTTTCAAAACAATCCTCACCTCACGTTTATAGTCAGGAAGATCTACGAGAAATTCTAGATATTGCAATGGCAGATCGTTCTACTTTAGATCCAGAGCTGTCCCATCTACAATTGCTAGAAATCGCCGAAGAACTCAGGATCTCGCCTGAGACAATCGAGCTTGCAAAAAGCCAGTGGCTCAGTCAGCAGCAAGTAATTAAAAAATATCAAGAGTTCGATCTATATCGTCGATCGAAACTGCAAGACCGACTTGGTAAATATGCAATTGTCAATGCCTGTCTGATTCCACTCAACTTCTTTACTGGTTTTGGTGTTCCTTGGTCGCTATATGTATTAACTTCTTGGGGAATCGTGCGGGGAGTGGCTGCGTGGCGGGTCTTTTTTCAGCATCAGGGATATGGATACGATCGCGCTTTTCAGAAATGGGAATACCAACAAAAGACATAAAAGCATTTAGTTTTCCATCCTAACCAACCGCACAAAATAACATCAGAGGATTACTATGCCAATCCAATCCAGACCTGAAATAACAATCATCCAGCTAATTGCACCATTAGTGGTGGCTCTCATTTATATTACGCTGTGTTCTCTATTTAGGGAGCCAAACCGCCAAAATTTCAGTGCCCTAATGATTGCTGGAGCTGGGGCGGCATATCTCAATGGTGGTTTACTAGGCTGGGAATTTGCCTTCTGTACTGTGATGACTTGTGTTGCCTACTTTGGATTAAAGGATTACCGATTTATCGGCATTGGCTGGCTGCTGCACACCGCATGGGATACAGTTCATCATTTATACGGCACCCCCATCGTGCCATTCGTGCCACTGTCATCGTTTGGGTGTGCCATTTCTGACCCGATATTTGCATTGTGGTATTTCCGAGGCGCACCTTCCGTATTTACCTGGTTTCCAAAGTTGAAATATTAAAGACGGCACCAAGCCTTCGTCCGAGGAGCGATCGAAAACTAGCATATAGTCTTGTAACCCACATTCCGCACTTCAATTTTTCGATCGCGAAAACTCGCCCATTCAGCAATGTTTCTAGTTGTATTCTGAAAATCGAGGCAACGTAAAATCAGGCTTTTCTCATGCTACTTATCCGTTGGCGTAGCCTCGCCTTTGGCGATAGTGCGGAATGTGGGCTTTATCCCACATTCCGCACTTCGGATAATTCAGCGGTTAAAACCGCTGCTAGTGATACGAAGTCCGCCGAAGCTGTACTGAGATTTCCAACCCGCGTAGGCGGGTTTTGCAACACTAGCGGCGGTTTTAACCGCTGGTAATTTTGAAGTGCGGAATGTGGG
>JANOPX010000054.1:0-21373 GCA_031422115.1 Chamaesiphon sp. VAR_4_metabat_408 | reverse complement strand
AACCACACCTACAAAACAATCTTTTTTGTGGGGGGGGGTGGGGGGGCGTCACCCCCCCCCACCTGTGGGGGGGGGGGGGGCCACACCCCCCCCCGTTCCGGGTTCTGTTAGCACAAGAAAAGCCAACGGATCTCAATACATCTAAATCAGGAATCGAGGATCTAGAGCAGAAATCGACAAAGTGTGACAGGAACTAATCTTGTATGCTCTAGTCAATCGATCGATAGACGCGGTAAAGTTGAAATATGTGAGGAGTAAGAATTACCCATGATCGGCCAATTATTAGCGGGACACTATCGGATCCTCCAAGTTTTAGGTGCGGGGGGATTCGGACAAACTTATATTACCGAGGATTTGCACCTACCCGGAAATCCCAAATGCGTACTCAAACATCTCAAACCAGCTAGCTCCGATCCTGCCTTACTCAGTATGGCACGGCAACTGTTCGAGAAAGAAGCAATTGTCTTGCAACAATTGGGTACACACGATCGCATTCCCCGTTTATTTGCCTATTTTGAACAAGAGCAAGAGTTTTACCTAGTCCAAGAATACGCGATCGGTCACACTCTGACCCAAGAATTTCAGACAGGCACAAAGTGGCAAGACTCAGTAGTCATCGAACTCCTCGAAGAAGTCCTAGATATCCTGGTATTTATCCATAGCAAAGGGGTCATCCATCGCGATATAAAACCTGATAATATCATCCGACGGGATAGCGATCGACACCTCGTACTGATTGACTTTGGCGCAATCAAACAAGTCCGAAATCAGCAAGCATTAAACGGAACACAAACGATGACAGTCGCCATCGGTACCCCCGGCTATATGCCCATCGAGCAAGCTTCAGGTACCCCTCGCGCCAGCAGCGACTTATATGCCCTCGGCACCATCGCCATCCAAGCCTTAACCGCAGTAAATCCCTACAATCTCGAAGAAGACGAGCGCACTGGCGAGCACAAATGGGAGCATCTCACCATTGCCAATCCCCAGCTCATCGCCATCGTACAGCGCATGACTCGCTATCACTTCAAAGATCGTTACCAAACCGCAGCAGAAGCCTTACAGGCGATTCAAGGGTTAAAAGGGAACGCTTACAACCAAGCCACCTACGTTCAACAAACTCAACCCTTTCAACCTCGCCCACCGATTCCGGTAGGAGTCCCAATACCGCAGCCTCAACCTCAACCTCAGACTCAAGCCCCAAACAGCAACACCGAGCGCACGATGGTTGTGTCTCCACGCGCTTATACCGCCCCAGCTCCAGTAGCTCCTCCAGCAGCCAATCCTGCATACACTCCCGCCTACGCTCCAGCTCCACGGAGAGAACCCGCCCCCAGTTTATTTCCCTTGGCGATGGGTGTAGTAGTAGTCGGGGCAGCAGTCGGGAGTTTTGTGTGGTTTAGCAACACGCTATCAAACCAACGCAACTTCGCCACAGATCTCAAATCCGATCTCTGTCGTCTCATCGTACCAACAACTTCACCCACAGTCAGAGTGCGATCTCAACCAGTTAAAAATAGCGAGGTTGTCGCCAGTTTGCGGCGTGGGGTCAAAGTTGTCTACGTTTCAGAGAACGGTAATTTTGTCCAGATTCAGTTTGCCGATAATTCAATGGGCTGGATAGGTAATAATCAAATTTCTGTTTGCCCCAAAGCCTTCGCGATTCCCGCGCCAACACCGACTCCAACGCCGATTCAGACTCCCATTCCGATCCCGGTGCCTACTCCCAGTATACCGAGCCAACCGATCGAAACACCTACACCCACACCTACACCGACACCTACACCCACACCACTCCTGCCTCCAGTTCTGACCCCAACGCCGAGAGTCGTCCCCCCCAGAAGAACACCAGCCCCAACACCAGCCCCCATCCCAATTCCTGATATTAAACCCGATCCCAATCTTGACACAGAACCAGTGCCCATGCCTAAAATACCTCAAAATCGGAATGAGTCACCAGGTGCGGCTCCCAAAGAGAATTCGGGTAAAGGGGATAAAAGCACGCCTACACCGAATAATAAAACTAATCCGGGCGAAGAAAAAACACCTTTATATGATAAAACCAACCCTGGAGAAGAAAAAACACCTTTATATTAACTGATAGTTTAGCTAACTGTTGCCATAATCCGAAGTTGGCGGAGAGAGCGGATACAGGCGGGGCAATCACAGCCGAATAGGGCGACAGCTCCGTCGCTTTCTTCCTCACTGAAGTTCACAAAAGCATCAGGATTTTTGGCTTCAGCTTGTGCTTTGGCAATGAGTCTCGAATTAGTTTTGGTACTAGCAACTTGAGAAGATTTGACACAGATTAGTCGAGCATGTGCATTGACACAAAATTTTTCGTTGGGGTGAAGTTTACCGACTCCCCCAGCTAGAGCGGGGGTGACTAGTCCTAGTACCGTAATCGCGATCGTCGGTGCCGATATAAGAAGTAGTAGAAATTTTTTCATAATAGTTTAGGTTGATTTACCTTCGAGGTCTAAGCCACATGACAGGACACACTAACCGATCGACTAGAGTTCCGTCAACCGCTATCCTCCGTCCAAGCATGTATAAAATAGTGGATCGTATCTAGATGGATACGCAAATTGAGCGATTGAACCACTAGCCCACGCTTCTGCGGAGGCAGAGGCAAAGCAGGGAACGCGAACGAACTTCTAGCATTTGAACAGACTGCTCTCAATCATTGTTCCCCATAAATTGGCTAAATGCCTGTAGTTAAGTCAAAGATCCAGATCGAACCTGTACTATTTGCGATGAATCCAACCATTTCGCATCAAATGCGCCGAGATGAGTGGTAGTAATTAGAGTCTGAAACCGATCTTCAATGACACTGAGTAACCTGTCTTGACGAGTGAGATCGAGTTCGGCGAGGACATCATCGAGTAATAATAATGGTGGTTCGCCGACGATTTGTTCGATTAGTTCTAGCTCTGCTAATTTCAGAGCCAAAACTAGGGTGCGTTGTTGTCCCTGAGAGCCGTAAGACTTGGCTGGGGTGTTATTTATCGTTAAGTCGATTTCATCGCGGTGAGGGCCGACTACGGTGGTGCCTAGCCCTTGTTCGGCACTGCGGCGAAGATGAAGTCGATCGAGAAATGCTTGATAAATTGATTCTGGGGTGTTTTCGGTAAAGGTAATATTGGGAGTGTACTTTACTGTTAGTTGTTCGGTGGCTTTGCTGATTTTAGTATGCCATACTTGGGCGATCGGAGCTAATCTTTCGATGATTCTCGCTCGGCGACGAATTACTTTTGTTCCAGTCACAATTAGTTGTTGATTCCACAAGTCTAATTCGGTAGGGTCTAATGTGCGGTGTTCGGCTTGTTTTAATAGGCTATTCCTTTGTTTGAGTACGCGCTGATATTCATGCAAGAGATGGGCATAAACTGGCTCGATTTGAAATAGCAATGAGTCGATCCATTGACGACGAGTTTCGGGAGTACCTCGCACTAAATCTAGATCGAGACAGGAAAATTCGACAGCGTTTATTACACCGAGGAAATCTAGTTGCCGTTTAAGATTTTCTTGGTTGACATTAGCGATACGTCTACCTTTATCTTTGAGTGTAAGGGATAGATCGATCGAACCATATTTGCGAGTCAAATTTGCCGATATTTTACTTTCTGTTTCACCTTCGAGGATCAAGTCTCGATCTTTTGTGACTCGATGACTTTTGAGGGTAGATAGTAGTTCTACTGCTTCTAATAGGTTAGATTTTCCTTGGGCATTATCACCGAGCAGGATCGTTTTTGGGGCGGTGAAAATGATTTCTTGTTCTCGATAGTTACGAAAGTGTCGCAGATGGAGGCGGTTTAGGTACACGATACTTGCAGGGGGGAACAGTTTGGTTCTTTACCGATTGTCCGAGCGGAATATTTTCCATTAAATCGATTATTTACCATACCATAATCGAGGGACTGTAGGGGTGGGTTTATGCTAGCTAATATCGACAAATTATAAAAATATCGAACAAAACCCACCCTCCTTACTAGAATATACCGATCGCAGAAAACTGTAGGGGTGGGTTTATGCTAACCAATATCGATAAATTATAAAGATATCAAACAAAACCCACCCTCCTGCCTAGAATATATCGATCGCAGAAAACTGTAGGGGTGGGTTTATGCTAGCTAATATCGATAAATTATAAAAATATCGAACAAAACCCACCCTCCTTACTAGAATATACCGATCGCACGAAACTGTAGGGGTGGGTTTATGCTAACTAATATCGATAAATTATAAAGATATCAAACAAAACCCACTCTCCTGCCTGGAATATATCGATCGCAGAAAACTGTAGGGGTGGGTTTATGCTAACTAATATCGATAAATTATAAAGATATCAAACAAAACCCACCCTCCTCACTCTCGATTCAACAATATCAATAAAATTGGGGGATGACATTCGATATATTCTGGTGTGGTTGGGCAGGTTTTGTTCGGTATCGATTTGTGAAATCGATACTGGCTAGCATAAACCTGCCCCTACGGTTGGTTAAATATATTCGGAATGCTATATTATTCTTGTTTTATCTCTCTCCTTCTTTTGCAGAGCATCAAAAAGCGGCGATGCTTTAGCTGCTTGGAGGCGATCTTTTTGGGTGTGATTGAATTGATTCCAGAGGAATGGGGCTTCTTTTTCGGCGGCTAGCCAGAGGAGTTTTTTCGCACGAGTCATCGCTACATATAATAGGCGAAGTTCTTCAGCTTGTTTGAGGTAGTTGGCTAGGTTCCAGGTATCTAGAATTGTGGCGATCTCTTTGTTGTGGAGATGGGCACGAATTTTGGCGCGGGCGATTTCGGCGAGGGTGAATTCACCGAGAAACTTTGCTCCTTTAGGTACCCATAATGGGTTGTGAAGTCGATCGCTCAAAAAGGGAATAAAGACATAATCCCAGTCCAATCCTTTAGCTTTGTGCATGGTAATAATTGTGACTTGACCTTCGGCGGTATAGGGAGATTCTGTACCTTCATCGATATTTTCAAAGCCTTCTACCGTGACTATTTCTTGGAGGATTTCGATCGATGTATAAATAGAACTGCGCCCGTGAGATTCGATCGCAATTCGATCGGCTAATTTATCAGCAGTAGCTAGTTCGGATGAGCCATACTCTAATTTATTGCCGAGGTAACTAATTAGGTGATAATGAGGCAGAGTCGATCTAGAATCGAGGAGTTCGCAGCAGAATACTTTTGCTCTTTCCACAACGACGGGTTGAGGTGCATCGAGAATAGTTGGGTAGAGAAACTGTTCGGGAAATACTGCTAGCGCATCGAGATCTTGAGCGTCGATTAATTTACGTGCTAATAAGATTTTGAGTGCGGCTTTGAGATATTCTGGCGAATGGGGGCGAATCATAAACTGAAATAATGTCAGGATTTCGCCAGGAATCTTCGATGTTCGATCGCTTTCGCCTGCTTGGTATATTTTGATATCTGGATAGATACGTTGCCATTCAGAGAGTCGCTCAAAAATAAACTTCGCCTGTCGATTTTCTCGAACTAAAATCGCTGCGTTCGCAGTTGGATTAACCCGAAATAAACTTACCAATCGATCGGCAATATTATCGATCGATGAGTAAACATCCTTGGGTGTATAAAGTTCTATCCCCCTACCTTCAGCAACAGGGTTTGGTTGAGCATCCCCAATCGGTACAGCGCGAATCGTTTGGACGCAAAATACTGACTCAGTATCACTAGCAGCAATTTCATGCTCATCATATCCAGGTGGACGCAACCAATTATTACCCCAATTCAATACATAATTTGCCGCATCCATAATCACTGGAGTACTGCGCCCAGCCTGCTCCATTTGCTCCAACCGATCTATCTCCCGACAGTCTTGGCAAAACTCCCGAAAGTACTTGGGATCCGCAGGCGTAAAAGTCGAATTAATCGCTTGATTTGGATCGCCAACTCTGATTAAATTGGGTGGTAAATCCGCTCGATCTGGAATGCCTGCCAATTGACGTAATAATTGCTCTTGAAGTGGACTAGAATCCTGCGCCTCATCTTCAAATACGGCAAATATTTTCTCTTGCCATAGCCTTCTCGCTGTGGGGTCTGCCATCACCTGCAACGCCCCCGAAATCATCTCATCATAATCGAGGTATCTACCCGCACTCAACACCTCCTGATAAGCCTGATAAAGACCAGCACCGACACTCAAAATATCGTACCTGTCGATATTATCCAACTGCGCCAAATTTTCCAAATCTGCTGGAGCCAAACCCGAACTCTTTGCCTCTCGCACCACCGCAAAAGCCAAACTGGGCAATACTTCCGTCCGCAATACCGACTGACGACGCAACCGCTCCGTCTCCTCCCCATCAAAACTCTCCCCCGCCAAGAGCCGCTGATAACTCTGGGGATGATGACTCAACCAACGATCGACCGCACCCTTAATTAGCTTATGATTGGGACTCAAAGTCACCAAAGTCCGAGGCTCGTTCCGATCGGCTTCGCCAACGACCAAATCCAACTTCGACAATTCAGGATGCTTGCTCGCAATGCTCAACGCCAAACTGTGAATCGTATTTACGCTGTAACCGATCGGCGGTAAGCCTAATTGCGCCAAACACTTTCTAATCTTATCCTTAATATTCGCCGCCGCCGATCGAGTCAAAGTCACAATCACCAATTGACGACGCTGATGGAGCTTTTCCCTGGCGATAGTAATCGCCGCCGCCACCGCCATACTGTGGGATTTGCCCGCTCCTGGTACCGCTGATACCGCCAGAAGCCCCCCCCGCCAATTTGCCAATGTACGTTGCCCTGGGCGCAACCCCGCCAACCATCCATCGATGACTTCTGCTTGTGCTTGGCGGAGATTTTCTGCCGAAGGATCGATCGATTTGTCTGACGGGGGGGAAGATAATATAGACATCACAGGCATGGGGTGAAATACCGAGCAGTAGATCCTGCATTTCCACAATTATCGGCTGTTTGAGCAATAATATCCTGCGTGTTTAGCATCAAATAATTTATTCGCCCAGAATGGGAACACAAAACTTAATTAAAGGTCATAGAATTATGAAAGGTGCCCATAATTTTCCGTGAGGTTTGGTTTCAATGTCTACTAACGTATTTCAAAAGTCGATCGCTGCAACTCTAGGTTTAGCTATCGCTTCTGCTGGTCTTTTCTTTACTGCTTCCAGCCAAGCTCAAAATGGCACACCTGCGCCTGCTGTAAAAGAGCCTGCAATGATGAGCAAACCCGCTAATCTCGCGCAGAAAAAGCCTACCATCGTTGATATCGCGTTGAAAGGCAAACAATTCAGCACACTAGTAGCTGCACTCAAAGCCGCAGACTTAGTTGATACTTTAGCTGGTGAAGGCCCTTTTACTGTATTTGCACCTACAAATGCTGCTTTTGCTAAATTGCCAAAAGGAGCTGTGGAAAATCTGCTCAAGCCAGAAAACAAAGAACAACTCAAGCAAGTTCTCACGTATCACGTAGTTTCTGGTGCAGTCCGTTCCAACCAGCTCAAAAATGGTCAGAAAGTCGCGACAGTTGAAGGTTCTTCGATCTCCGTTAGCATCAGACGCGGACAAGTCAAGGTTAACAACGCTGCTGTAATTACGCCTAACATCAAAGCAAGTAATGGCATTATCCACGTTATCGATCGTGTTATCATGCCTCCTGCTACAAAATAGTCGATCGTCACTCTAATGATTTGATTAACTAACAAAAATAAGATAGGTGGGCATTAATGCCCACCTATCTTATTTTAGACCTTCCCCTAGTCTCCCCCTCACCCCACAGAAAACTCGTAGGTTGGGTTGCGCGCAAGCTTAACCCAACTAACACACCAACACTCTAGTTCGAGCGAATCTAAAATTAAACAGGAGTTTTGTGGTGTACCGTCAAAAATAGGCGACGATCTAACGGCAGCCATCTAAAAATACCGACTTCGATCGTCTACATCCTCTCATAGACCATTAGCTGGTAAGGGTGAAAAATTGCTAATTCTCTTTGCTGGGGCAAGATATGGGCAAACATACTCAGCAACTAATTTTCACTCAACCATAGCTAATGCTCTAATTAATCCATAACAGATTTTTATCGATATTTACCGATCCCTAGATTAATTATTATGTAAAGTTTCTTGAACGGAACCAGTTTTTTAGAGGCAAATTACTTATATTAGTAACATCAGATTGGATCGATCCCCGACAGAGGATTGACCAAAACGTACCAGTTTTAGCCAGTATCCATCTAGACAGCCGGAGCCAATAAAATGCAGTTAACTAAAGATCGTACCAATCCAAACAGCCGTTACGTCGCTATCGCAAAAAGCTTCTTAATCTGGTGTTTTGCCCTAACAGTAACTCTGTTAGTAGTTGGATTTCCATTGGTTGTCTTGATGGCTACTGTTGGCGCATTACTTTCCATTACCCTACATCCAATTCTACCTGTGAGCGCGGTACTACTCGTGGCAGGTGGTTTGATATTATTCAATATTTTGGCGGTAGTAGTTGGGGCGGCGATGCTCACACTCAAAGGCATCCATCCCCATGAAGTCCGCTGGTTGAGCTGGCTACATGGTGACGCTCAACCCGTCAGCAGCACCACTTATGCTGCATGTCCACTCACTTGTGAAATTGACGGTTAGATTAGATAGAACGATCGTTCTACTCATAATATATCCCCGACTTCGCCAAGAAGTCGGGGATATTGCGTAAATAGTGGGAGGGTGGGTTTTGGTTGAGGTTAATTGTCCTCATGGGCGGGATTTGCTGGTGAGGAGGGTGGGTTTTGGCTGAGGTTAATGGCAGGTTCGATTGTTGTTTGCATAAACCCACCCCTACAAACCACCCCAAACTCCAAACTCCAAACTCCCCCATATATCTAATTTGATACTAGAAGGAGGTAAGTAGAGATTGACGCGATTTTAGCGAACTGTCAGTGATAATGTGTTGATGGCGAATATTCACTACCCATTAACTTATGATTCGTGTGTGCTTTACCCTCGGAACCCGCCCGGAAGCGATAAAATTGGCTCCAGTGATTCGGGCATTTCAAGCATCGAGTAAATTTACCACCCAAGTGGTACTAACTGGGCAGCATCGAGAGATGGTGGCACAGGTGATGGACATTTTTGGATTGAAAGCCGATCGAGATTTGGATATCATGCAGCCCAAGCAAACCCTCACAGATATTACCCAGCGCAGCTTACAAGGATTGGAGGGATTATTTCAGGAATTGAAACCTCAACTGGCGATCGTCCAGGGAGATACTACCACAGCTTTTGCTGCTGCCCTAGCTGCATTTTATCAGCAAATCCCGATCGGTCACGTCGAAGCCGGACTCCGCACCGATAATATCCTCGATCCTTATCCCGAAGAAGCCAACCGGAGACTAATCTCCCAAATCGCCCAACTACACTTCGCACCCACCTATTTAGCCGTCGAGAACCTGCACAAATCCGGCGTAACCGGAGCAATCCACGAAACTGGAAACACCGTCATCGATGCTCTCCTCGACGTAGCAAAATCCCAACCGCCTTGTAATGTTGTTGGTTTAGACTGGAGCAAATATCGCACCATTCTCGCCACAGTCCACCGCCGCGAAAATTGGGGCGAACCTCTAGAGCGCATTGCTACCGCCATGCTCCAAATTCTAGCAGAGTTTCCCGACACAGCCTTACTAATACCCGTCCATCGGAATCCCACCGTGCGGGAACCATTGATGAAAGCGTTGGGAAATCATCCCCGCATTTTTCTCACCGACCCCCTCGACTATACCCAAACCATCGGCGCAATCCAGCGGAGTTATATGCTCTTGAGCGATTCTGGGGGATTGCAAGAAGAAGCTCCCAGCTTGGGCAAACCCATATTAGTATTGCGAGATACTACCGAACGCCCCGAAGCCGTCACCGGAGGTACTGCTAAACTGGTAGGTACAGATCCTGCTGTAATTACCGCCGCCGCCAGAGAGCTATTAAATAACCCTGAAGCTTATCAAGCGATGGCAAATGCAATTAATCCTTTTGGCGATGGCAGTGCCTCAGCCAAGATTCTTGCTGCCGTAGAGCAGTTCTTTGAAGTGTAGGGATGAGGGATGAGGGATGAGGGATGAGGGAAAAAGCGTCCCCCAGTCCCCCCGTCCCCCAGTCCCCCCGTCCCCCAGTCCCCCAGTCCCCCAGTCCCCCCTCCCCCACCCATGAGCGGCACATACAAAGCCACAGGTATCAATCTCAAAGCGATTCCCATGGGCGAAAACGATCGATTGGTGACGATTCTGACTCGCGAGTATGGTTTAATTAGAGCGATCGCTCCAGGTGCGAGGAAATCCAACTCTAGTTTGGGTGGGCGGAGTGCAATTTTCGTGGTAAATAGTTTATTAATTGCTAAGGGTCGATCGATCGATAAAATTACCCAAGCTCAGACTGTCGCTACATACAGTGGATTGAGTGGGGATTTGGCCAAATTAGCCGCTAGTCAATATTTAGCTGAACTAGTTCTCGCCCAAGCTTTGAGCGAACATCCACAAGAAGAATTATATGCCTTATTAATGCTGCATTTGGGTAGACTTAACGACCTACCGCGAGATGATAATACCGCGTCGATCGCCCATTTGTGTCAGGGAATTTTTCATCTACTCGCCCTTGGTGGCATTGCCCCCCAAGTATATGACTGCTGCATCACCAAAGCATCAGTCGCCCCCAACTTTAGTCAACCAAATTGGCAAATTGGCTTTAGTGTCAGCTCTGGTAGCACCGTAATTTTGGCTGCACTTTCAACAGATCCGAGTACGATCGTCACCTATCGACTGAGTGCGCTAGACTTGATGCTATTCCAGCATTTGAGCGATCCTCATCTCCAACGGCTCACCACCGAAATCGCGAAATTCCCCTTAGAAATCGTTACCGATACAGCACTCGCCAAAGCATGGCGACGGATTGAATGGATTTTGCGCAATTATATCAAACACCATCTCAATCTCCAAATTCGATCGGCAGCATTGATTGATTGTTAGGAGTTGGGGGTTGGGGGTTGGGAGTTAGGAGTTGGGGGTTGGGCGTTGAGAGGGTGAATGTATTATTTCCTCAATCCTGCTTGGTGTGCTGTCTTGAAAAGTTGCTCTACTTGTCTGGCCTTTGTGACCCGACTTTGTTGGGAAACCCTCAATGTACCACTGGGCGGGTGACAAAGGCGAGTTGCACTTTTCGCTCCACTGTCAACAAAGTCGGGTGACCCTCTGGCCTTTGTGACCCGACCAGTTGACCAGTGGGGAACAAAGGACACTCCCTTACATCCGTAAAATCCAAAATCCCAACTCCCCGATCGACAGGTAAACGATATATTAGAATGTGTGGCTTTCCACATCACTTGCCGTGGACATCCCGATTAATATAACTAATGGTGGACTTAGGTTGAAACTTTAGCTAATGCCTAGTTTAGAAAGCCGATCTTTCAAATAAAACACAGCAGGAAGTGCTGTTATAAAGCAACCGACCCCTCACCCCTGACCCCTCACCACAGCCCTCCTCTACTAAATGCGACTATCCGATCTTGGCAAAACACCAGAAGATGAATTGACGGCTCCAGTGGAGGCTGGACATTCTCCGCCATCAGAGCCAGTCGAGCATCCGCCAGCGGAAAATGTCCAGCCTGAATCGACGATCGCCGAAACACCAGCCGAAACATCCCCACCAGGGTTTCTGAGCGTGCTCAAAAACAAGAACTTTGTCACCTTGTGGAGCGGACAAATCTTCTCGCAATTGGCGGATAAAGTCCTGTTCGTATTGATGATTGCCATCGTTGAGAGTCAATTTCAATCCCAAAATCAGAGCATTAGTGGCTGGGTATCCGCAATCACGATCTCCACGACGATCCCAGCGGTGCTATTTGGCTCTCTAGCGGGGGTATTTGTCGATCGATGGCATAAGAAGGAGGTTTTGGTCATTACCAACCTTTTACGGGGTGCCTTGCTGCTAATCCTGCCATTCTTACTCTGGTTGACAAAGGGGCAAGTCGTCGCAAACTTACCATTAGGGTTTGAAGTGCTGTTGCTAGTATCTTTTGCCGTGTCTACTTTCGGTCAATTTTTTGCCCCCGCCGAGCAAGCTGCCATTTCGATGATTGTAGACAAGCCAGATTTACTCGCCGCCAATTCCTTGTATACAACTACAGCGATGGGTTCGCTGATAGTCGGATTTGCGATCGGCGAACCAATTTTAGCACTAGCAGATAGTTTAGGCGCAAGTGTCGGGTTGGGCGTGAATGTCGGCAAAGAATTATTAGTTGGCGCGAGTTATATTCTCGCAGGTACTCTGCTCTTACTAGTCCGCACGGGTGAAACCAAACAAATCCCGACGGGAGATGAACCCCATGTATTAGCAGATCTCAAAGATGGAATTCGTTATCTCGGCAAGAATAAACAAATCAAAGGCGCGCTCATCCAGCTAGTCATTACCCAATCAGTCATTGCTTCGATGACTCTTGTGGCAGTGCGGATGGCCGAATTATTACCAGAAATCAAAGCTTCACAATTTGGATTTCTCCTCGCCGCTGCCGGAGTCGGCGTGGGATTAGGTGCGGTAGGATTGAGTTATGTCGGTCAAAAATTATCTCGCCCTCAACTGAGTCTATATGGCTCGATGGGTTTGGCGGCGACTTTAGTTGGATTATCATTTTCCCAATCACTTTGGTTGAGTTTAGTATTCTTGGTAACTATGGGGGTATTTAGCGCGGTGGTGATGATTCCGATGCAAACTACCATCCAAAGCGAAACCTCCGAAGAAATGCGCGGCAAAGTATTTGGACTCCAAAATAATGCCGTCAACATCGCTCTAAGTCTACCATTAGCCCTCACTGGCATCGCTGAAACTGCATTTGGGGTCTCCACAGTACTACTCGGCTTGGCCGCGATCGCCGCACTCGGTGGTATATTTACCCAGAAGTATAATTCGGAGGAATAGTTGGGAGTTGGGGGTTAGGAGTTGGGAGTGATGAAGATTTGACTTAAAACCTATCCACTTCCCCACTCCCCGCCTCCTCCCAACCCCCAACTCCCAACGCCCAACCCCCAACTCCCAACTCCCAACTCCCCCAACTCCCAATCCCCAACTCCCAACTCCCCCAACCCCCAACTCCCAACCCCCAACCCCCAACCCCCAACTCCCAACTCCCAACTCCCAACTCCCAACTCCCAACTCACATGGAATCTATCATTCAACTACGCGGAGTCTCCAAGGCGTTTGGCAAAAACGTCATCTTGGATGGTATGGATTTGGATATATATGCTGATGAAGGATTGGGAATTATCGGCCCATCGGGGACGGGTAAATCCACAATTTTGCGGATTATCGCAGGCTTGCTGGCTCCTGATGAGGGCGAAGTTTATATCCAGGGAAAATTACGCCAGGGATTGATTGAAGACGGCAACGATCCGATTTATATTGGGATGGTGTTTCAACAAGCGGCATTATTCGACTCCCTGACTGTGGAAGAGAATGTCGGGTTTCGGCTGCTCCAACAATCGCGGATTCCCCGCAAACATATTCGCGAATTGGTAGAAGCCAAATTAGGTTTGGTGGGAATGGCTGGTGTCGCCGATCGATATCCCGCCCAACTATCCGGCGGGATGCGAAAAAGGGTAAGCTTTGCTAGGGCGATTATGTCCAATCCCGAACGCCCAGAAGATAATCCCGAAGTACTATTATATGATGAACCGACGGCAGGATTGGATCCGATCGCATCCACAGTCATCGAAGATCTAGTCAGAGACTTACAACATATCCAAGGCGGCTGTGGCACTCATGTCATGGTGACGCACCAAGATAGCACGATTCGGCGCACGACCGATCGAGTCGTATTTATGTATCATGGTAAAGTTCAATGGGATGGTAGAACCACCGAAATCGACACCACCGATAACCCCCTAGTGCGTCAATTTTTTAGTGCGAGCACCCACGGCCCAATTCATGTTATTGATTAGATCCGATCGATAACGAATTTTAAAGAAATTATAGATTTAATAAATTGGCTACAGATTAATCGGTAGTCTGTCGAGCTAAATATTTGTCTTATTAAATCGATAATGGTGTTGGTGGGCAATGCCCACCCTACGAGATGGCCCCAACTTCTCCTTTGAAGTTGGGGATATAGTTATTTAGACTCTGTTGTCGATCGATTGCTTTTTGCTTCTAGATTTTCGAGCCGACTTTTTAGATCCTGATTGGTTTTTTTGACTTCTTCTAATTCCTCGCGCAGTTGTTTGACGGCTTTATCAGAACCGATTTTTTTCTGAACTTTTTGGACACCTTCATCAGCCATCCGTTTGACTCGTCCGTCGGGACTACAATCGGCTAAACCTTGGAGTACGCCGATCGCTTTGACGGTTTCCATTTGGCTCAATCCACCGACTACGGCTACTTGAGTCAAGAAGAATGATTCGCGAGCAAGTTCGGCAAATTTCTCGACGATCGCCGTAATATTCAGCTCTGATTGACCTTGAGAAATCGCTCCAAGGGCACGAATTGAGCTTAACCGGAGGGATTGGGGTATTCCTGGTTTGACGTACTCTAGGATGGTATTGAGGGCAAGGGGCGAATCGGCGATTTTGCTCAAACCACCGATCGCACCCGCACGTACTACTTCATTCCAGCCAGAGCGGGTATTTAGTACGTCGATGAGCAGGTTGGTGGCTTCTGCTTGCTTGTCTTTGAGGCTGGCGGTTGTCATTCCACCCAAGGCACGACAGGCTGCGGCTTCGACGTAGTAGCTAGCATCTCCTGTTTCGACGATTTGCTTGATGGATTGATATGTTTCGGGTGTTTTGATGTTCGCCAATTCTTCGACGATGGCGCGGCGTACGAAAGCATCTTCGTCACCGATTTCGGCGACTAAGTTGGTGACGGCGAGATCGAGTTTGATGGTGGCTAGTTGTTGAGCGGCTTCGAGTCTGACAGCCCAGAATTCCTCATTGGCGAGACAATCAGTTAAGGCGTTGACGGCTTCGAGGTTGCCTTTTTTGGCGATCGCCACTGCTGCATAAATCCGCGAAATCGGGTCTGGATCTGACTTGAGCTGGACTTTTAGTTCGGGGAGGGGGTATTCGAGGGTGACGGTTTTTAAATAGTTATTGCCGACATCAAAGCTGATGAAATCGGGTTTTATTTCGAGAGGGAAGTAGAGGACTTGTTCTTTTTCATACACGCGAATTTTGGTGACTTTGATATCGGCGATACCATCTTTCATATAACCAAAGCCGATCGGTAATTTCAGATCGAAAAGGTCATTATCTAGGGTATGAATGCCATCTTTGGCTTGGGTTTGAGTGACGGTAAGTTTGGCGAGTTTACTATCTCCATCCCAACTGTAGGCGACTTTATAATCTGGATGTCCACCACGATAGACATATTGATCGAATAAGAAGGCTAAATTCTTACCTGTAGATTTGTCGATCGCCCGTAATAGATCGATCGTCTCAACAGTTTTGTGAGCATTATCGCGAACGAAAGTATGGACGAATCGATCGAACAATTCATCGCCCAATTCTGTCCGAATCATATGATAGACACAAGCACCCTTTTCATATAAATGTCGATCGTATAGTTCGATCGCTTCTCGATAGATATTGGTGACGATCGGCCGCCGATAACGACCGCTATCTTCTGCTAGATAACTCTCAGCTTCACCGAGTAAATAATAGGCTGCTTCATCCTTATCATACTCATGTTCTGCCCATAGCACCTCACAATAGGAAGCCATTCCTTCCTTGATCCAAGCATGAGACCAATGTTTGATCACAACTAGATCGCCAAACCATTGATGAGCCAATTCATGAGCGACCAAAAACTCAGGATTGAAGTTATCTAAAGATGCCCGCTCATCGAGTAAACAGCGATCGGTCAATAGAGTTGTGGAAGTATTTTCCATCCCCCCAAAGATGAAATCAGCCACACAAACCTGAGCATACTTGGGAAAAGGATAAGGATATCCAAACTTCTCACTAAAAAACTCAATCATCTGAGGAGTCTTGCCCATACTCCGTTTTGCTGATTCCTCCTGACCTTTCTCCACATAATAATTGACGGGAATATCATTCCAAGTATCGGTGACTTCCGCAAACCGACTGACAGCCAAAGTCATCAAATAAGTGGGATGAATCTCCTTCTGTAACCAGTGATAAATCTTCTCATCACCAATTAATTCGGTTCCAACTAACTCACCATTAGAGATAGCCATAAAATCCCCAGGAACTCGTACCTTAATTTCCGAAGTCGCCAATTGTCCGGGATAATCAAAACAGGGGAACCAGAAGCGCGAATCTTCATCCTCACCCTGCGTCCATACTTGAGTAGGTTTATCAGGATAATGTTCGTCAGGCTGAATAAAATACAACCCTCGCTGTGGATTATCCACACCATAATTAACGACAATCTTTAATAACTTCCCCGCGATGACATCGAGCTTGAGCGGAATATGTAACAACTCCCCATCATAATTAAACTCATGACTTACCCCGCCAATTTCCACACCATGAATATTTAGATTAACGGCATCCAGAGTCAAGGATTCAATTCCATTGCGTACGGGTTTGAGCGATATTGTACAACTCCCCGCAAAACTCCGCTTGGGGATATCCAAAACCAAATCCAGACAAACATGTTCTACCTGTCCGGGTCGATCGGGATTATAATGAGGACGCGAACCAGGTAGTTGAAAGGATTTGTGTCCGTTACTCTCATCGAGGTGGCTGTAGGGCATAATGAAAACTATTGTTCTACATATTTAAGGCTATCTTAGATTATGACCTTGAAAGACCTAGAATCCAAGTTACTAGCCTTGACTCCCGCCGAAAAAGAACGAGTCATCCAATTATTGACTCAGAGCTTGGCAACTATCCAGCCACAAGTTGCCAAACCCCTAGAGATTTCTGATGGTGAAGCTCGCATCGGCAATACCCAGATTGCCGTCTGGGAAGTCGTCAACGCCCAGGATATGGGCTATAGCGATGTTGACATCCTTCAGGTATATCCTCAGCTTACAGCTACCGATTTAGCCACTGCGTGGGATTATGCCGCTGCTCATCCCCAAGAGATTGCTCTAGCTCTTCAAGCAATCGACGAATGATCGTAACCGCGAGCCTACCGTTCGCTTTAGCGTCTGCCTTAGCAGAAGGTAATCGTTTTTAAAAACATTATGGTAGAAATATTAGCCTCGATCGATCCAGAATATTTCATGAGAGTAGCTTTACTTGAAGGCAGAAAAGCTTTACCATTTTGCCTACCAAATCCACCTGTCGGTTGCGTATTAGTTAAAGCTGAAAAAATCATCGCATCTGGATATACTCAGCCACCAGGAATGAATCATGCCGAAGCAATGGCTCTATCTCAAATTTCCGGCGATCTTGCTGGGGTTACTGCCTATGTAACGCTCGAACCATGCTCATTTCAGGGCAGAACTCCATCATGTGCCAAGGCTATTGTTGCTAGCGGAATCGATCGAGTAGTTGTAGCCATGCTCGATCCAGATTCGCGCAATGCAGGTGCAGGAATTGAGATTTTACGCGCTGGTGGATTAGATGTTTCAGTGGGTTTATTAGAACATGAAGCATATTCAGATCTTGCAGCCTATTTATCAAAATATTAAACTTAATTAATAACAATAATCGATCGGGGTCGATAATTGCGATCGATAATAATTTCACATTCGCTCTGTGTCGAGCGGAATCGATCGATTGAGGAACGGTCGATCGCTTTTATGACAATGAGACGAAATAATAAATAGATTGTTACAAATTCCAACTTATTTACTTGAACTTCTATCCATTACTATTCAACCACCCAGTCAAATCTGCAACTGAATCAAATCGTAACAGAGCCTTTGCCAATTCCTGTAATTTATCTACAGATAAAGCCACTATTTCTGATTTCAATTCAGGCGTAATATCGCCAAATTTTTCAGTCAGCAAGAGTGTGACAATATTTTGCTCTCCCTCCTCCCGTGCTTCCCGGTAAACTCTAGTTTCTTCTAACTTAACTCCCAACATCAGATCTACCTCCACTCGACTCAAGTTTGCAAACTTATAAACCATAATTTCCGTCACCATCTCAATTATCGCACGGGAATTAGGTTGCGTGTTAGCTCGACTTATCAGCCATCGTGCCTTTTCCGGTGCGACTTTCTCACTCAGCGTCGTCAGTACCATCAAACCCAATCCGGGTGATAACGTCTCAACCTCACCTAACTCATTCAAATATACCCGCACAACATTATGACTACCAAGCAACATTTGATATGGTCTGATTTCAGATTGCTCCATCCCTCTAGATGGATAAATGACTACCGCCCGCCAATCTGTACATCTACTCCGTTTTTGACGTAAATACAAGAATAATTCTGCGAATAATCGCTCGTATAATTGCTCGTCTTTTTGAAACTGCACCTCGGCAAAATATACCAGGCTACCATCAGCAGGGAGAAACACCCCATCAATCCGAAAACTCAGCTCCTTAATTTCTACAGAGTCAAAGGAATAGTCAGCAGCATTAGTGGGACTTTCTGATACAAGCTCGAATAGCAACGATGGATGCTCTTGAAATAGCCGATAAAAGATTGAATCTCGGCGCATAGTAAGTACTAATCAGCGTAAATTAATTTTCCTGTACTAACTATCTTACGATCGAATTGGTGCGATTTTCAGGCAGTCAGGGATAGTGGGCAATATTGGCTCCGCCGTTGTGCTCAATATTTCCACCCGGTGAGAATTGCTGGGTATTGGTGCAACATGCGATCGATAGCAAAGGGCTGTGATATACTTGAAAGGCTGTGGGTAAATAATTTACCTCACGCACATTACCTGCTAGATAGCTTCAACATGATTAAATTACGGCTCAAGAAATTTGGTAAAAAGCGTGAAGCTAGTTACCGTATCGTCGCGGCTCAAAGCACCACCAGACGTGATGGTCGCCCATTGGAAGAACTCGGCTTCTACAACCCCCGCACCGATGAAGTGCGCCTAAATACAGAAGCGATCGTCAAACGGCTCCAGCAAGGTGCTCAACCCACCGAAACCGTGCGTCGAATTCTAGAAAAAGCGAAAGTTTACGAGCAACTAGGTACCTAAGTAACGTGACAGTTTCATCATCTCCCACCAATTCTCCCGACTACGAGCAACTGGTAAAATTTTTATTCAAACCATTTTTGAGTGCTGGCGAGACGCTGGCTGTTAATTGTGAATACACAGCCGAACGCAACCGCGTCTGGCTGCGGATTGCAGTTGCAGGCGACGACCAAAGCACTGCTTTTGGTCGTGGCGGACGCAATATCCAGGCAATTCGGACAGTCCTTCAAGCCGCAGCTACAGGGGTCGGGCAATCCATCCATCTCGATGTCTATGGTAGCAATGCTGGCTCCAGAAATGAAGAGTCAGAACGACCCCCAGAAAGCAATTCCGAGAACCGTCCTCCTCGGATTGCCCCAAATCGCCGAGCACCTGCTGGCGACAAAGAACGGGGTGGTGATAGTGCTGGCGCACCATCAATTCGTCCTCGTCGATAAGTTCAGTCTTACGGCTACTTCCAAACTTATCCCATCGTTACTTGCTGCGTTGCCATCAACGCAGTCAACCCAATTACCCCCCGCTGGCAGCCATGAGAATTGGACATTCCCAGCCAGATTCTGTCGCTACCTCGTTGGTAACGGTAGAATCGGGGTGAAGCATTGACATAGGCACAGGCACTATTGACATTACTGGCAAATTTCTGGGCTTCGAGATAGGAATCTGTGACGATCGAATCAGCATGTCCACTACTATACCGATCGATCGTCACCACCGCTTCATCCACACTCCCCACAAATTTGAAAGCCACTATCTTGCGGAGGTATGGATGATGCCACTCCCCATCCTCCGCCAAGCGTAGATACTCTCCATAATTATTCACCAACTCGCGATCGCCGTGAAGTTCAAAGCCTTTACTTCTCAAACTTTTCCACAGGGATATGAGCGAGTCTGGGTGTCTATCGCGATGAATCAGGACTTTTTCGATCGCATTGACTGCATCTGGCTCGCCAATATGACTATCACAGATAGCATAGCAAACTAGATCCAGATCTCCATTCGCCCCCCAGTATAAATAACAATTGCCGATCGCCGCTGGCAAAATCGATACAGTCGCTTGCTGAGTCACTTGACGAATCAGGCTCGGTCTACCATAGGGAATGACCAAATTTACCTGCTGAGTGTGGGTTACTAGCTCATATAACAGACTTGGAGAGGGGTCGATAAGCTGAACAGCATTTGGTGGAAAATCAGCCCGTTCTAGCCCATTTCTCAAGGCAGTGGCGATCGCTTCGTTACTATGCCTTGCCTCGACCCCTCCCCGCAAAATGATACTATTTCCCGTCTTGAGGCTCATTCCCGCCGCAATTATCCCCAATTCTGGCAAGGCTTCGTAAATAAAGGCTACCGTACCTAGCGGCTTGACTTGGCTGTAGATATGACGATCTCTCACCTGCACGCCGATCTCGTTGTTACCACATATCGGCCCCAGTTCCCCCAGCTTAGACAATAGCTCTATATATCTGTGGAGACGTTCGGGAGTGAGTTTGAGCCATTCCAGCAAGAGTTCGGAAATCTCTAGTTCTCGGCTGGCTTCCAAGTCGAGGGTATTAGCTTCCAAGATGTCCTGAGCGGCCTCTCGGAGGGCTGTTGCCATCGCTCCAATTGCGTTGTCGCGTCGATCGTTGTTGGTGTTGGCTAGGAGTCGTGCAGCTCGACCTGACTGGCGCAACACGCTATCTAGGCTAACATTGACACTGGCATTTTCCATAGAGTAGGTGGTTAACCTTGGCTAACTAGCCAAAATGGGAGTTGGGAGTTGGGAGCGAAAAGTGCAATCTTGGGGTTTCCCCAAGTGAAGCACCTTTTCAAGACAGCGAAAAGTGCTGATGAGCCACCAACGCCAGAAATAACTATCGTCCATAAATAGTACAGGACTCGCGATCGAACTGGTTGTTATTAATCTAACAAAGAGTAAAGATATTTAACGTTTCTTCCCCAAAAATCCCCACCGTAAAAGGATGGGGAGTTATTGGGTAAATATTGAACCAATCGGGATTT
Organism: Chamaesiphon sp. VAR_4_metabat_408; assembly: GCA_031422115.1. Lineage (GTDB taxonomy): Bacteria > Cyanobacteriota > Cyanobacteriia > Cyanobacteriales > Chamaesiphonaceae > Chamaesiphon. Next base: position 291 of record JANOPX010000054.1, on the reverse strand, counting down.
AAGCGGGAGACGCGATTCGAACGCGCGACATCAACCTTGGCAAGGTTGCGCTCTACCACTGAGCTACACCCGCGAGTAATTCGTGTTTTTTACTCACTTCTATCATTATTGCAAAACAATCTGATTTTGTCAACATTATTTTTTGGCACAGATTGGCTGGGGTGCTTTTAGGTGCGAAATTGCTCAAGCAGCGGATGTGCGTAGCGTTCGGGTTCAGATCCTCACATGTTAGCTGGGTTGTGCTTTCTACTCGGTAGGGGCAATTCATGAATTGCCCCTACCGAGTAGAAA
>JANOPX010000053.1:0-16885 GCA_031422115.1 Chamaesiphon sp. VAR_4_metabat_408 | reverse complement strand
CAAAATTACCAGCGGTTAAAACCGCCGCTAGTGTTGCAAAACCCGCCTACGCGGGTTGTAAATCTCAGTCCGCGAAGGCGGACTTCGTATCACTAGCAGCGGTTTTAACCGCTGAATTATCCGAAGTGCGGAATGTGGGTTTAAATAAGATCCAAACAATATATCATTACTTAGACTTACTAGATTAGTGTTATCTATTTTGCTTTCCATTGGTATTACTTTTGAGATAAATAGTTTGACTAATTATTTGCTATTTCGTTACTTTATAATGACACAAGTAAAAACTAAGCAATAAAAAAGATTCTAGATTAATCAATTTTATTCATAAGTAAGAACTCAATAGTCTATTATCAATATTATTTTTAGGATAATAAGCAATAAAATCTTCTACAAGAGGATCACTATTGTCAGATTGAGATATAAAATAATTTTGCAAATTTAAGTAGCTAAGGTCGTTATATTCATCGATACAATCAACAAAAGACATTCCCGTATCCTTACTTAGAATACTTGCATTCCGCAATTTACTAAATTCTGATATGCACCATCCTTCAAAAGCAACATAGGCTTTAATAGTATTCTCAAAACTACAGTTATTGATGTCATCTAATTGAGAATTAACCAATTGATATACAATACTTTGAGTTAAGATGTTTAATCTAAAATCTGTGGATTTCAATAATCCTAGGAAATTTGAAAACCTTAAATTTGATATCAGTTTTGTTTGAAATATAGTCATCATGTTTATAACTCTATTTTCTGTCTTAATTATTCCGTAGTATTCTCCAAGAATTGTACTAAGTTTTACATTATTTGGAGCGTTAATTGATAAATTCATTCTCATGGAAATATCCCTACCTTTATCAGTACGGAGGAGCCATGTTCCTATCCCAAAACCATCTATATTTCCATATAGTTCTGCTGATGAAGCCTCCGTTCCTATTCCTCCGATATCAAGAGGGTATAACTCTTCAGTCCATAGCTGTTCGTTCCCTGTGATTGTTCGTGCAATATCTCCAGCTATCGTCATAGCATACAAAGAATCGATAGCTACTACTGTGGGAGAAAGCTCAAAGGTTGTGGGCGAGCCATCAGGTGGAGCAAGTATTCCATCCATATTCAAAACTGGTATGGAGAACTTTACTCCTCTCAACAGATCTATGAACCGACTATCTATGGTGCGATTTGCCGATCTATCCGGATCGTAAAGAGCGGCTGAAATTCCTGAAATAACATGTCCTAAAGCAACTTTACGACCAGTAGATGGATCTAGACTAATACCGATTTCACATAGACCATCATTATCATAAGTTTTTTGATTTATGGTATCAATTAAGCTGTCAAGATCTATCTGTGTCAACTTTTCTCTTGGTAAAAAGGTAGCTCCAGTATCTGAGCCAAACAATACTTGAGACAGTGGACTATTAAGGGAAGCAACAAAGCTTAAATTATCTATTACCTGTGCTGTTGTCCATGTGGGATATGCTTCTTCTATTTCTTTGATGATAGCGATCGCAGTAGGAACGGATATAGTATTGCTAAATTGTGACAACATATGTGTTATTTCCTGTCAATGAATTGAGACCGAACAAATATTGCCATAACAGCCCAGGGTGTTCCAGAGAAATATGCAAAGCTGAGGCTTGAAACATCAGTGGCTAGAACTGAACTATATAGAGAAATGATATCTGTATCTTTATCGAAAAATCACTGCGGACTTAACTTTCAAAATCAGAATGCCCATACGATAACATCGACTATTTTTAAAGTCAATGTCAACTTTACTACTAAATGTACTGAAAAAATGAGTGTATGATTTCAACATTTTTTGTACTTAACTAAAATCAACCCCTGATGAATATTGGGATTGGGGCTTTAGAGCCAAGCCTGTAAAAATTTATATTATCACACCCTTAATCGCTATAACTAGCTTGCCATCTTGGTTATGGATATTTACAGTATCTACGAAGGGTAATTATCGGGTTGTTAAAATCATCTAATTTGTTCGGATGTAGTTAGACGGCGATCGCCATACTCAGATCTGAGCCTGTCAATATAGGACTGAATATTTTTCGACAAGATCCCCAGGAAAATGTGAATTATCTTGTCAATAGTAATATTACTTGAACTGACAAAGCGATTCCGCAAAGCGGAGGCTACGCCAACGCATTGTCAACACCTAAGTTCTAAAATAACTGGTTGGTAACGATCGATAATTCTGGGAAGATCGGATCGGTAATCAACCTGTCGCCTGTATGAGTAATAGGTGCCGCATCGGGATAGAATACAGTCAGACTTTGGGCTGATGGATCGATGACCCAGACACGCAACACACCATTAGTGAGATAACTACTAGCTTTTTGGGTCATTTGCCCAAATGTCTGTCCGGGTGAGATAATTTCAATAGCTAACTCTGGCGCAATTGGACAAGCAGCATTCTCTTCCCAGGTAATCGGCAATCTGTCGAATGAGATATAAATTAAGTCGGGTACTGGGGTAAAATCGTCCGTGAGATCGATCGCCCATTCGATGCCTAGTCGTCCTCTACCATCACTCCATCGATCGAGGATTCTGACTAAATTTAATCTGGATTTAGCATGGAAATATTTCGGTGATATTTTTGCAACAGGAATCCCATCAATTAGTTCATAGGTACGATCGTCACCATCCGCGATCGTCCAAAATTCTGCTTTGGTAAGTTTCTTGACTGGGGTATTGACCATGTTTATCACCATCACATCTTAAATTTCAATTTAACACGCCTAGATTAGCTCGTATAGTGTACTGCGCTGATGGTAGTTGCGATCGATCTGCCGAATCGCCCCTTGCAAATCTTCTACCGTCAAACAGGTACCCCCCTTCGCTCCCGCCATGGTGGTAATGTGCTCCTCCATCAACGTACCACCCAAATCGTTACAACCCCAGGTTAAGGCAGTTTTCGCGCCTTCTAGACCCAATTTGACCCAACTGGGTTGATGATTGGGAATATAGTTCCCTAGGAAAATTCGTGCGACGGCGGTAAGGAGTAAATTGTGGGCGAGAATTGGTTGATCTCTACCAACACGACTGCGAAGGGGTGCGGGTGCTGATTCGCCGACGAAGGGGAGGATGATAAATTCGGTGATGCGGGTAGGATAGTTATTGGCGATCGCTTGTTGTTGGATTTGTTTTAAGCTGTGGAAATGGGCGATTTGTTGAGTGGGTGTTTCGATATGTCCAGTTAACATCGTACTCGTAGTTGGCATCCCTAATTTGTGCGCCGTGGTAACTATTTCTATCCAAGTTGCACTATCGATTTTCTCAGGGCAAATTACCCGGCGGATAGTATCGTCTAACACTTCTGCTGCTGTACCGGGCATTGAGCCTACCCCAGCCTGTTGGAGCGCAATAATTACATTAGCATAGCTCAATCCATCTTGACGAGCGATGAATTCGACTTCCTGGGGGGAAAAGGCGTGAAGATGGAGTTGAGGAAAGGTAGTTTTGATGGCGGTAACTAGCTCTGTATAGTATGTCAGCGATCGACCCCCAATTTTCGCGCCAGGATGCAATCCTCCCTGCATACAGATTTCTGTCGCCGATAGAGCGACTGCATCAGCGGCTTTGGCGAGGATCTCCTCCGTACTCAGCCAAAAAGCACCCTCTGTACCTTCATCTCGACGAAAGGCACAGAAACTACAATGCTGCTCACAAATATTGGTGAAATTAATATTGCGGTTGATGACATAGGTAACAATATCGCCGACTTGCTGCTGGCGCAACCTGTCGGCGGTGATGCGAATTTGTTCGATGGTAGTCGGGGTGGTTTGAGCTAGAAGAATTAGTGCGTCTGCGGTTGAGATGTCATTGCCCTGTAGGGCTAGTTCGAGAATGCGATCGATCTTAGTGTCTGAAGTAGCGATTGAATTAACAATTTCAGGCATATTGACGATCCTCAAAATAGAAAACGAAAGAGTCGGCTGTCGATCTCATTGTATAGGGGGTAAGTTTACTCACCAAGGGGCATCGATTATTTCACTAGCGATCCGATCTGGAAATTTTCACTTCAACAACTAAATGCCCCTCTTCATCAGAGAATCGTTTGTCAAGCTGCCACACAGATCGATCTGCTATTATGCCATCAGCCATAAGTCGTAATCTAATTTCTTCAATATATAGAACTCCAGCTATAAGTCGTAGGTAATGTTTTTCTGAATAATGATAGGCTCTCTATAACTTATACTCACCAATCGAGGCAAGCCATATTTCACTGATATTTTACTCGGTCATAATCTTACTATTTATTGCCAAATAATTTTGCAAAAATTATACTTTGGCGATCTAAGTTATATTAAATCCGCTCCAGATGGGTTAAGCTTTAAAAACTGGATTTACTTTATACATCCCCAATTTATTATTTTTTTCAAGCATAGTCGGCTGAAGATCTGGATTTTAAATCCAAAGAAAACCAGCCGTATATTTGTCTATATTCATCTTAAATAAGATTCTAAAAGCTGCGATAAAATGCTTTTCAACTCATATCAATTTATTTTCTTATTTTTACCGATAACTGCGATCGCTTTCTTCATAGCTGCACAGTTCAACTATCACTTGGCAATAGCATGTCTGGGGATTGCCTCTTTAGTATTCTATAGCTCTTGGCATTATTCAGATCTATATATATTATTACCATCGATCGCTGCTAACTATCTTGCTGGTTATTGGTTAGCAAGACTCACCTCTCGACCTAAAAAAACATTACTAATTCTATCGATCGCTACTAACTTAGCAATTTTGGGCTACTTTAAGTATGCCAATTTCTCGATCGACAATTGGAATAGTATTTCTAGTTGGCAGCTATCAAATGACAAAATCACCTTACCTTTGGGCATATCATTTTTTACCTTCACTCAGATTGCTTATTTGGTAGATAGCTATCGTAGCAAGGTCAAAGAGTTTAATCCAATTCATTACCTGCTCTTCGTTACTTATTTCCCCCATCTGATTGCTGGGCCAATTTTACATCATCACGATACAATCTCTCAGTTCCAAGAGCGGAAAATATATCGATGGAATAGTCGCAATGTAACGATCGGCTTGTTACTATTCACAATCGGTTTATTCAAAAAAGTAATTTTAGCTGATGGGGTTGTTGGTTATGTTACGCCTATATTTAATGCTGCTAAAGAAGGTTTAGTACCTAGTTTTGGCGATAGTTGGCTAGGGGCATTAGCTTATACAGTTCAACTATACTTTGACTTTTCTGGTTACTCAGATATGGCAGTTGGATTATCGCTACTATTTAATATTAAATTACCAATTAATTTCAACTCTCCCTATCAATCTGTCAATATTACCGAATTTTGGCGACGCTGGCATATTACCTTATCGAATTTCTTGCGTGATTATTTATATATACCCCTCGGTGGTAATCGTCACGGACAGTTTCGGCGTTATCTAAATTTATTAATTACGATGTTAATTGGTGGTTTATGGCATGGTGCGGGGTGGACATTTATTTTGTGGGGTGGATTGCATGGCATTTATTTAGTTATTCATCATAGTTGGCAATCAATCCGAAAGAAATTAGGTCAAGATCTAACCCAATCGAGCTGGTGGGGAAGATTAGCTGGAAGACTAATTACATTTATTGCGGTGGTAATTGCTTGGGTGTTATTCAGATCGGAAAATTTGAATACTGCTTGGTTGATTTTGCGATCGATGTTTACAATCCCAACTATGGATTTGTTTGTAAAATTTGAGATTCTAGAGTCACCGACAGCAGCGATATTTTGGACGACTAGTTTGCTATGTATTGCTTGGTTTATGCCGAATAGTCAATCCCTAATCAGATCGGTTAAGCAAACGATCGATCCAATCCATGTATTCAATAAATATGGATTTAAAAGCGATAAATTACATAAAAATGAGATCGATAAAATCACCTCTTTACCCCAATTGTTTCAAAATCATCAGATTTGGCACCATTGGACGATCGGCTTTACTTTGCCAATAATTTTTGTACTAGTTGCCATATCTGAATCTCAATCAATTAAAGAGTTTATTTACTTCAACTTTTGATGAATAGCAGATCTCGACGATCGATACTCAACTACAAAATAAATTAAAATGTTAATTTCTAAACCTTTAACTATTTCTCTAGCTTTGGGAGCCGGAATTATTACAGCGATTCTGGGTTTAGAAATATTGATGCAGTTGCTACCTGTTAAAAACGGTCGTGATTTTGCAGCTAACAATATTAGCCAACCAGTAATCCGAGGTACCGCAACATCGATCGTAGAACCAATAGACTGGAAATTTAGCCAAACTTATCGCAGACGAGTCAACAATTATGGCTTTGTTGACGATCGTGATTACAAATCAAATTCTGCACCTGTAGTAGTAATTGGCGATAGTTATATTCAATCAGCAATGTTGCCTTACCCTGACACTCTTCAAGGTAAACTAAGTAGTAAGATGGGGACTAAAGTTCCAGTTTATTCTTTTGGTACTCCGATATATCCTCTATCAGGCTATTTAGGCACTGCTGAATATACCGATCGACAATTCAAGCCAAAAGCATATATCTTTTTACTAACCAAAGGAGATTTAATCGATAGTTTAAACCCTCAAGATGGTACATATTTTCTGGACAGTCCTAATGGAAAGTTAAAATTTAAAAATGCCAAAATTAATTATGGCAAAACCCTGATTAATAAATCTGCTTTATATCGATATGTATATCAACAAATCTACTTCAGTGCTGATAAAATATTTGCTGCTTTTACCCGCAATTCAACATCGAAGTCAATCCCAACTATCGGTAAGTACGCGCAGGTATCAAGCAGACTACTAGATTTGTTTGCAGAGAAAACTAAAGTCACACCACAAAATACGATCTTTATCATCGATAGCGATCGCAGTTCGATGTACGATAGATCCAAACCAGATCGAGAAGAATTATCAGCCTTCAAGCGAATTGGCATTCAGCGGGGGTATCGAGTGGTAGATACTGAAGATTTGTTTCGAGACTACTATCGACGTACTCGCAAAAAATTGGACTTTCTCCCGACAGACTCACATTGGAATGCTCCAGCAAATCAATTGGTACTCGATCGGATTTATCCACTTTTAGTCGATATACTCGGCAAGTAATACCATTTAATGCCATTTTGGATTTTGGATTGGTAAAACCTTTCTGTTCCTGAATTCCACAACCTCATCTGTCATCATTGTTTTTTAAAATGGTACAATCCGATCGATACCTCCGCTTAAAAGATCGATCGTTACCCTGGTGAGTTTCACAGGCTGAATCTAGCCCAATACGGTTCGGTTAGCCACCGATTAAAATCGGGGCTAGTGAGGCAAAGTCCGCCTACGCGGACTAATACTAGAGTAAATATTCACTTAACCGAATCGTATTCAAATCTAGCCTACAGCTAATTTTTCGAGTAGTGGTAAATCCACACACTTAGCACCATAAGCATCACCATGAAGCACTTGAAAAGGACTATGGGGTTCGCCAAGATCGGATAGTACTAGTGGAGCCAGGTTGAAGTTATGATCTTGAGTATATTCATTGATCGTGACGATGGTAGTAATCCCCGCATCCATCGCTGAAATCAATCCATTTTCTGAATCTTCAAAAGCTAGACAAGCCGCTGCTGGCAAATTCATCTCTTTGAGCACATAATCATAGATATCTGATGCTGGTTTCTTTTTGGGGACGATATCACCCGCTGCAATAATTTCAAACCAATCAGCATCCATCTTACCTTTTAAAAGGGCGAAGACATTCGCAGGAGTGGTAGTAGTCGAAATCGCCAACCGGAGATTAGCAGCCCTAGCAGCCTCGATTAATCGCTTGACACCAGGGCGAAAGGGAATCCCACCCTGCTCTAGCAATTGGGTATAGTAAGTAGTCTTGACTTTGTGCAAGTCAGCAATGAGCACATCCGCCATCTGCACATCGGGGCGATAGGTATCCAGATAAAAGCGCATCCGCTCCTTCCCACCAGTCACCGCCAATAATTTACCATACAACTCGATCGACCAATCCCAATCCAACCCAGCCTGTTGGAAAGCCTGATTGAATGCTACCCGATGCCCATCTCGCTCGGTGTCAGCCAAAGTCCCATCGACATCAAAAATTAATGCTTGTAACGCGCTCATCTTTCATAACCTCTTGAGTTGTTTGAATATAGTGATGGTATCCCGAAAAGTAGCAGACGTTGACAAGTGTCAAGTTTTTTGACATCAAGGCACAGTCGATCGAAACTTGCCTATAATGAGAGCAACATAATAACTTTTACTCAAGTTTTGAGCGATCGGGGCTTATTGGTGCAGATCGATGCGATCGAGGCTCCTAAAACATATATATAGCAACTATCTAATGAGAGCATTTACAAACCAATGAGCATGGAGACGCTAGAGTTTATCATCCATCCTGATGGACGAGTGCAGGAAAAAGTCACTGGTGTAGTGGGTCAATCCTGTACTGTAGTAACGGCGGCGATCGAATCTGCCCTAGGTAATGTAGTAAGCCAAACCCAGACAGCAGAATACTTTGCTGCCAAAAATAATACCGAATTAACTGTCACCGCTAGCACTCAAACTAGCTGGTAATCGACACTCGCCCAAAAACATTTATCCCTTAGATTATTCTCATGTCACATTTTAGCAATATCAAAACCAAAATCCGCAACGTTGAATCCCTCACTGCGGCATTGACAGATCTAGGCATTGAGTGGAAAATTGGGCCACACCCAGTACGTGGTTATCAAGGTGATACGCGGATGGCTGCGGTGACGATCGAACAGGATAATGGTTATGATATCGGTTTTAGTACCAACGGAAATAACGAGTATGAATTAGTCGCAGATTTACAATTCTGGGAGCAAAATTGGTCTGTCGATCGATTCTTGAGTCAAGTCACCCAGCGTTATGCTTATCATACCGTCGTCACCGAAGCTACCAAACAAGGCTTCCAAGTCGCCGAAGAACGCAATCAACAAGACGGTTCGATTAAACTTGTCGTTCAACGTTGGAATTAGGGGATAGGGGGTAGGGGATAGTGATTTCACATACCCCCCTCAGCTCGGATCTCATCCCTCTCGTCGTTTCCCCACTTCCCTAGTCGCTCACTCCCCATGCAAAATTCACCATCGAACGACAGTTTAGCACCAGAACTAGGCGGCTTCTTACGGGGTGCTGAAGATCGCTCTGGGTTAGAGCCAGAGCTGGGTGGAGTCTGGCGACAACGGGGGGTATATGTAGATGAGATAACTTGTATCGGCTGTCGCAATTGCGCCCATGTTGCCAATAATACTTTTTTCATCGAGCCAGAATATGGTAGAGCGAGAGTATTTCGCCAAGATGGAGACAATCTCGATACAATCCAAGAAGCGATCGATACTTGCCCGGTAAACTGTATCCAATGGGCAGACTATACCGCCCTCAAACACCTAGAATCAGAACGTCAATATCAAGAAATCCCCATCGCCGGATATCCCGTCAATGGTACTATGTCCCCTAGATCCCGTCAGCGAAAACTCGCTCGAAAAAAGCTAACCGATCGTGGAAATAGCTAGCATTCCCTCTGTGTACCTCCGTGCCACCTCCGTGAACCTCTGTGTTAAATAAACACTTAGACTAACTACCAAAAACAGATGGATCCAAACCCCCCGATCGATATTATCATCCTCTCCAACGGCCCCGGCGAAGTCACCACCTGGGTACGCCCCACCGTCAAAGCATTACGGGCAAAATTGGGAAACGATCGATCCACCATCCGAATTTCAGTTATCTTATCACCCTGTCCGAATGCCAGTGGTAAAGAAGTCCAAATCTTAGAAAGTTATCCCGAAGTCGATCGAGTCCAAGCAGCATCACACTTTACGAACTTCTTGCTCTGGGGCAAAACTGCCGAAACTTGGGACTGGAGCAAGCACGGTGTAGTAATCTTCCTGGGCGGCGATCAGTTATTTCCCGTCATTATTGGCAAGCGATTGGGTTATCAGACAGTCATATATGCTGAATGGCAAGCGCGTTGGCACAGCTTAGTCGATCGATTTGCGGTGATGAACGATCGAGTTTTGGGTAAAGTAGCTCCAGAGCATAGAGCTAAGTTTACCATAGTTGGCGATTTAATGGTCGAGAGTCAGAGCGAAATATCAAATAGCACTAATTCAGACGAGATTTTAATTGGCATCTTACCTGGCTCCAAGGCGGCGAAATTGGGGATGGGCTTGCCATTGATGCTCGCGATCGCCGAATATATCCAAGTAGCCTATCCAGATGCCAAATTTACGATTCCGGTAGCTCCGACGATCGATGTCGAAACCTTAGCTAGCTATGGAGATCCAGAGCGAAACCCAGTCATTGCCCTAGTTAATGGTGCCACAGCTACCCTAGAGCAAGATGAGGCGATGCCCTATCTCAAGACAGCCAAGGGAATGAGAGTAGAATTGCATACCGAATTTCCGGCATACGACAGGCTTTCAGAATGCACCCTCTGTTTGACGACGATCGGGGCAAATACGGCCGAACTAGGTGCCTTGGGCGTGCCGATGATAGTTTTGATTGCCATGCAGCAATTGGACGCGATGCGGGCTTGGGATGGCACCTTGGGTATCCTAGTTAATTTACCCTTATTGGGGACACCGATCGCCAAAATTGTCAATACAATCGCCTATCGCGCTTTGGGAAATAAGAAATTGGCATGGCCGAATATGTGGGCGGATGGGCGAGAAATCGTGCCAGAATTGGTAGGGTATTTGGAAGCCAAAACTGTAGCGGAGTTTGCCATAGATTATCTTCAGCATCCTGAAAAATTAGCCGAGATGCGATCGAACTTGCGTCAAATCAGAGGTGAGTCAGGCGCGGCTGAGAAATTGGCAGGAATTGTGGAGAGTTTGATTGGGGAGATGTGATTTTTTTAAACTTCCAGATTGAAGCAGTTTTTGAGGAGATAATTTTTGAATAACCGAATCGGATCTTTTTCCTCAGATATACATCAAGCTGCACTCGTTGGCGATTTGGCTGCGCTCCAAAGATCGATCGATTCGGGTGTAGATATTAATTTGGCGATCGATCTGAACCAGGATGATTACTTCTATCTTCGCCAATTGACACCCCTAATGGTGGCGGCAATTTCTCACCAAGGAGCATCGGTAGAAACGGTAAGATGGTTGGTGAAGCATGGAGCAGATTTGAATGCAAAATCTGCGGCTCAACATACTGCAATTTGGTATGCTTTGGCTTTTTGGTATGTTGATGAGGAAGATAATTTACAAATCGATCGTACTAATCCCCATCTAATGTTAGAGCAATTAGAACGGTTGCGATATTTACTCGACCTAAGTACAGATCTGAATCTCGATCCACTCTTTTGTGAAGCTTGTCATGGTGGTGCAGTTACAGCAGTTAAATTATTATTAGATTATGGTGCGTCGGTACCCACTGCATTAGTACCGATCGAAATACTCAAAGATGATAAAACAAGTAAGTGGTTAGATTATCCCGATGTACCGATCGTTTTAGCCGCACAATCTGGAATAGTAGAATGCGTACAGTTATTATTAGATGCAGGTGTCGATCCTAATAGTTACGACAGGTTAGGTAATATAGTATTGAGTGTTGCCACAACTCCAGCCGTAGTAGAATTGTTAATATCTGCGGGTGCTGATGTCCATGCTCATCATATCAGATATGGTGATGATATCTTTGCTGAATGTCATGACGATCGACAAATCCTCGAAATGTTAGTAACCGCTGGAGTGGATATCGAGGCGCGCAATAAATATGGATGGACGAGACTTTATAGTGCGGCATTTAATGGCGATATTTTACGGGTAGAATTTTTATTAGCACATGGAGCGAAGATCGATGGTTGCAGTGCAAAGGATGCTCTCGACACTCCTCTCCACGCCCTCTGTTTCTGTAGTGGTTGCGTACCAATAATCGATCTATTACTCGATGCAGGTATCGATATCGATGCTCAAAATTCCAAAGGCAATACACCCCTGCTGACAGCCGCATCTCAATCCTATGGTTGTGGGAGTAGTGATGGTGCTTTACCAACGCTTGTCGCCGCATTTATCGCCCGTGGAGCAAATATCAATCTGAGCAATCAACAGGGCGAAACACCACTCATTGCAACAGTCAAAGGATGCTGTTTCCTGACACCGGAATTTGAGTGCTTTAAATTGCTCGTAGCAGCGGGTGCCAATCTCCACCATCAAGATTTGGATGGCAAAACGGCGATGGATTATTTCAGAGCTATTAGTTGGAATCCAGAGGATTCAGAAATGACATATTATCAGACATTATCGTAGCTTATACGCGCCTGCTAAGTTTGCCGTGAGTCCCTCTATTTATTCTGGTGCTGACGATCGATCGTCTTACTCCCTTCCCAGTGTCAAATTAGACATCTATCCTTAGAGTTTGTGGAAGAGAGATTAACAAAGCTGTTGATATTTTTTGTATGCGTTGACAATGAATAGAGCAACTGGATCGTCAACTGCGATTCTTACTGGAGAATCATAAATACGAACTACTGTATCATAAAAGTACAAACTGCTGTGCTTTGTAATTGATTCAACCTGTTCCCACGGGATAAAAATCGACGAATCAGTTCGTCAAATTTAGATACCAACTCCTCTACTTGTAGATCGATCTCTTCAAAATCTAGACGAGCTTGGCGTAAATTGTCGATCGATCGGCGATTTACGGCTGCATCGGGCACGATTGGTTGTGCTTTCACGATCGTCTCCATTCCTGGGTAATTTCTTGAATACTACGTTTTAGAGCTGGAATTTTTCTCTGAGTTGTTTGGATAGATCGATTGCCGATGGCACGCTGTGCCAAAGGCAGGCTTACGCCAACGCGAACGACTTTACGGCAGTCGAGTATCAATATCGTCCTTTGTAGCGTGCCAACGGCAATCGATTATTAGTTTAGTAGCCAATTAAAAATATCTTCGACAGTTAATTTTATGTCATTTGCAAAAGATGGAACAGGAATTTGCTGTGTTAAGGTATCAAAAACTAAAGTTTGTTGCTGCGGTTGCGAGACAAAGACAGTTCTTTCATCCGGATCGATTAACCAACCCATCTCAGTACCGTTATTAAGGCAATGTAGGATATTTTTGGTAACTTTCGTTTGACTTTGTTCTGGTGATAAAATTTCAATTGTCCAACTAGGTTCAGATTGAAAAACATTAGATATCTCACCATTCTCATCACGGTAAATCTTTGCCCAAGTAAAAATGGAAACATCTGGGATTATCGATCTACCGCCAAACGTACAGCGCAATTCTGAAAAAGCTCTGGCAATTTGTCTCGGTCTTAAACTAGCATTGATAACTGTAGCCATTTCTGTCTGAATCGAACTATGCTTTCCCTGTGGCATTGGTTTTTGAATTATTTGCCCATCGATATATTCACTTGCAGGTTCCGTTTCAGGCAAATTCAAAAATTCTGATAATGTCAATAATCTTGGAATAGTTTGGATCATGTCATCCTCTGTCAATAGTTTTATTCATAGATAAAATTAACAATACAGATCGGATTCTCGATACTCACGCCCCAATTTCATTGCTTCATCATAAGCGAGATTTTTAGCGAAGGTTCCGGCCATTTTTTCCCACCAACGTAAAGCGGCGGGATTTGGCTCGATTTTACGTTTAATTCGATCGACTTCAGCTTCTAACAATGTCAGTCGTTTTTCTAGTTGCTCTAGCATAGTCTGTTTATCCTTTACTCTTCAATATTAGTCGATCTATCTTTTTCGATGTTAGCTACTACAGCATCAAAATCTGAGTCGTCTTCAAAAATACCTGCAAACTTTAATATCGAATGCTCATCTTCGATCGATCCCAGCCGCTGTTTTACCTCTTCTGTTGTCAGGGTTGAACTTTTACTCTGGCGAATCGCTAACAATTGCTCAATAACTGCTGGATTAACTTCTAGCCCAACATCTGGATCTGTCTGTCGATCGCACTCTTCATCGAGATATTCTTGCAGCCACTTTGCTAGATTGAGAATTTCGTCTTTGGGTAATTGCTTAATAGCTGACTGAACTTCTAATCTACTATTCATTATAGATACTCTAATCTAGTTTTTATAATTTCACCAAATTCTCTCAATCGAATAAGCATCAAAGGCTTTATCTATACTAGCAATAGATATTTTCTCATTCATAGCTTGAGCAATAATTATTCTGTCAAAAGGATCGCGATGATAAAGTGGTAACAAATCGAGAGTATAAATATGCGATAACTCAATCTGCATAATTTTAATCTGATTATCGCTAACTTGTGTCGCGATAATATCTGGTAAAGGTCGAGGTAGACTTAACTTACCAAGAGAAACTTTAATCTGGATTTCCCAAATACTTGCTAAACTAACCAATAGTTCGTTGTTTACATCAAAGATAATACTTTGGACGCGATTGGAAATATTCTATACATCATTTGCCCACCAAATTAATACTTGTGTATCCAGAATGATTTTCAATCCTCTACTCCCAACCAAAAGGAATCAGGGAGTGGTTCGTTAAAATCATCACTCATGACAATTTTACCCTGCTCTAAATTGGGTATGCGTTGGCGTGCTGTGTTTGCTATCGATATGGGCTGTTGACGTTTGATAGATTTAACGAACTCTAACACTTCAGATAATAGATCTTCTGATGTTGATTCTAGTTCGCTGACGATTAGCTCTTTGGTATTCACGAGCGTTTAGCTAAATACTGCTATTTCCCAGTATAGATCGCTATCGCCTGTTTGACAGCTAGCGATCGATCCCACCAACACCCGTTCGCGTAGCGTGCCAACGGCAATCGAATCAAAACAGATCGAACCAACCCCAAATCGATTAAACTTTGTCTACACTACCTGATCGCAACCAAAGAAATCAACATTAACATCATCACGAATCGTGCCAGGATCGATCGAGTAATAGTAAGATAAGATATGCACTCAACCGCAAGTGACAAGATTAAATTCATTCAATGAAGTTACCTAACCCAGATTTAGCAGTCATTGATGACCGCAAATTAGCTGGATATAGTCTAAATTTAGACCATAATGAAGGCAAACATAAAGCACGGGTATTTAAAGCGGCTTTAAATATGGATGTATCTCATCTTGACGAACTCAAGCAAGCCTTATGCTCGGCAATAGATACTTACGATGCTGTTCCTGCTGCGAGAAATGCTTATGGGCAAAAGTATGTAATTAATTTTCCGTTAACTCATGAGGATAAGACGGCAATAATTCATAGTGTATGGATAGTTAAAGATAGTGAAAACTTTCCGCGTTTAATTACTTGTTATGTTCTCTAGGCTGAGGTACTTTGTATGAAGTTATTAGATATTGTGGCACTATTGGAAGACTTACCGGAAGTCAGTTTAATTCGCGGTCAAGTTGGTACGATTGTGGAAGAGTATGAACCGGATGTATTTGAAGTTGAATTTAGCGATACAAATGGTCGGGCTTATGCGATCGAGACATTAAATTCTGCTCAATTATTAGTTCTTCATCACCAAGGAAAAGAATTGATGATGGCTGGATAGCGATCGAATCAAAACAGATCGAGTCCACAAAGCGGAGGCTACGCCAACGAACCAACACCCATCGATCGACATACTCAAAACCTAATCACCCTTATCTAAATTAATCCGTCCCGAACTATGATGAGCATGATTTCTGGGTAGACAATGATTATTTCCAGGGACAAATCATAGTCCATCTCTTAATCAGATAAATCAAAGTTCCAGACATTAATATCACTCTTGCACCATACAAAAATCGTTCGCGTAGCGTGCCATCGGCAATCGAGTGTTAATATTGATCGAACAATTGGGCATAATCGATAGTGCAATTCATATTCAGCAGAATTACTGAGCCATAATTCTATATATCATTACATAATTGTATGTATGAGGTGATTAATTATACATATACATACAGCAATATGCCCGTACTAACCATATCTGAATCAATCTATACACGCCTTCAGGCAATTGCCATTCCTCTCGAAGATACCCCTATAAGCGTTATCGAGAGATTGCTTGGTGAACATGAATCTCAGAAGGAGAATCATATCTCATCGAGAGACAAGGCTTCTTTTATATGTCTCAACCCCCACCAACATGACGCATTGAAACATACCAGAGTTACAAAAGCGATTATTAATTCTGTACAAGTTACAACGCCCAACTGGAATAAAATAACTAATCTGGCTCATGAAATAGCAGTAGAAATTCATGGATTGTCTCCACAATTACTGTATGGAACTTCTTTATCTAACACTGACAGAAGAAATATTAGTGAGCGTGGCTTTAAATATCTAGAGAAAGCAGGTATTTCCGTGCAACAAACAGAGGCAAACTTAGCCTGGAGAAATGCTTTCCATCTTTTTAAAAAGTTAGATATACCTGTTGATGTACATTTTGAATGGCATGATAAAAAAGAGGCTGCATACCCAGGTAAAAAGGGAAGACTTACTTGGGTTAACAATTAATAGAAATCTAGATGGTGGACATTATTGCCCACCATCTACATCTCAGTTGATAACAGAGATTATCTAAGCACTAAAATACTTCGCCGTCGGATGATAGACAATCAACGCAGTCGTAGACTGCTCAGGATATAGCTGCTCGCTCTCATCCATCGTCATCCCCATCCGATCAGTACCCATGATTTTCAACTGCTGCAACTGATCCACCACATTCGGGTTCGCGGGATAGCCGAAACTATATCGCGAACCTTGATAGCGTTGCCCCAACATATCGCGAATATCATCTGGCTCCAGTTTGCCATAACCTAACTCCTTGCGGATGTGGGCATGTCCCCATTCGGCTAAACCCTCAGCCATTTGGACAGCCATGCCGTGGGAGTAGA